>JBQTIW010000234.1:0-11452 GCA_052387735.1 Gemmatimonadaceae bacterium
TGCGCTCGCCTGACGAGGGAGCGCAGTGTGTCGTGGGAACCGATCGGCCATGCCGCGTGATTCGCGGAGAGTTTGCCCGGCGCACAGTGGTCGAAACGCTGTTGCCACACTCGGTCGAACGCTTCCCGTGGGCGGGGCGGCTCGGACTTGCGATGGTCCCGCGCGTGGTCTCTCTGCTTGCCGACGGAAAAACGACGCTGCTCTTTACCAATACCCGATCGCAGGCCGAGCGCTGGTACCAGGCCTTGCGGGATGCATGTCCTGCGTCGGCGGAGCACATCGCATTGCACCACGGGTCGATTGATCGGTCGGAGCGGGAGCGAGTGGAGGGAGGCGTGAAGTCGGGAACAATCACCGCGGTCGTGGCGACCTCTTCCCTCGATCTCGGCGTGGACTTCTCGCCGGTGGACCGCGTCCTGCAGATCGGATCGCCCAAGGGCATCGCGCGTCTTTTGCAACGAGCGGGCCGGTCGGCCCACCGGCCTAACGAAGCGGCACATGTCATCTGCGTGCCCACGCATGCCCTCGAGCTCGTGGAGTTCGCCGCAGCGCGGGATGCGCTGGGGCATCAGGACATTGAACCGCGCCATCCGCTGGAGGCGCCACTCGACGTCCTTGTCCAGCACCTCGTGACCTGCGCCCTGGGCGGCGGGTTCACACCGGATGACCTCCTGGATGAAGTGCGCGAGGCGTGGTCCTACCGCGAATTGGCCCGCGACGCATTCGAGTGGGCGCTGGCGATGGTCGAGCATGGGGGCGCCACGCTTCGAGCCTATGAGCAACATCACCGGGTGACGCGAGCGGGCGAGGGACAACCATTTCGCGTCACGACCCCACGAATCGCGCGTCTGCATCGGCTGAGCATCGGGACCATTACGAGCGAATCGACGATGGAGATCCGGTTTCTGAGCGGAGGGCGGATCGGGCAGATCGAGGAAGACTTCATCGCGCGGTTGCGTCCCGGCGACCGTTTCACTTTTGCCGGCCGCCCATTGGAATTCGTGCGCGTGCGCGACATGGTGGCGTACGTCCGGCGATCAGCGGTACGACCGTCGATCACTCCGATCTGGGCGGGCGCCCGCTTTCCCCTCTCCACTTCGTTAGGTGATGCGGTCCGGGTGCGGCTGGATGCGTTCGCCCGCACCGGCTCGACCGAATCGCCGGAGATCGCTGCCGCGGCGCCGGTACTGCACGAGCAGCAGCGGCTCTCGGCCATCCCGCGGGCGCACCAGGTGCTCGTCGAACGCTGGAGGTCGCGGGAAGGGCGGCATCTGTACCTGTATCCGTTCGAGGGCCGCATGGTGCACCAGGCGCTGGCGGCGCTGCTGGCGTATCGCTTCGGTCGACGCAGCCCGACGACCTTCTCGCTGACGGTAAATGACTACGGGATCGAGCTGCTCTCGGCTGAGCCATTCACCGTCGAGACGCTCCTCTCCGAAGACGCGTTGAGCCCCGACAACCTGCTCGCCGATGTTTCGGCGAGCGTGAACATGGGAGAGCTAGCCCGGCGCCAGTTCCGTGACATCGCACGTATCGCCGGACTCGTCTTCACGGGGTACCCGGGCGCGCCCAAGGCGACACGGCAGGTGCAGCTGACATCGTCACTGGTGTACGATGTCTTCACCAGGTACGATCCGGACAACCTGCTCGTGGTGCAGGCCCATCGTGAAGTGCTGCAACATCAGTTCGAACTCGCGCGCCTCGAATCGGCACTCGTGCGCCTGGGCGCCGCGGAGTTGCTCGTGCGCGACATCTCGCACCCCACACCGCTGTCGTTCCCGCTGTTCATCGACCGTTTGGGATCGCGACTCTCGACGGAAGACCTGATCACCCGGGTGGAACGCATGATCGCGCAATGGCGAGACTGACGTCGCTGCCCATCAGGCTCGCGGGAGAGCGCGTCGTGCTGCGGGGCGACCGCACGCTCCTCTGGCCGAGAGTGCGAACGTTGATCGTGGCCGACGTCCATGCGGGGAAGACGGAGAGTCTTCGCAGGGAGGGCGTCGCCCTGCCCGACGGCCCGTTGTTCGACGACCTGGTGCGCCTCGCAGCGGCGATCGAAGATACCGGTGCCGAGCGCCTCATCGTCGTGGGTGATCTGGTGCACGATGCTCAGGGCCTTACCCCAGGGGTACGAGAGTTCGTGACGCGCTGGCGCCGTACCGTGCCGTGCCGGCTGGATCTCGTCATCGGGAATCACGATCGGAAGGTCAGTGCGCTGCCTGACGAGTGGGACCTGGCGCGCCACGACCCATCCCTTGTCGTCTCGCCCTTTGCGTTCTGCCACGACATGCCCGTGGCCGGGAGGTACTCGCTTGTTGGACACATCCATCCCGCGGTGCGCCTGTCCGGCGCCCGTGATTCGGCGCGGGTGCCGTGCTTCCACATCGGCACGCAAGCGATGGTGCTGCCAGCCTTCAGCAGCCTGACGAGCGGAGCGACGGTCCGCGTGGAGGACGGGGAAGAGGTCGTGGCAGTGGTGCAGGGGTACGTGATCCGGCTCAGGTTGTGACGGACGGCAGACGGCCGACGGAAGAACTGCAGGCGGCAGATCGAAGCGCGCCACAGCCGATCGTCGGCAAACAAGAGCCCCGCAGCTGGCTGCTGCGGGGCTCTTGTCTCGGTTCCCGTCTCCTACCTGTTCTGATAGTCCGACATCGGGCGGCATCCGGTGGGCACCGCCGTGCCGTTCAGGTTCCAGATCTCGACGCGACGGTTACGACCGTGTTCGGCCTTCGACTTCTGCGGCGAGGTATGATCGTCATCGACCAGGAGGCAGGTTTCACCAAAGCCGTTCTCGCCGGCAATGCGCGAGGCATCGACGCCTCGGCCGCGCCGCGTCAGGTACGCGACCACCGTGCGGGCCCGTGCACGCGACAGGCGCTCGTTGTATGAATCGCTGCCGTAAGGATCGGTGTGTCCTTCGACCGAAATCATCCAGCTGGCACCTTCGCCCGACTGCATCTGCCGGATCACCCAATCGAGCGTGTCACGACCGACGCGCGTGAGGTCCGACCGGTTGAAGCCGAAGTGCACGTCCGTGAGGTTCGCGACGAGTCTCGCTGGAGGCGGGGGCGGTGGCGGGGCGGTGCACGTGACCTGCGCGGTACCCGTGCGCGTTTCGTCTGCCCGGGTCATCGTGGCGGTGATCGTGGCACTGCCGGCGGCGACGCAACGATAGTTGCCGTTATTGTCGACCGTCGCGACCGACGGATTGCTCGACGTCCAGACGGTCGTGCCGGTGACCGCGCGGTTGTCTTCGTCAGCCGCAGAGGCCGAGGCCTGACCACCTTGTCCGACCATATGCGTCCCGCCGCCGGAGACCGTGAGACGCCAGTCGGGCCGGCGCACAGTGATCGTGTGCGTCGCCGACTGCGCGATGCCGAACATCATGCCCGAGCAGGTAATGGTCGCGGTGCCCGGACCGACGGCGGTGACGCGGCCGTTCTGGTCGACAGTCGCGACATTCGGGTTGTCCGACGAGCAGCGATAATCGCGAACTCGCGTGAGCGCGATTGCCGCTCCTTTTCCGTCCAGCGCTGTGATGGTCAGCTGCTCGGTCTCACCCACGCGATGGCGGCTGCTCGCCGGCGTCAAGCCCAGGGTCCACGTGGACGGCTCGCCCGGACAGGAGCCATACAGCATCGTGCCAATGCCGGCGCGCAGGCCGAAGTTGAGTGCCGTGCCGTTGAGGGAGGCGTCGCCGGTGAAGTTCGGCGACGGGTTGTAGTCTGTAACCCCGTCGAAGCGGAAGCCCCACTTGTCGTTCATGCAGATCTTGAGCCCGACAAGCCCGGTGATCGCGTCCTCGTACTCGTTGCGGCTGAAGGTGCCGGGCACCACCTCGATCTCGCGGCCGATGTACTGGTTCTGCTGATAACCGGCGCCGAGGATGAACCGCGTCTTGTCGGTGATCTTGATGGGGAAGAGCAGGCGAACGGACCACGGGCGAAACGTCAGCGACTTGATCGTACCCGCATTGTCCCAGTCCGTCTTGCCTAACTGTCCGTCGAGTTCGACCGCGAAGCTCTTGATGAGGTAGATCGCCAGTCGCCCGCCGATCGTGGGACCGTTGTCGATGTTGAGGTCTTTGTCGTGAACGGAGAACTGCCCGAACGCCCCGACCTCGATGTTCAGCGGCTTCTGGGCTGCGGTCGGCTGGGTGGCAAAAGCTGCAGCGAGTGCAGCAATGCCGAGATATCTCTTTTGCATGTAGTCCTCTGGTGGATAGGGCGTTTGTTCGGCCAGCCCAACGCAGCACAGCAGCCCGCGTTGCGGCCTCACTGTTAGGGTTCACGCCAGAAGTTGGCCTAGTATAACGCATTAGGGCCTTGTCAACCAAGAGGTGGCAAGGGCGAGCGCGCAAGCGGGTGAGCGGGCCAACGTAACGGGATGAGCGCGTGCACCGGCCGGCGTGAAACAACGGACCGGTGCGGCTCGGCAGGCGTTATCCCTTCAGCACGCGCTCCACGGCGCTCAACTCCGCCGCGATCTCGATGGGACGGTTCGATCGTTCAGGCTGTGGCACCTGCTCTTGATGGTACCACTGAATGGTGCCCGGATCCTTGAGCAGGTGGCCGGTGAGAATGGCCACGACGCGATGATGCGCCTCGATCTCGCCCTTCAGTGTCAGCTGCCTGACGCCGGCTACCGACGCAGCGCTGGCCGGTTCGCACCCGACACCGGCCGCGTCGATGACCGCTTTGGCGTCCATGATTTCCTCATCGGACACCTTGGCCACCACCCCGTTGGTGAGTTGCACAGCGGCGACGCCGCGATCGTGGGAAGCAGGGTCCCCGATCTTTATCGCGGTGGCGCGCGTGTCTGCCTTCACCCTGTAGCGACGCGCGAATGACTCGGCGAAGCTGGCGTAGAACGGCGCGGCTCCTGCGGCCTGTACGAGGAGCAGACGGGGCATGCGCGAGATGAGACCCCAGTCCCAGGCCTCCCGCAACGCCTTACCGAACGCGGCTGTATTGCCGAGGTTGCCCGCCGGAAGGGCGATCCAGTCTGGCGCGTCCCAGGCCAACTGGAGCAGCAGCTCCAGCACGATCGTCTTCTGGCCCTCGAGTCGCCATGGATTGATCGAGTTGAGCAGGGAGACGCCGAGCCGGTCGGCGGCCTGACGCGCCAGCGTTAGGCACGTGTCGAAGTCGCCGTCGACGAGCAGCGTGCGGGCGCCGTAGGCCAGCGTCTGCGTCAGCTTGCCGAGGGCGATCTGACCGGCGGGGACGAACACCAGGGCCGGAATGCCCGCCAGCGCCGCGTACGCGGCCAGCGATGCCGAGGTGTTTCCCGTGGATGCACAGGCGACGGCCGAGGCGCCAAGACGTTTCGCTTGTGTGGTCGCGACCGTCATGCCGCGATCCTTGAATGACCCGGTGGGGTTCATTCCCTCGTGCTTCAGCAGCAGCCCGTCGCAGCCGGCAAAGCGGGAGACGGCGTCGCGTCCGATGAGGGGCGTGTTTCCCTCGGGCCAGGTGACGACATGTTCGGCCGTCGGATGGACGACGGAGCGGAATCGCCAGACGCCGCTGTGGGTCCATGATTCCCCGAGCGGACCATCGGGACGAGAGAAGCCCGAGGCCAATGCGCCGCCCCGCACCGGGGGTGGCGGATGCATGATCTCGAGCAGTCCCCCGCAGTCGGGACAGCTGGTGGCCGGCGAGTCGTCGGGCAGGACGCGGCCGCAGTGCACGCACCGTTGTGTGACGCCGGGCGCCATGCCTAACGGGCGAGGGCCGGTTCGCAATCGACGCGGGTGCCGTGCACGTCGATGCGCGCGACGCGCACCTGCGCGGCAACTCCCTCGCGCTCGTAGGCCGCGCGCATGCCGTGGGCAACCCGCTGGGCGCCGACGTCGCTATCGCAGAGCGCGAACGCGGTGGGCCCCGCTCCGGAGATCGATGCGCCAAGGGCACCAGCGTCCAGGGCGGCCTGCTTGGCGGCCACGAACCCCGGAATCAGGCGGCTCCGCGGTGGTTCCGCGATCTGGTCATGCAACGCTCGCCCGAGCAAGGGCAAGTCACCCGCGTACAGAGCCGCGACCATCGCGGCCACGTTCGCCATCTGTTCGATCGCCACGCGACGCTCGAGCGATGCTGGCAGCACCGCGCGCGCATCGACCGTGCGCAGTAGCTGATCGGGCAGAGCGAGAACCACCCGCAGTCGCGGCGGCACGGGCAGCTGCACCACGTCCATTGGATCGAGCGCGCGGATCAGGCAGATGCCGCCGAGCAGGCAGGGGGCGATGTTGTCGAGGTGACGTCCTGCGACCCTCGCTTCCGCCGTTAGGCATGCTTCGAGGAGGTCGTGCCGTTCGAGCGGCGTACCCAGCAGGGCATTGACAGCGACCGCCCCGCCCACCGCGCTCGCCGCGCTCCCCCCTTGGCCGCCGGAGAGCGGTAAACCCTTTCGGACGCTCAGTGCAATGCCACGTGGCGGCGGCTTGATCCCGAGTTCCTCTGCCGCCTGCACGACGGCGAGTGCCGCGATTCCCGAGGCGTGCACCGCGGGATCGGTCGGCAGATCCACGTGCCCGCTGTCGACGATGATGACGCCGCCCTCCTCACACCATTCCGCGGTCACCGAGTCTCCGCTGCCCGTCACGGCAGCGCCAAGCACGTCGAGTCCCGGCCCGAGGTTGCCGATCGAACCGGGAGCATGAGCCGTTGTGCGGAGCGGAAGGGCCATGGGTCTAAGTAAACGCGTGAGCGGGTAAGCGGGTAAGCGGCTAACACGAACGGGGGCAACGGGCGCGCGAACGAGTAACGCGAACGGTAAACGGGTGAATGGGCAAACCGGTTGCCTGCTCACCCGTTCACCCGTTTACTCGCCTACCCGTGTGCCCTTTGCCGTGTACCCGGTTGCCCTTTTCTCACCCGCTTGCCTTTCGTATGTCGTTGAGTACCCCCGCCGCTGTGACCGCGGGTCCGGCACCGGGGCCGGTGATGATCAAGGGATTCTCGCGGTAGCGTGTGGTCGTGAACACGACCTGGTTGTCCGTGCCGCGCAGACCGGCGAATGGCGACGAGGAAGGAACGGCCCGCAGCTCAACCGAAACCCGCTGCCGCGTGGCCGTGGCCACGTAGCGCAGCACGAGTCCGCGCGACTTCGCCTGCTCGAGTTTCGTCGCCCAAACTGAGTCCAGCTCTGGCAGGCGCCGAAGAAACTCCTCTCTGGACCAGGCCCTGGCCTCGTCAGGCATCAGCGGCTCCACGCGGACGTCGCCGAGCTCGCCACGAAAGCCCATGAGCCGCGCGAGGATCAGGGCTTTGCGTGCAACGTCCATCCCCGACAGATCGTCGCGTGGATCGGGTTCGGTGTAGCCCAGCTGCCTTGCCTTGTGTACCGCGTCCGAGAACCGTTTCCCGTGCTGGAGCTCACTCATCAGGAAGCCGATCGTCCCCGAGGTGCATCCTTCGATGCGGTGCACCCGGTCGCCGGACTCCAGCAGCTTGTGGAAGGTGTCGATGATCGGCAGCCCCGCACCCACCGTCGTCTCGTGGAGCAGGCGCCGTCCCTGACTGGCGGCCAGGTCGAGCAGGGACCGCGCGTCCGACAATGGTCCGCCTAACGGGCGCTTGTTCGCCATGACCACGTCCATCCCCGCCGAGAGCCCGAACATGAGCGCGCTGACCGTATGCTCGGCCGTCACGTCCACGACGATGGGATGCGACAGCGCGTGTCGCGCCATGTCGGTGAGGGCTGCCAGCATGGCGGAACTTCCGGCCGCCGCCCGTTTCGGCGAGCCCGTGACAGCTCCTGTGGCCTCCTTGCGTCGGATCAGCGCCGTCAGCGCCTTCGGCGAAAGCCCTGCCGGTTCGAAGACGTGCCCAGATCGATCGATCACACCAACGATCCGCAGCTTCACAGTGCCCGACTTTGCCCGGGGAATCATGCGGGCCAAGGTCCGTCCGATCTGGCCAAACCCGAGCAGGATCACGTCCGCTCGCTCGGCGCGGGTCACCCCGCCGCCTCCAATGCGGTTGAGCTGAAAGGCGCCGTGCACACGGCGGACCGCGGCGACCGCATCGCGATCCTGGACCACGAACGAGATGTTGAGCTCCGATGAGCCCTGCGCGATTGCCACCAGATTGATGCCCCCGCTGGCCAGCGATTCGAACACACGGGCAGCAATGCCGGGGGTGCCCGACATGCCCAGCCCCACCACAGCGATCGTGGTCATCCCGCGTGCGAGGTCCACTCCATCGATTTCGTGATGGCGGAGCTCGTCCTGGAACGCCCGCTGAAGAGCGGCCCGCGCGACATCGGCACTCCCCTCGGGGACCGAGAAGCAGATGGAGTGTTCCGAAGACGCCTGCGAGATCAGGGAAACCGAGACGCCGGCGTTGTGCATTGCCGCAAAGGTGCGCGCCGCGATGCCGGGCACGCCGAGCATGCCGTTCCCGCTCACCGTCACCAGCGCCTGCTGCGCGATCGAGGACAGAGCCTTGACCGGATATTCGCGGAGCGTGCGGCGTTGCGAGACTTCGCTTCCCGCCGCGTCCGGGTCGGCGAACGGGCGCACCCGCACGGGAATCCGCCGGTCCCCGAGAGGGATGAGCGCGCGCGGATGCAGCACCTTGGCGCCATAGTACGCCAGTTCCGCCGCTTCTCGTGGCGTGAGCTGTGGAATAACGCGCGCGTCGGGTACAATCCGCGGATCGGCCGTGAGCAGTCCGGGCACGTCCTTCCACAGCGTCACGTCATATGCGCCGAGCGCGCGCGCCAGCAGGGTCGCCGAAAGGTCGGAGCCGCCACGCCCTAACGTGGCAACGTGCCCTTGCGGAGTGCGACCGATGAAGCCGGGCACGACCGGCACGACACCCTGTTTCAACAGCGGGCCCAGCACACGGCGCGCGGTCCTGGCCGTGAGCTGCAGCTCGGGTGAGGCGCCTCCAAAGTGCTCATCGCAGGCGATCACCTCGACCGCATCGACGTATTCGCTCTTCGCGCCATGTGCGTGAAGTGCTGCCGACATGAGGCGCGCACTCATGCGTTCGCCACGCGCTACGATGTAGTCCGAAGTCTTGGCGGATAGCTCCTTGAGGGTGGCCAGTCCGTGGGCGAACGATTGCAGCTCGCCAAAGGAGCGGGAGAGTGCCGTTCGTAGCGCGTCTCGCGCCTTGCCAGGAGGGAGCAGAGCGTCGCAGACCTGCCGGTGACGTGCCTCCAACTGTTCGGCGGTGCGAACGAGAGCCGTTTCGTCCCCGCCTGCGGCCTGCGCGGCTCCGTCGAGCAGCGCGTCGGTGACGCCGGCCATCGCCGAGACGACCGCGACGATGGGCCGCGGCTGCGCAGCCAGGATCGAAACGGCGTGGCGAATGGCAGCAGCGTCGGCCAGGGACGCTCCGCCGAGCTTGTGGATATGAGGTCGCATGGGGGCAAATCTAGGCGGTGGGCGCTCGGCGGTAGGCGCTGAAGGCGATGGAACGCAGCGAGGTGGGTCGGCTGGGCGTATTGCCACGTGCATGCTCGACGCACGTCTGCCCGGCCTGTATCGTCAACGCTCAGACCTCCACTCGTTTCCCGACGCCCGTCTCATCAAGGCGGTGGCACAACCGCCCACCGCCGACCGCCACTGCCCGCAATCCACCCATGGCCATGCCGCAAACGATTCGCTGGCGACGTCTTGCCATCGCCACCGTCGCGACTGTGCTCGCGACAGGTCCGGCGCTCGCGCAAGGACGCATCACTTCCCCCAAGGACTTTTTTGGGTTCAACATCGGCGACGACTACCGGCTCGCCACCTACACGCAGTTCGCCGACTACTGGAAGAAGGTCGATGCGGAGTCCGATCGCATGGTGGTGCAGGAGATCGGCAAGACGGCCGAAGGGCGGCCGCAGCTGATGGCCATCGTGACGTCGCCGGAGAATCACCGCAACCTGGCGAAGTACAAGGACATCGCCACCAAGCTGGCGAAAGGCGACGTGTCCGAGGCCGAGGCGAAACAGCTGGCCGCGGACGGCAAGGCCGTGGTCTGGATCGACGGCGGGCTGCACGCCACCGAGGTGCTCGGCGCGCACCAGCTGATCGAGACGAACTACCGACTCATCAGCTCCAACGATCCGGAGATTCTGCGCTTCCTGAACGATTGCATCGTGCTCATGGTGCACGCGAATCCGGACGGCATGGAACTGGTGACCAGCTGGTACATGCGCAACCCGGACGAGACGAAGCGTTCCTCGGGGACCATCCCGCGACTGTACCAGAAGTACATCGGCCATGACAACAATCGTGATTTCTACATGGGTGCGCAGAACGAGTCGATCAACATCATGCGCATCCAGTATCACGAGTGGTTCCCGCAGATCGTCTACAACCACCACCAGACCGGCCCCGCCGGTGCCGTGCTGTTCGCGCCGCCGTTCCGCGCGCCGCACAATCACAACTTCGATCCGCTGGTGATCTACGGCATCGACCTCGTCGGCACGTCGATGCACACGCGCTTCGCGCTGGAGAACAAGCCGGGTGCGGTTCGTCGCGATCAGGCGGGCTATCAGACGTGGTGGAACGGTGGCCTTCGCACCGCCGTGTACTTCCACAACATGGTGGGTCTGCTCACCGAGACGATCGGCAACCCGACGCCGATCGAAATCCCGTTCACGCCGGAAAAGCTGATCGCGCAGGAGAACTACGTCTTCCCGATCACGCCGCAAAAGTGGTACTTCCGGCAGTCGATCGAGTACTCGGTGACCGCCAACTATGGTGTGCTGGACGTGGCGTCGCGTCACCGCGAGCAATTCCTGTTCAACATCTGGCGCATGGGGCGCAACCAGATCGAGAAGGGCTCAAAGGACACGTGGACCGATTACCCGCGGCGCATCGCCGCCGTGATGGCCGACATTCAGAAGGATCGGGCCCAACCGGCCGAAGGGAATGCGCGTCTGGCGGCGATGGGAGGCTTCTCCGGCGTCCAGCCGACGCAATACTTCGCCAACCTGCGGAAGCCGGAGCTCCGCGACCCACGCGGCTTCATCATGCCGTCGGACCAGAGTGACTTTGGCACGGTCACAAAATTCGTGAATGCGCTACGCAAGTCGGGCGTCACGGTTCACCGCGCCACGTCGGGATTCACGGCCGCCGGCAAGTCCTATCCGTCGGGCTCGTACGTGGTGAAAACGGCGCAGGCCTTCCGTCCCCACGTGATGGACATGTTCGAACCGCAGGACTACCCCAACGATCTGCAGTATCCCGGGGGCCCACCCAAGGCACCCTACGACAACGCGGGCTACACGCTTGCCTACCAGATGGGAGTGAAGTTCGATCGCATGCTCGACGGCTTCGATTGCCCCTGTGAGGTCATCAGCGGAATGGCGACGCCGCCTGCGGGTCGGGTGACGGCTGGTGGTGCCGGCTGGCTCGTCGAACACGCCTCCAACGACGCGTTCGTGGCCGTGAATCGCGTCATGAAAGCGGGCGGAGACGTGTCGTGGATGAAAACCGCCG
>JBQTIW010000235.1:0-30246 GCA_052387735.1 Gemmatimonadaceae bacterium
GCGGCCGCCGAGGCCCGGATCTCCAGCAGGTCGAAGTTGATGCGCGCGACCTCCATTTCACGCATGCGGACCTCGGCGGCCGCGTCGAGCTCCGATTGCCGCGGCAGCGTGCCGACCTCGACCCGGCGGCGGGCGCGATCGTGCGCTTCGCGGGCGAGATCGAGCCGCAGCGCTGCCACTGCAAGCTCAGTCTCCGCGGCGCGTTCCAACTCGCTCCGCTGACGCGCATCCGCCACTTGAGCGGAAGCGAGTTGCACTCCAACGCCGAGCAGCAGCCCAGCGGCCAGGAGCCCTACCGCTTTCATCCTGTCAAAGCGATGCGGGCGCCTCGGGGAAACGAAGCGCGTCTCGCGCTGAAGTGTCCGCACGATCTCGCGCTCCAGCGACGCCCGAAACTCGGGAGTCGGCAGGTGCATTGGGGAGTGGTCGTTCATGGGAGGCCTCCTTCGGCCTTCGGGAGTGTGATCTCGAGCTCGCGGCGCAGTCGTTCTCTCGCGCGGCGCAGCCGGCCTTCGACCGCGCGTTCGGAAATGCCGTAGAGCTGCGCGAGCTGTGCGACGCGGTGTCGTTCGTAGTGAAAGGCTTCGAGGAGCTGCGCGTCGTTGGTCGGGATCCGCGCGAGCGCGCGATTCACCAGCGACGCGATCTCCGCGGAGTCCTGGGCCTCGTCGTCTTCGAACCGGCTGAGCACGACGCCGGGTGAGAGAGAGTCGATCGAAACCGTTTCACTCCGCCGATAGTGATTGAGAATCAGGTTGCGAGCGACGGTCGTGAGCCAGGCAAGCGGGTTGTCCGGCAGGCCGGTCCGGTGCCATTCCCGAACCGCGCGCAGCCATGCTTCCTGCGTGACGTCCTCGGCCACCTGCCTTTCGCCGCCGCTGCGGCGGGAGGCGTAGGCGTAGAGGGCAGCCACGGTTGCCCGATAGGTCTCCGTGATCTGCGCCTCGGTGACGGGTAGCGTCATGCGGGTTCGGTTGCCGGTGCCACCATATGACACACGAGCTCCCGGAATCCCACGCGAGAGATGTGCGCGGGTTACCCGAGGCGATGGCGGCTCAATACACGTCGGTCCACCTCCCACCGGCGGATTCGTACAGCTCCCCGAGTCGCGCAGGAATCTCCTTCTTGAAGTCGGCAACCCACAGGCACTCGACGCCGAGCTTGGCGAGCGAGGTCGCCTTGGCCTCGCGCAGTTTCGTGGATGGCTCCGGCATGATGGCGAAGTGCCGCGGCACCGCTCTCTTTGCCAGACGTGCTTGAGACTTCCTTTCCGCCTCGTGGCTGCGAAGCATCTCCGCTTGGGAGAAATGGAGCAGGCGGCGCAAGTTCTGGTCGTTCATCGAGAGGCCGACAAACAGGAACGTGTGCTCGCGGAGCAGGTGCAGCACCGTGTAGGTGAAGATACTGGTGGGGCTGTTGAACGCTTCGAAATAGTCCTGTTCCGTGAAAACAACGACATCGGACTCTTTATCACTCCGGCCGGCCTTGCGGTCGAAGCGAAGAAAGCCGTGCACGTGGTAGGTCGGAATGCGCGTGGCATCTGGTGACGCCGAAGCACGCTCAATCGTTCGCAACAGCGAATTCTTGTAGCGGTTTTCCGTGTATTTCTGGAGCAGCTGATCGATGTTGAAGTTGATGATGGACTTGATCAGCGGATTGGGGACGTAAGGCTTGTCCCCACCAACTTGCGCGCACAGCGCCGACACTGCTCGCAACGTCGGGTTGTCCTTCTGCACGAGCTTCACGAGTCCCGTTTCGTCTCCGCCCGTCGGAAAGAACTCGAATTCTGCGTAGAGTGCCTTCCGAAGAGCCTTGACGAACGATTTGGGGTCCGCGTAGCGGGCGGCGAGGACGGCGCCAATCGCCGGAAGGCCCATGCCTGCCGCAATGAGCTCCTCCACGGTTGCGGACAAATCACCGCTTTTGTGTGGGCCATCCTTGCTGAGCCTCACCAGAAGATCCGCCCAGGAAGGCATTTTCGAGTCTTTCGAGACACCGGCACCGAGTCCGAGGGCCAAGCCTTTCGCGTACGCTTTCCTCAACCGGGTCCATCCTTCCTCCTGGCGCTCTGCGTGCATCGTCACGTCATCTCTCCGTTGGAGTTACTGCCGAAGGGAACGCCTGGCGCCTCCATGTTGCCGGCGGCACGCCGACCAAACGTCGGAATGCGCGACTGAATGCCGCCTCCGATTCGAACCCCACGGCGTGCGCAATCGCGACGACCTTCGCGTCCCCGTCACGCAGCATGCGCGCCGCCACTTGCAGCCGCCACCGGCTCAGGTACTGCATTGGTGGTGCGCCCACCAACTGGGTGAAACGCTCGGCGAACACCGATCGCGACGAGCATGCCTCGCGCGCAAGGAGCTCGATCGTCCACGCACGACCCGGCTCCCGATGCAACAGCGCGAGCGCTCGACCCACAACGGGGTCGCGGAGCCCCGCGAGCCACCCCGTCTCGCTTGGCGACAAGGCGGCCAGGTGCCGGCGCACGACCTCGATGAACATCACTTCCGCGATGCGCAGCAGCACGACGTCGCTCCCCGCACGCGGTTCCCGCGATTCGAACATGGCGAAATCGATGAGGTGATGCAGCCGATCGGGCGCACCCTCCGGGCGCCGCGGCACGTGGAGAATGCGCGGCAGCGTAGCGAGCACGGGGTTGAACGGCACGGTGTCACATCCGAGGAAGCCGCATAGCACCTGCAGTCGGTCTGCGCCACCACCTCCCTCAGTCACCACGAAGGGGAGCTCGCGGGCCGCCATTCGGCGAAAGAACTCCACCACCGCATCGTTGGACCAGTCGGGCGGTGTCCCCGCGGGGTGTGAGAGGGCGTAGGCGTCGCCGTGCGGGATCACAACGACATCGCCCGCCACGAGTTCCAGTGCGCGGGTCCCGGGCCCTTCGCACCAGCAGCGCCCGCTGGTCACCACGTGATACGACACGAGGCTCTGCGCGCCCGGAAGGATCGCCGGCGTCAGGGTCCGCGCGGATGGAACCCCGACGCACCACGGCGAGGACGCGTCGGTGAGAAAGAAGAGCGCGCCACTCAGCCGCACCGCGCGCAATACATCCGACAGCACGTCGATCGGCTCGTCGGATTCCTGGGCAACAACTCCGGACGCCAGGTCATGGTCTGTAGCCATCTCGCTGCCAACGTTGCGGCATCGACAGCCATGGAATCAAGAGATGCCCCTGATCCCGCTGCGCCTCACGGTGTTGGCCTCGCTCGTCCAGCTGCTGCCAGCAGGCGAGGGCAGCGACACGTCGCGAGCCAGCGACGCGTCCGTTATCGCCACCTGGAACGCGACGGCGTACGAAATCGCGTTCGCCGAGGACAGCTTTCGCACGTTCAAGGGCCATCGCGCGTTCGCGATGATGCACCTCGCGATGCACGATGCGGTCAACGCCGCGAGGCCACGCTCCAGGCCATACGTGTGTACCCACCACGACTCCGTCGCCGACCCCGCACGGGCGGCCGCGCAGGCGGCGCACGACGTACTGCTCGCGGCGTACCCTGCCGCGCGCGCCAGGATCGACGCGAAGCTGGGCGAATCGCGGCGTCCCACCGAACCATCTGCTGCTCGTGGTGCCTACCTGGGCGCAGCATGTGCGGCGGCGATCATCGCGGCGAGGCGCGACGATGGGTGGAATCGGCAGGAGCCGTACCGGTTCCGCGACCAGCCCGGAGCGTACCGCACAACGCCACCGTGGAACGGGTTCGTGGCGCACGCGGGCTTTGGTCGCGCCACGCCCTTCGCGTTCGAAAGCATCAACACACTACGCCCCAACGCTCCACCGTCTCGTGTGAGTCGCGAGTACGCAGTCGCCTACGACGAGGTCAAGGCGTACGGCAGTGTCGACAGCAAGTCGCGCACGCCGGACCAGACCGCCTACGCCGTCTGGTGGATGGAATTCGCGGAGGGTTCGGTGAACCGCCTCGCACGACGCGTGGTGGGCGAAGGTGGTGCCTCGTTGCACGACGCCGCGCGCATCTTCGCGCTGCTGAATGTCGCGCTGTATGACCAGTACATCGCCGTGTGGGACGCCAAGTTCACGTTCAATCACTGGCGTCCGATCACCGCCATCCACGACGCGGCGCGAGACGGCAACGCCGCGACCCTACCCGACTCGAGCTGGCAACCGCTCCGGGTTACCCCGCCATTTCCCGAGTACGTCTCGGCGCACGCGTCGGCGTGTGCTGCGTCGTTCGGAGTGCTGCGGCGCCTGATCGGCGAGCAGTCGTTCACCATGGAGACCATCACCGCTCCACAAGGCATGCCCCGTCGGACCTTCCGCGGCTTCGACGCCGCGGCGGCCGAGTGCGGGGATTCTCGGGTCAGGCTGGGTTGGCACTTTCGCTACGCAATCGACGCCGGATTGCGACTCGGCGATGCGGTGGCTCGTCAGGTGGTCGAGCGGCTGATCCCGCCCCTGTAGAGGATTGCGAGCCGGCCGCTCTCGTGCCGTTCGTCGCCATCCCTGTGCGTTCCGTCCCCTCATTGCGAGTATCGGCGCTGAAGCGGCTTAGGTTCGAAGCCTGACTCGTGTCTCATGCGCCGAGGTCGCAATGGACCTCTTCGGTCTCTTCACAACTCGCTGGGTTGCGGTAGTTGTCATCCTCTCCGCAGGTGCATGTCAACGCCGCAACACTCTGCCCGCGGTGTCGGCCGCCGCCGTCCCCGATGCGGGAGTGGACTCCATTCAGCGTATCAATGATCGGTATGAAGCCGCCGTGCTTGCGGCCATAAGCGGCCGTGAGCGAGCAGCCGCTGAGAGCGTCTTCACCAACATTCGGCTGCCGCATCTCAAGAGCGTTCCGGCTGACCAGTTTGTCGGAATCATGAATGGCGGCTATGCCAAAGCGCTGGGCGTTACCTGCGTGCATTGCCACACACCTCGGGATTTTGCCAGCGATGAGAAGCGTGCCAAGCGCGCGGCGCGCGAAATGGCTTTGATGCACTTCGGGATCAACCGGCAGCTGGAACGGATGGAGCATCTCGCCACGCAGCCACCGGACGGACGGTTCATCAACTGCGCGACGTGTCACCGGGGCATGGTGAATCCCCGGGGGCCGAATCGTTAGCAAATAGTCGCGCGGAGTGGGGTGGGCGTATCGGCCTACCCAATGGAGGTGCGATTCGTCCGCGGCCCCGGAGGGTTTAGCCGCTCGGAACTGCTTATCGGTAGCCGTGATACTTGCGAGGCGTCGCAGTCGACGGCGCCCGGGTCGTGTCGGGCTTCCAGCGACCCGACTCGTAGTCGAACCAGGTCTTGCCGAGCCGATCCCAGTAGCTGGCCATCACCGCAGGTCCGCCGGGCCGCTCGGCAATCACCCGAGGGAGTGCGCGGGCATACGCCTGCGTTGCAATTCCAACCAGTTTGAGCAGGACGTCATAGCCGTGCTTGAGGCTATCGACCGGAAATGTGGCGGTACTGTCGGCGTACTGCACACCGGGGAGGCCATCGAGCGCGGCCAGGCTCGCCGGTGGCACCGCCCGGAGCCCGACACGGAGAGGAAGATTGGCTCGCATCGACCGCGCCTTCCCCGCTTTCAGGTTCTCTACCGCGAGTTTGGCCTTGGCGGTCAGCTCCGCGCGAGCCTCCGCGACGGGCCGCGGCGCCGCGCTGTCGGCAGCGAGCGCCTGCTTCACCGTTGTGAACTCGATCCAGGGCATGGTGGCAAGATCCGCGGCGAGGCGATCGTCGCCGGATCCGAAAATCACCGGCACACCTACACGTCCCCAGGAGAGACCAACGAGCTCGGTTTCGGTGATGAGCTGACCGTTGATCGCGATGCCAATGCCGAGCGTGAAGGTGTGAGAAGCGAAGCCGCGGGAACCCGTCTTGGCGTGCATGCCGACCACCGCCACCCCGTCGAATCGCTCGAACTCGGGCACACCAAAGTACCCGTCGAAGGTCTCGTCGCGGAGGATCTGCGTGGCCCGTTGATCGAGCAAGTCGCGCCGCACATCCGGCTCAGGATTCCCACTCCCATGACCATCGACCACACGTACTTCGGTCGCTCCGCCGACGTAGAGCCCCTCCACCACCGCGTTGACGTCGGCCACGAGGAGACGCTGACCCTCGGGGTAGGCCGGATCCCCGAAGTTGAACGTGGCCGGATCGCTCTGGCCCGAGAGGCCCTCCATATCGTGGAGGATCAGGATCCGGATCCCATCGGTCGTGTCGGCGGTGACCGGATCAAGGGTCCAGGGCGCGGACGCTTCCGCATTGCTGGGGGTCGGCGCCGGAGCTGGCCCGCAGCTGGAGAACAGAAACAATGCGATCGGGATCGAAATACGACACGCAACCATGAGGTCCTCTGCGTATGGGCGCCGGTGATTCACGCGTAATCGCTGCGACCGATGCCGGCCGCGCTCTTCCGGGACCGTACCACGCGGTGAGAGGATAACGTTGGCAACAGATATGACACCAGACCCTGAACGTCGCACCATCAGCCGAACCGAGCGTTCATCCTCGCACCTTCTATTTTCCCCCTGTCGGTCCCGGAGATACGAACATGAAAGTGGCGATCGTCGGTGGATGGTCTCAGAAGAAAAAGGAGAATGCGGCTTGGGACCTCAATCTTTCGAACGAGAGGAACGCGACGCTCATTCAGGCCTGCAAAGACGTTGGACGGCGACTCGCAGAAAAGCGGCACACCGTCATTGTGGGAAGCGACGAGCCCAATTCCGCGGACCGCCACGTCGTCGCCGGGATGCTGACAGCGCTTCAAGACAGCGACGCGCCAGAGCCGCTGATCCATCTCATTCAAGGCATTCACGGGGAAGGCGATCTCTATGCGGAGCAGCGACAGAGTGAGAGGGATCACAAGTTCTTCACGGCCAGTAACTCGCGCTCCCCGGGCCAGACGCCTCGAGCGGCCGAGAAGATCCTGGCCGTCAAGGATGCCGATGCCTTGATTGCGATCGGGGGCCTCGAGGCTACCTACGTTGCAGGCATTGCTGCACTAGTGGCCAGGAAGACGGTCGTGCCCATCGCGAGCTTTCACGGGGCAGCGCTCCAGCTCTGGCATGCCGCGAACTTTCTTGGCAACGGACGGGATAGCGATGATTTCCAGAGGCTCTCGGATGAGGTCTGGCACGCGGACCTGCTCGATGCTGCCTTCCGCTTCGGTGGCCTGGACCAACCTCGCGTGTTTCTGGGCTCTTCCGGCAAGGCCAGAGAGACCGCTCTGAAGCTGAAAGAGTGCATTGAATCGCTCGGATTCAACGTCCTCTACTGGGAAACCGGTTTCGAGTCGGGACGTGTAATTCTGGACCAAATACAGGCTGCCTCGTTCTCCTGCAAATACGCCGTTCTTCTCCTCACACCCGACGAACAGATCGCGGGTGAGACGTCACGCTGGCTGCCACGAGACAACGTCCTGTTCGAGCTCGGGTATTTCATCAGTGCGTTAGGCGCGGACTGCGTGCGTGCGATCGTCCAGGAGGGCACAACAGTGCTCGCAGACTACGGCGGGCATATCTACATCTCGCTCAAAAGAGAAGCTGCTGTTTCCTCGATCGAGAACGATCTGCGAAGATTCCTGTCTGCGGATCTGTCATGAGCTGGACCAAATGCCTCCCAGACGTACCGCGACATGAGACGACGCTCGCGTAACTCGCTGCTCATGGCCCTCTGCTCGGCGCTCGCCGTTCCAGCGTTCGCGCAGGACGCCGGCACACGGCCGGACACAAACGTCGCAGAGCTGCAAAAGCTGAACGCGATGCTGACGTTCATCCGCAAGCGCCACACGGTGGACTACGCCATCAGCACGCCTAACGCCATCGATGAGTCCAGGTACCTGGAGATCGGCGGTATCGAGCAGTGGATCACGATTCGCGGCGAAGATCGCACCCATCCCGTCCTGCTGTTGTTGCATGGAGGGCCCGGAGACGCCACCAATCCGTGGGGGTATGCCGCGTTTCGTTCGTGGCTGAAGCACTTCACCGTCGTTCAATGGGATCAACGCGGCGCAGGGCGAACCCTGGGAAAGAACGGACCGTCGCTGGCGTCGACGATCACGATCGAGCGCATGGTTCAGGACGGGATCGAGTTGGTCGAGGTGCTGCGCAGAGAACTGAAGCAGGAGAAGATCATCCTCGTCGGGCACTCCTGGGGCTCGACACTCGGTGTGTTCATGGTGAAGGCCCGCCCCGATCTCTTCGCGGCGTTTGTCGGGACCGGTCAGGTCGCCAATCCGGCAAGAAATTATGCCGTCGCCTACAATGAGCTTCTCAAAGCCGCGGAGACACTCGGCGAGCAGCGTGCCATCCGCGAGCTCAGGCAGGTGGGGCCTCCGCCATGGTCGGATGGCCGGGGTTACGCAGTCCAGCGGAAGTGGGCAAACCTGTTCGAAGGCGCCGATGTCTTCCTTTTCTCGACGCTCGGCCTCGCCCTCGGTGCGCCTGGCTACTCCGCGCGGGACGTCAACGACTGGCTCGACGGGCAAAACCTGAGCGCCGAGCGCCTCGTCCCACAGACGAGCGCCCTCGAGGCAAGGGCCCTGGGCGGCGAGTTCGCCGTACCGGTTTTCGTGATTCAGGGTGCCAAAGACTTTACCACGCCGACGAGCCTGGCCAGGAGTTTTGTGAACTCGATTCGCGCCCCGCGTAAAGCATTCGTCGCCATCGAAGGTGGCGGCCACTTCGCTGTATTCATGAAGTCGGATGCTTTCCTGAAGGAGCTGGTCGCGCGAGTGCTTCCGCTCGTGAAGAGATCATGAGAGCGTGCTCGACGCCTCGGGCAATGACATCGGCCAGAACACGTTAGGCGACCTCGCCAGGAGGAAGGGATGAGAGCTCTCAGTGCAGTCACCCGTGGGTTTGTTTCCATGCGTCTGGTCTCGACCGCTGCGATGTGTGTTTTGCTCGTCTCAGCCGTCCGCGCCTTCGCGCAAGGTGCATGCTCACCCGAGCCGCTGATGGTGCAGGTGCTGGGTTCAGGGGGACCGTACGCGGCAGGCACACGCGCGTCGACCTCGTATCTCGTCTGGCGCAACGGGCACGCCGTAGCCATGGTCGATGTCGGAGGCGGCACCTTCCTCCGTTTCGGGGAGGCGGGGGCGCGACTGCAGGATCTGTCGCTGCTGGCCATCAGTCACCTGCATCCCGATCACGTCTCCGATCTGCCGGCGCTGCTGTGGCTCAGCGAGCGTGTCCGACAGCTGCCCCTCAAGGTCGCTGGACAATCAGCTGGCGGGGTGTTTCCTGCCTTCGATTTGTTCATCAAGCGCCTCTTCGTTTCCACCAGCGGCGCGTTTCCGATCCTCAGCGGCACTTTGGGCCAGGCAGGACAGGGCGTGCGACTTGAAGTGCTCACTGTCGATGCAGCCGCGGCTTTGCCTGCGACGGTGTTGTCTGACAACGACCTCCACGTGCAAGCCATCGGGGTGCCCCACGCGGATGTGCCGTCAATCGCCTACAGGATACGCGTGGGTGAACGCAGCGTGGTCTTTGGCAGCGATCAGAACGGGACCGATCCGAAGTTCACCAGCTTTGCCGCCGACGCCGATGTGCTCGTGATGCACTTGGCCCTGGCACAGCGCGCCCCCGACGCCGCGGCACGCATCCACGCCAGGCCCGCGACCGTTGGCCAGGTCGCACAGCAGGCCAAGGCCAAGCGCCTGGTCCTCAGCCATTTCATCAAGGCCCCTTCGCCGGCGCCGACGGCGGAGTGGTTCAGCCTTTCCGATCTGGAGCAGGCTGTTGCGGAAGTGAAGAAACACTATTCCGGACCGGTCGATACCGCCATCGACCTGCAATGCATTCCGGTTCGCTGAGCTGCCTGGGCGGACCAAGGGGTCAGAGTCGATGGTGCACGGAACAAGGGGTCGGAGTCGATGGTGCAGACCAAGGGGTCGGAGTCGATGGTGCACCTGCTCGCACCGCTGGCACACGTGGGGATGGGTCGGAGTACTACGAGCACCGTTCCGATAGTGGTCAGATCCCCCTGTCCCTGGAGGGCGCATGCGTCGCATTGCCGTCCTGAGTATCTCCGCGATCGTTCTCCCCATGGCACTTGGCGCCCAGCAGCCGGCGGCGAACCGGATTACCCAGTCGTTCAGGGGCATGGGCTATTTCGGAAGCTGGCTGCTGACGGCATTCGATTCGATCCCCGCGAGCAAATACGCGTTCAAACCGACGCCCGTGCAGCAGTCGATAGGGTACATCGCGCAGCACCTCGAGGACGCGAACTACCAATTGTGCACGCGCTTCAGTGGCGTGCAGCGTCCGGTGACGGCAAAGGACTCGCTGGCGGACACCGTCAAGGCCATGTGGCCCAAGGACACGCTGGTCGCGCGGCTCAAGGCGTCCCCGCTCTTCTGCCGGGACGCGATGGAACGGGTAAATGACGCCAACCTCGCAGACGAGCTACCGGCGGGTCCGCCGGGCTCGGGGCGAACGTCCACGCGTGCACGCTATCTGCTTCTCTTCGTGACCGACCTTGCGGAGCACTACAGTCAGATTGCGAGTTACATGCGGATTCTCGGGATGGTTCCACCATCGGCGCTGCCGGCCCCGACTCGCTGAGCTCAGCGTATAAGCGCCTCGCCAATGGCGGGAGCGTGCAGCCGGACGTATAGTCTGGTGCAACGACGCCTGGTTGCTGGACTGACGACATTCGCACAGGAAAGGTGGAGCATGGCAACACCATCATGGCAGGTCAGCGGACAGTACTACGAAACCTGCAACTGCGATTTCGTGTGTCCCTGCCTCCCGGGACAGATGGTGGTCAAGCCGACCCATGGCTCGTGCACGTTTGCCATGGCGTTCCAGATCGAGCGCGGGAGTTACGACACGGTCCCACTCGACGGCCTGGGCTTCATCGTCCTCGGACTCACGCCAGAAGAGATGGGCAAGGGGAACTGGTCGGTCGGCGTCATCGCCGACGAGCGGGCTAGTGCCGAGCAGCGCGACGCCATCACCGCAATCGCAAGCGGGTCCGCGGGCGGCCCTATGGCTGCCGTGGGACCGCTGGTTGGAACGTTCCTGGGTGTGGAGTCTGCGCCGATCCGCTTCGACCGCTCGGGCGCCGAGTGGTCGGTGACCGCAGCGAAGTTCGTCGACATGGCCGCGCAAGGGGCCATGGGGCTTAACCCCAACGCCACGGAGCCGCTCTATTTGGATAACACCGGCCATCCGGCCGCGAACCGTTTTGCCCTCGCCAACGCATTGAAGAGTCACGTGAATGCGCTGGGTTTGAGTTGGAATGACACGAGCGGAAAGAACAATGGCCAGTACGCGCCGTTTTCCTGGCGCAGTGCGTAGCCCATCACCGGTCGCGGCCTCATCCCGCCGCGACCGCGTTCTCATCGGGAGCTGCATTGTTCTCATCACCGCACTGGCCTGGGCGTACCTGATCCATCTCAATCGCCAGATGTCGTCATCCGTCGAAGCCGACGCAATGATGGCGAAGATGGGAATGCTGATGAATGCGCCGTGGGGCGCCCGCGACATCTTTTTCACGTTCGTGATGTGGGGCGTGATGATGGTCGGGATGATGACCGCAACGGCGACACCAGTGCTGCTCCTCTTTGCCGGAATGCACGCCCGGCGCTCGGAGCGCCATGTGCCGCTCGCAGTCCTGTCGTTCGCCCTCGGCTACATTGCCGTCTGGCTGGGATTCAGCGCCTGTGCGGCCCTGGCGCAATGGGCGTTGCACGAGGCCGCGTTGTTGTCATCAACGATGGCGACGTCGAGCACGCGCCTCGGCGGTGCAATCCTCATCGCGGCGGGTGCGTATCAGCTGACGCCGCTCAAGGGCGGATGCCTCACGCAGTGTCAGAGTCCGCTGGGGTTTTTGATGAGCAACTGGCGTGACGGAGCGAGCGGTGCGCTGGGCATGGGATTGCGGCACGGCGCCTTTTGCCTGGGGTGCTGCTGGGCGCTGATGGGCGTGCTGTTCGTGGTCGGGGTGATGAACCTCGCGTGGGTTGGTCTCCTGACCATCTTTATCCTGGTCGAGAAGATCGGACCCACCGGAGCCCGCGTGGCGCGTGGGGGGGGCGCAATCCTGATGGCTTTTGGGTTAGTTCTGGTTTTGCGGTGAGGATTAATCGAGGGGGACGATGACTACCGATGCGCCGTCAGAGCTGTCAGACGCGTCGCTACAGGAATGCGAAGTGGCGCTTCGTCAGGCTCAACTCACCAGCGATGTGTCGGCGCTCGATCGACTGGTGGACGACGCGCTCGTCTTCACCGGCCCGGACGGCGCCATCTACGGTAAGCAGGATGACCTGGAAGCGCACCGGAACGGCCTCGTTCGCATCACACGTCTCGAGCCGAGCGAGGAACGCATCCAGCGCTTTGGAAACATCGCCGTGGTGAGCGTCCGCATGGAGATGAGCGGCACTTTCCAGGGCGTGGCCTTCGCTGGGCCGTTCCGCTACACCCGCGTCTGGTGCGCGCGACCGGATGGCTGGCGCATCGTGGCTGGACACGTGAGTGCTGTGCTCAAGTGAGCACGCTCACCGCAACACAGAACGGGAGCCGTACCTTCGGAAGCCAACACCGATATGCAACTGCGCGTCGCGATGATCTTCGCGAAAGACATGCCCCGCATGACGGCCTTCTATCGCGATGGGTTGGGCCTCACACCGCTCCCGGCCAAGTCGAGTGAGGAGTGGGTCGAAATTCGATGCCGGCGGCGTCGTGCCGGCACTCCACGTGATTCCGGCGCACATCGCCGAGCGAATAGAGATTGCCGATCCTCCGGAGGCCCGTGAGCGTACACCGATCAAGCTCGTCTTCGAGGTACCGGACATCGACGGCGCGCGCGTTCATTTGAGCCGCCACGGCGCGGTGATGCGCGAACCGAGTGCGTGGGGGACGTGCGACGGCACCGATCCGGAGGGCAACGTCTTCCAGATTGCTGGCCGGCCTGGCTGAGCCAGCGTCATCGCGACGCGACGGACGCGGTGCGGCGCCGGGCTGAAACCTATGTGCGCGGCACACGTAGGGCTCGCCCATGCGCCCCATCGAGTTCCAGATCCTGTTGACCCTCGCCTCGGGGGAACGACACGGATACGCGATCATCCAGGACATCCAGGCCCGCCCCGATGGCGCCCTCGCCGTCGAGACGGGCACCCTCTACCGGGCACTGCAGCGCCTCGTCGAGCAGGAGCTGGTCAGGCCGACCGAGCCCCGGCGCACTATAGCAGACGACGATGAGCGCCGCCGCTACTACGCCATCACTTCCGCGGGACGTCGCGCCGCCGCCGCCGAGGCGCGGCGCATGGCGTCGTTGGTCGACAGCGCGCGCGCCGCGCGGCTCATCCCGGGAGGCACGTGAGCGGGCCGGCCACGCCGCGTGAGCCCTGGTGGTGCCGCGCCTATCACGCCGCGCTCCAGGCCTTTCCCACCGAATTCCGCGAACGATGGGAGCACGACATGCGGCAGACCTTCGCCGACCGGGTGGCCGCCGCGCGCGCCGCCAGCGGTCGCACACCATGGCGCCTCGTGACGCGTGAGCTCGGCGATGTGCTCTCCAATGGTTTCCACGAACGACTTCACTCCAACACTCGGCAGCTCCGCATGGTGCACGCGCAGGACATCCGCTACGCCTTCCGGCTCCTGGCTCGAAGCCCGGGGTTCACGCTCCTCACCGTCCTGGTCCTCGCCGGAGGCCTCGGCCTGAGCACCTTCACGTTCTCCTTCCTGCACACGGCGATGATCCATCCCCTGCCGTTAGGCGAGGGAGAACGCATCGTACGCATCGACGCGCTGATACAGGGGCGGCGGCGGGCCGTGGATGCCGTGGACGTGGCCGGGTTGCGGTCGGCGTTGTCCACCGTTCGGGAGCTGGGTGGATACTCGGGACGCGAGGTCGTGGTGGGGCGCGATGGCGATCGCCGCATCGTCGATGCCACCGTGGCCGATCCGGTCCTGTTCACGGTGGCCCGCACGCCGGCGCTGTTCGGCCGGCCCCTGCTCGACGCGGACGCCGCCTCGGGGGCGGAGCCGGTGATCGTCCTCTCGTATCGCACGTGGGAAGTGGTCTTCGGCGCGGACCGCGCGCTGCTGGACACCCACGTCCTCCTCAGTGGAGTCAGCACGCGCGTGGTCGGCGTCATGCCGGAGGGATTCGGTTTCCCCGTGGCGTCCGAAGCCTGGCTGCCGCTCCCTTCCAGCGTGTACACCTCGACCGAGGCGGGGCTCGAGTCGCTGCGGCTCGTTGGACGCCTCGCGCCGGAAGTCTCGCACGCCGAAGCCGCCGCCGAGGCGGGTCCACTGCTGCAGCGCGCGCTCGCGGCGCGGGACACCTCGATCCGGAATGGGACCATTGGCGCGGCAGTGGAATCCTTCCCCTCCGTGCAGTTCGGCGAAGAACGGGAGCTGGTGTTCACCGTGCTCAACCTGCTGGCGGCGCTCATCCTGCTGCTCGCGCTGGTCAACGTCACCAACCTGCTCCTCGCGCGCGCCAACGAGCGCGTCCGCGAGACGGCGGTGCGACTGGCCCTGGGCGCATCCACCGGGCGCCTCGTTATGCAGGGGATGTGGGAAAGCGTGATCCTGTGCCTGGCCGGTGGCGTGGTGGGGACCGCCGGAGCGGCGTGGGGGCTGGAAGCCATCACCAGCTGGACTCGCGCAAACATGGAAGGGAACCTCGCCTTCTGGTGGGTCTGGCAGATGGACCACATCACCGTGCTCTGCGCCGGCGCGTTCGTGACCGTCGCGATCGCGGTGCTGGGCAGCGTCGTCTCGCTGCGCGTCACCCGCACCAACATGCGCGAGGTGATGCAGGACGGGAGCGCGCGCTCGGGCTCACGTCATGAAGGGCGCCTCTCACGCGCCCTGGTAGCAACGCAGGTCACGACGGTGACGGTGCTGATGTTCTTCGGCGTGATGTCGGGGGTCATCGCGCGGCGCGTCGTCACGATCGACCCGGGATACGACACGGCGAACCTGCTGCAGGGAGGCATCATGCCCCCCGAGGCTCGTTATGCATCGGACGAGA
Organism: Gemmatimonadaceae bacterium; assembly: GCA_052387735.1. GTDB lineage: Bacteria > Gemmatimonadota > Gemmatimonadetes > Gemmatimonadales > Gemmatimonadaceae > RBC101. The sequence goes on from JBQTIW010000235.1 coordinate 14,963, forward strand.
ATCGTGCCCGCGTGTATCGCAACGTGCACGCCCGGCTCGCCGAACACGAGGCACTCGATGGCGTGCTGCTGCGCCGGACCATGGCCGACAAGTCCTCGGGCGATGGCCACTTTGCCCTCCGCGACGCTCGCGCGACCGGAACGCTGCCGGACGCCAACATTCTCGCCACGCTCGGCGCCCTCTCGACGCTCGGCATCACGGTGATGGACGGTCGCGCCTTCGACGACACCGACGACCCGTCGCGCGCTCCCGTCGCCATGATCAGCCAGTCCCTCGCCGCACGTCACTGGCGCGGGCGCTCGCCGGTGGGAGACCAGGTCCGGCTCACCGTCGTTGGGGACACAACGCAATGGCTCACGATCGTCGGCGTGGCAAGCGACATCCTGTACGGGAACCCGCTTTCGCGGGACCGCAGCCCGGACGCGATCTACGTACCGCTCCTCCAATCCGGCAATACGAGCGCGGCCGTCCTCGTGCGGTACCGCACGAGCGAGGTCGCCGGACGCGAAGCCCTGCTGCAGGCATTTGGCGCCGTGGATCCGCTCCTCGTGCCGGACTCCGTGCAGCCCTTCGCCGAGCTCCTGCGAAAGACCGGCCTCATTGCGACGTCCCTGTCCAAACTGTTCGGTGCGTGCTTTGCCTTTGCCCTGCTTCTGGCGATGGCCGGTACGTACGGCCTGATGTCGCGATCGATCGGGCAGCGCAAACGCGAGATCGGCGTGCGGCGCGCGCTGGGGGCATCCGACGGAAGCGTCACCCGGTTACTGCTGGGTCAGGGAGGCCGCCAGCTCGGCGTAGGGACGCTCATCGCCGCGCCAATCCTGATCGTGGTCGGGATGGCGTTCATGCACTTCTTCCCGATCAGCGGGTGGCTCACCGCGGCAGCTGGGATTCTCGTATCCGCCTCGATCGTTACCCTGGTGCTCGCTGCCACGTGGGTACCGACACGCAACGTGCTGCGCGTAACGCCACGTGATGCGCTGTGGAGCGAGTGAGACGGGAGACGGGAGACGGGAGAGGGGAGAGGGGAGAGGGGAGTCGAAAGACTACCACTACTATCCCGAATCCCGACTCCTCTCCCGTCTCCCGTCTCCCGTCCCCCGTCTCCCGTTGCATCTTATTGCATGCGACGACGGGACTTCCTCGCCACATCCGCGCTGCTGCTGAGCGGCTGCGCGAAACCACTGCCCAGGGGCCGGGGGCCCAACATCGTACTCATCATGGCCGACGATCTCGGCTATGGCGATCTCGGGATCACGGGGCGGAAAGACTACGTGACGCCGGCGATCGACGCCATCGGCCGGGAAGGCGTGGTGATGACGCAGGCTTACTCTGCGGCGCCGGTGTGCACACCGACGCGGGTCGCGCTGTCGACGGGCCAATATCCTGCGCGGAACCCGATCGGCCTGTATGAGCCCCTCACCACGCAGTCGATTGGCCTGGCCGCCGATCCACCCACGCTTGGGCTCCTGCTGCGGAACGTTGGTTACGACACCGCACTGATCGGCAAGTGGCATCTCGGGTTGACGCCCGCCTCTCATCCACTTCGCCACGGGTATGCCGATTTCTACGGGTTCCTCGGGGCCGCGGTCGACTACCAGAGTCACCTCGACACCTCGACGCTCAGCCATCATTTCTATGACGGAGAGCGGCGGATTCAGGTCGAGGGATACGTCACGGACCTCTTCACTGACCGCGCCGTCGGCTACATCTCCCGCACGCACGACGCGCCGTTCTTTCTGAACCTCCAATACAATGCACCGCACTGGCCGTGGCAGGGTCCGGTCGATGCCGTGTATCCCGACTCCTTGCGGTGGGTCCGGGGAGGGTCGCCCGAGGTCTATGCGCGCATGATGGAGAGCCTGGATCACGGCGTCCGTCGTGTCATCGATGCACTACGCACGAGCGGCATCGAGCGCGAAACTCTGGTCATCTTCACGAGCGACAACGGTGGTGAGCGCTTCTCGCACATGGGTCCGTTCAGCGAGAGCAAGTTGACGCTGTGGGAAGGCGGTATCCGCGTGGTCGCACTCGCACGCTGGCCGGGCGTAATTCCATCGGGCAGCTCAAACGATCAGGTGTGCATCACAATGGACTGGACCGCGACGATCAGCGCACTCGCCGGCGCGACGCCGGATCCGCGCGTGCCATTCGATGGCATCGACCTGATGCCCGCACTCACCGGCGCCGCCGCGCCACAGGAGCGCGACCTGTATTGGCGCCTGCACCAGCGTAGCCAGCAGAAAGCCATGCGAAGCGGGAACTGGAAGTACCTCCTGACAACAAGCAGCGAGCAGCTTTTCAACCTTGCCGATGATCTCGGTGAGAAACGCGATCGCAAGGCCGACCAGCCCGCCGTCTTCGATCGGCTGCGCGCGAAGTACGCGGAATGGGAAGCACAGGTGCTGGCGCCGATACCATTGGATCCTGCGTTCCGTTGACCTCGGCGCGATCCCGGAGTCCGGCAAACTTTGAGCGCGGATTCGGCGGAAGGGGGCGGATTCAGCGGATGCATCGTGGCGCTCGGACGCGCGTTGATGATTGGTTTCGCAATGAAACGATGACGGAATCCCACGAAACGGTGGCATCATCGGGGCATGGGACATCGGCCCGAGGGACTGCTCGAGAAAGAACTGACAGGGTCTGTGATCGGCGCGTTCTTCGATGCTTACAACACGCTGGGATTCGGATTCCTCGAGCATCTCTATGCGCTGGCGCTGGAGCGTGAACTTCTGGACAGGGGGCATCGAGTTGGTCGAGAAGTGTCGGTCAGCATTCATTACAAGGGAGCCGTCCTCACCTCTCAACGACTCGACATGGTCGTCGATGAACGACTGATCGTCGAGACCAAAGCGACGCAGACTCTGCCTCCACTCGCGGCACCACAGCTCCATAACTACCTACGCGCCACGAACCTCACCGTCGGCCTCCTGCTGCACTTCGGTCCCGAACCAAAGTTCTATCGACTCGTGTCCACCCGGACCTCTCTGATCCCAGCTCCGCGGTGATCAGCCTCGATCTCGCTGAATCCGCGTTCAACCGTCGATCACCCTGGCGGTTCGGCACGACCCGTAGTAATCGACTTCTATAACGCGGATGGGGCGAATGCAGCGGATCGTTTCTTTCTTCCTTTCTTTCTCTCTTTCTGGCTTTGCCTTTAGCTCCGCCTGATCCGCTTGAATCCGCTGAATCCGCGTTCAAACCTTTGATTAGCCCGCGATTCGGCACGACCCTGTAGTAATCGACTTTGAAACGCGGATGCAGCGGATCGATGCGGATGCCAAGGGCGACGCCGAGTCATTTTCACGGAGGTGGATATGCCTACTGAACCGACCGCCTGGTTGCAGGCACTTGCCGTCGTCTGCTGCGGTACCTTTGCGGGAGCGGCCGCCTATATCAATTTCGTCGAGCATCCGGCGCGCATGGAGGCAGGAGTCGGGCCCGCGCTCGCACAATGGGCGCCCAGCTATCGGCGAGCGACGCTCATGCAGGCGCCGCTGGCGCTGCTCGGCGGCGGCGCCGCGCTGGGTGCTTGGTTCCTCGTCGGCGGGCGCGGCTGGCTTGCGAGCGGCTTGTTGTTGGTGAGCGTCGTTCCGTTCACCCTCCTCGTGATCATGCCGACGAACCGGGCGCTGCAGGCCGTTTCCGCCGAGGACCACGCGAAGGTGGCGGCACTGCTGCAGCGCTGGAACCGTCTGCATGCCGTACGCACGGCGCTCAGCATCGCGTCGTTTCCTGATCCTGGTTCGCACTGTCGTGTGGCCAGCTTCAGCCCCCAGCGCTCCCTGACTCTGCCTTGCGGGAGTTGTCGAGCGTTGTCACCTACGGAACGAGCAGTCTGACCACGCCGTCCGCCTTGTTGAGCAGAAACACCTGGTCATCAGGACCGGTGCCGAAGCGCAGGTCGACCCTCGCGGCAGGCTGCTTTCCCTGTTGGGCGTTCTTCTCGCGGACGACCTGGAGGAGAGTCTTCGCTTCACCGTTGTCGTTGAGCAACAGGCGCCGGATGTGATCCTGTCCATGCGCCGACGTGTCGTCGGCGGAAATGTGGAACACTTCGCCGCTCGGATTGTCGCCGATGATGATGCGGTTCCTGAGCTGCGGGATCGCCGAGCCACGGTACACCACGACCCCGGTGACGGCCGCGCGGTTGGTGAGCGTCGGATCCGTGTGATCGTATTCGGCGATCGGGTACGTCATCGCGCGATCGGCTCGAGCTCCGGTGGTGTCGACGCCGGCCCGGCTGACGAATCGGAAGTTCCCCTCCCAGGCGTTCCAGCCGAGGTTCCCGCCTTTCGGCACCGGGCTCAGTTCTTCGACGATGTTCTGGCCGATGTCGGCGACGTACATGCGTCCACTGGCCGGATCCCAGGCGAAGCGCTGCGGGTTGCGCACGCCTAACGCGTAGATCTCGCCGCGGGCCCCGGCGCGACGGCCCTCCATGAAGGGGTTGTCGGCCGGCAGGCCGTACTTTCCATTGCCGCTGTTGGAGCCGAGCGGGTCGATGCGCAGGATCTTGCCGAACGGCGATTCCATGTTCTGCGCGAGGTTCATCGGATCGCCGCCGCTTCCGCCGTCCGCATTGCCGATGTAGAGCATCCCGAAGTCGGGCTGGCCTGATCGCGACAGTGGATTGAAGGCAAGCTGGCCGCCATTGTGGTTGCCGAACGGGTGCTGCAGCCGGAGGAGCTCGCGCGGCGCGTCCCCGTCATACGTCGTCGCACCGGGATCCTTTGCGGTCCATTCGAGGAGGACGGTGTCGTGCGAGTCGTTCTCGCCTGGGGGCGCAAAGTCCGGCGCAGGGGTGCGATCCGTGACATCTGTCCACGTATAGAACTTTCCGAATCCCCGCGCGCCCGGCTGGTTGAACTGCGGGTGGAAGGCGAAGCTCTGGAAGCCCCGCTCGCGACCCGACGATTGCACGTCCTTGCCCCACTGTGGATCGTCGATGTTCACGTACTGCGTGACCGTGCGACCGTCGGCGCTTATGCGGTAGAGCGGGCCGCGCATGTCGTTGACGAACAGATTGCGCGCACCTGGTTCCTGCATGAGGAGCATCATCCGTGCGGCCACATCCTCTATGTCCGGCAGCGTGGCGAATTCCCTGTACCCGACACGGATCACACCTTCCGCGGCGCGGATGGGTGTGACGTAGGGATTGGTCGTTTGGGCTGGAACCGACCAGCTGAGCGAGAGGCAGGCGACGATGGTGCGAATGGGCTTCACGTTGCCTCTCCTGTAGGTCCTCGTCGACGAGCGCGTGGCGCCTCGTCTACGCGACGCCGCGCTCAGGAGACGATCCGTGAGTGCGCACCTGCTGTCAAGCGACGAGTTGTCGCGTGATATCGCGCCCTCTGAATCCCCTGCGTAAGCGGGTGCCCAGTGGCGTTGTCGTGCGCCCGAACGACACCACCAGATCCTCGAGCACGCTCACGCCCAGGAGAAATCCGAGCAGCCCGACGCTAACGCGACCGGTTGTCCTTGCGATGTATGTACAGCGTACGTACCTTGAGGAGTGGACGATCTCCGCTTCGATTGGGACCCTGGCAAGGCGCGGGAGAATCGGCGCAAACACGGGATCACGTTCGAGGAGGCGCAGACCGTCTTTGCCGATGACCACGCCATCCTCTTTCCTGAGATCGCGCACTCCGGCGACGACGAGTGCTTCTACTTGCCCGGACTGAGCGCTCGTCTCCGCCAGCTCGTCGTCATCCACTGCTACCGAGAAGCGGCGCACCCATTCGCCTCATCTCGGCCCGTCCCGCCACTCCAACTGAGCGTGCCCAGTATGGCGCGCGGTGGACCGTATGAAACGATCGCTCGACTTCTCGAAGGGCCGTCGCAATCCCTACGCCGCGAAGCTCAAACGCTCGGTCACCATCCGCTTGGATGCCTTTACGATTGACTACTTCAAGAAGCTCGCGGCCGAGACCGAGATCCCATACCAAACACTCATCAATCTGTATCTGCGGGAGTGTGCGGGGACTGGGCGGCGCTTGGCGATGGATTGGCGCACTCCCGGCAAGCGGGGAGCGGCGTGACACGCGAGCCAAGGCCTGCTGGTGCCGGCCCGGTCACTGTGTACGTCGCCTAACAGGTCGTGCCGCAGCGGCGATGGTCGATCCCGTGCATGCGCCTTAACCCAGTAACGGAGGGCGACCGAAGATGACTGACCTGAGCGGACAAGTAGCGCTCGTGACTGGCGCCAGTCGAGGGATCGGGCGAGGCGTTGCGCTCGGTCTCGCCAACGCCGGTGCGACGGTGTTCGCGACGGGCCGAAGCATCAAGCAGAGCGACCTCGGGCGCGGGATCAGAGCCATCACCTGCGATCACACCGATGATCAGGCGGTAGGCGAGGTCTTTCATGAGATCGGAGCGTCCGCCGGCAAGCTGGACATCCTCGTCAACGTAGCGTGGGGCGGGTACGAACGGATGGTCGAAGACGGGAAGTTCACCTTCGTCGCACCGTTCTGGCAGCAACCGATATGGCGCTGGGACGCGATGGTGACCGCGGGGGTTCGTGCGGCGTTCGTCGCCAGTCAGCATGCAGCGCGGCTGATGGTTCCAGCGCGGCGTGGCCTCATCGTCAATGTTTCGCACTGGTCTGCCCAGAAATACATCGCCAACACCCTGTACGGTGTGTCGAAGGCAGCGACCGACAAGATGACGGCGGACATGGCGCACGAGTTGAAGTCGCACGGCGTGAGTGTCGTTTCGCTGTACCCCGGTCTCGTTCGCACCGAGTCCGTGCTTGCCGCCAGGGTCTTTGATTTGAGCAACTCCGAAAGCCCGGAGTTCATTGGTCGAGCCGTGGCGGCACTGGCGGCGGATCCGAACGTATCAGATCGAAGCGGATCCATCCTGGTGGCGGCGACGATTGCCCAGGAGTACGGCTTTACCGACATCGACGGTCGGCAGCCGCGCGCCCTGACGCTGGCAGACGTGTAGGGAACGGGAGTCTAACTACCGGCGCGAGGGATCCGTCGCTAGCGATGGAGAGCTGGGCGCCCGGGCACCCACGACCACCGCCGCCGTTCGAGACCAGGCAACACCGGACGGATTGCGCAGGATGAGCTGCTCCCGGGGCTGCCGGACGTAAGCCATCGCCAGCTCTCCCGGCGGCGTCGACGATCCGTACGTCAGCACGACGGCCAATGTATCGAACACCCGCCGTGTGGCAACTGCGCGAACCAGCTCGACGTCGCCGTTAGGCGCCGATCCCACGACGTGCAGGACACCGCGATCGCTGAGCACGAGATGGCGCCCCGCGTATCGTGGATCGGTGGTCTCCCACGTGCCGGTGATCTCGGGTGGCACGATCGCGCTCGGCGCCGGCCGAAGTTGCATCGCCGCATACACAAGGACGGTCACGGCGGCGGCAATCGGGAGCAGTGGCCGCGTGCGACGCCGGGAGCTCGTCACCGCGGCGGGTTCGGGGATCGTGGCCACGCTACGCGTGGGAAGCCGCATCACCACGCCGAGCTGCGTCATGAACTCATTGAGCTCCATCGGCACGGAAAGATCGCCATCCTTGACCGTGGGTGCCGCAGGCGATGTATGCGCCTCACGAATGACGGAACTGGCGAGCGGCGTTCCGCTTCGCGGGACCGGTGTGTTGCTCATGCTGCCACTTCGATTCGTGCCCGGCCAGCCGCAACGGCATCGGCGAGCGCCGCTGCCTCTCGCAAGGCTCCTGCCTCGCGATGCATGCGACCTTCGGCGTGCAGTTCGACGAAGAGGCGCACGAGCGTCGCGTCCAGGTGCGCGCCAGCACCACGTCGCACTTCGGCCAGCGCCTGGACCGGGGTCATGCCTTGCCGGTACGGCCGGTCGGAGACCAGCGCGTCGTAGACGTCGGCCACCGCAAGTACGCGTGCCAGGGTAGGAATCGCCTCGCCGTTCAGCCCGTCGGGGTAGCCGCTGCCGTCCATCCGTTCGTGGTGCGAACGAACGATCGGCAGCACGTCCTGGAACGCGGCGATCGGTGCGAGAATCCTGTGACCGAGGACCGGGTGCGACTTCACCACATCAAACTCCTCGCTGGTCAGGCGTCCGGGCTTGTCGAGAATCGATGCGGGGACTCCGATCTTGCCGATGTCGTGCAGCAGTCCGCCGCGATGCAACGTTTCGAGGTCCCGGCCGGTGAGGCCGGCACGTGTGCCTAACGCGATGGCCATCTCGGTCACGCGCTCCGAGTGACCGGCGGTCCAGCTGGAGTTGGCGTCAATGGCACGGGCGAAGGCGGTCAACGTGCCAAGGCCAAGCGCATCGAGCTGGTGCACGAGCCTGACGTTGGCCACGGCGATCGCGAGCCGGTCGGCGAGGCGCCGCGCCTCCACCGCGTCGTCCGAATCTGCCGGGACGCGATCCGGCGTCCCTACGGCGACCAGCCCTTCGAGGCTCCCGGAGTGCCAGAGCGGAAGCATGAGCCAGACGAATCCCCGCGCATCGCCCACGCCCATGGCGAACAGCAGCTCCGCACATGACGGAGCGCTGTACGCCCGGTTTTTCTCCAGCTCCAGTAGGTCGGTGGGGGGGGTTGCTTCACGTGAGATATGTGCCGGCGAATCGCTCACGGAGTGATCGAACACGCTCCAGCGCTCGCTCGACCTGTGCGCCCCGGGTATGGCGACCACGACGCGGAGCGCACGACAGCGCTCGGCCACGCGGCGCTGGGCGGTCTCGACCACCGCGGCCAAGTCGTGCGTACCGAGCGCCAGACGGTCCACCTCATCGAGGGCTTGCAAGGCACCGAACTGGCGACCCAGAGCTCCCGACATGGCGTTGAAGCTTCGCGCGAGGGCGCCGAATTCGTCGTTGGACGCTACCGCGACCGAGGTAGCAAAGTCGCCATCGGCCATTCGTTGCGTTGCGTGGTGCAACTGCTCGAGCGGCGCCGTGGTTCTGCGGATCTGCACGTGACTCGCGAAGAACACCACGAGCATGGTGAGTCCGGCGACAAGCGCCAAGGTGCGGGCAAAGCCGCGGATCACGTGCAGCACGTCGCTGCGCCGGAGAACCGTTACGACGTGCCAGTTGCTGCCTCCCAGCTCGTATCCGAAGAAGACCGAGCGCTGCGCGGTGAGCAGCGTCCCGGTGCTGGTATTGTCCGAGAAAGCGGCCTCGCGAGCTGCAAGTCCCTCGGAGTGCGTCACGCCGGAGGAGCACACGAGCGTGCGACGACTCGCGTGCTCGATGACGCACATGCCTGGGGTGAGGACGTCACCTTCGGAAAAGCCCCACAGGTAGCTCACGTCAAGCTCGGCCCAGATGCTGCGAGCCGCTTCACGCCCGGGATCGAGTATCCGCGTCATCAACACACGCGTCGGCGCGTCGGGTTCGATGAACAGCGTGACTCCCCCTGCCCTGACACGTGCCAGCTCCTGCGAAGTGAGGACGTGCCGCAACGTATCGGCTGGTGCCAGCCACACGCGCTTCAACAGATTTTGTGACGTCGACCTATCTGTGGGCCGGGCCGCCAGAAAGAACTCGCGCACGGTCAGCGCGCGCCCGACAATCTCCACCGCGTGCTCCTTTGCCGCGGTCCCGATGCGCTCCTCCGCCTCGGCGAGCAGCGACCATCTGACCTCGAGATACGCCCAGCCGGCCAGCAGCGTGATCGGCAGGAGCGCGCAGACCACGAACAGGCCTAACGTGCGCCGGCCCACACGCGATCCGAGGGCGCCCAGTCTCGTGAGGCGCTTAGTACTTGCTCGCCAGGCCATAATAGCCGCCGTCATTCGCCATGATTACGTCGTCCTTGCTGCGTGCCGCGGTCAGCGGGGGAGTCGACGCTCCGTCCTTTCCGCGACTGTACAAATCGAACAGCGAATTGATCGGAACCAGAAATCGGTCCTTTCGTGCCCCGCCGGGAACACCCCTCCGACCCGTGGGAAACGGGAAGTAGACGTAGGGGCTTCCCCACGGATCGAGCAGCGTATGCCGATTGATGGCCGCAAGTGAGGGCGGGAGCGTGTCCGCCGAGTACAGATCGATCGCGATGGCCCGCAGATCGCCGATCGCCTTGGCGACGCGCGCCCGCTCGATCATGTCGCGATTGCGGGGCACGACGATCGCGGACAGAACGCCGACGATGGCCATGACCGACAGGAGCTCGATGAGGGCGAACCCGCGACCCTGCCGGGGCTTGTGCCGGAATGTGACCGCCATCACGTTCGGCTCGGAGAGCCGTCGTGCGAGAGTCTTCCCTGTCGCACATCGCGACGGTGGGACCTGTTGGCACGAGGCGTAGCAGTGTCGGTGTTGCTGGGCAAGGACATGCCACGGGCGGAAAGGTGTGACGCAGTGCGAGAGGGCGTACTCGGGGGCAGGAGTTCCGCGGCGGGCCAACAATCCGCGAGAGAAGGTCCCTGCTACGAGGATCGGCGGCACACTGTCCGAACTCAATTCCGCTGCTGGGGCAGGACCGGGCGCCAGTGTGTGAATTCGTCGTAGGAGCAGTGGCGTGTAGTCCACAGCCTACAGCGAGACAAGTCGGTCTCCATACGAAGACGACGGAACTGCGCCCTGGACGGCCCCGGGTACAGCCCGGGGCTCCTCACCGCTGGAAGTACAGCGGTTTCGCCGGCTGCGGATCCGGATACACGCGAGCCGCGTCCTTCCCGCTGTACAACACCCCGTTCAGCATCACCCGGTCGATCGAACGCGAGTTGCGGATGTTGACGAGCGGGTTCGCATCGAGGATCACCAGGTCGGCGAGCTTGCCCGCCTCGATCGATCCCAATTGCGCGCCGAGGCCGAGGTAGGTCGCGCTGCTGATGGTGGCGAACGTCAGCGCGTCGAGGGGGGAGAACCCGCCCTTCACGAACAGCTCCAGCTCCCAGTGCTTGTCGAGCCCGTCCTGCTGGCCGTGGCCGCTGCCGTGCAGTGAGACACCTGCCGCGGCAAGTTTGCGCAGTTCGCTGGCCATCTCCACCGCGTAGACGTCGTCGTCGAAGTAGTGCGTGGGGCGCCGGCCGGCGAGGAGCCGATCGCGGCGGGAGAACTGCAGCACCTTGGGATCCTCCCACAGCCGCTCCGACTGGCGGTAGACGGTCTCCCCCTGCGGACCGTTGTACGAGACGATCAGCGTCGGCGTGTTGCCGGCCCCGCTCGCAGCCCACAGGCGCGTAACGTCGTCGAACAGGGGCGTTAGGCCGATGGTGTGCTCGAGCCCCGTCACGCCATCCATGAGCATCGTGAAGTTCATCGGCGGATCCACGGCCGTTTCGGCGACCACGTTCACCCCCTGCGCCCGCGCCGCTTCATAGAGCTGCTGCCGCGCCGCCCGCCCGAACTGCACGTAATCCTTCAGTGCCGTCGCCCCGTGGTCCTTGTTGAAGCGCACGATCTCCTCGGCGTCAGCAAACGATTGGATCGGGCGGAACAGCTTGGGACGATAGGTGCGCAGCCCGTAGATGGGGTTGCCGGTGGAGAAGAGACGCGAGCCCGTGATCGCTCCGCTTCGTTGGAGGTCGGACGCGAGGAAGTCCTTGTGCACGTTCCCGTAGACTTCATAGAGGGTTGTGGTGCCGAAGGCGAGGTTCGCCAGGAGTCCGCTGTGCCGCTGCTCAACGGTGTGCAGCATCGACAGCGCGGGGTTGTAGTGCGCGTGGGCGTCGATCATCCCCGGCATCACCGTCTTGCCGCGCAGGTCGATGACGTGCGCACCGGCCGGCGCGCGCACGTTCGTGCCAACCGCCTCGATGCGATTCCGGCGTACGATGATCGTGGCGCCCTCCAGCACTCGGCGCGTGGCGTCCATCGTGAGCACGCGGGCGTTGGTGAGGGCGATGGTGCTGCTCGGCGACGCCACCGGAAAGTCGAACGAGAGCTCCGTGCGCACAGGAGTCCCGCGACCGGCCGCGATGTCGGCCACGGGCTTCTCGTAGTATCCGGTGCCGCGGGTCCAGTGAAGCAGGGCCCCATCGCGCGACCATCCGGCATACGCGCCGTCGTTGGCGTCCACGCGGAACGACGGCCCCTGCTTGTCGAACGCGCTGATGGTGACGGGGCGCCCGGCGAAGGCGAACGGCGTGACGAAGGTGCGATGGTACTCGCGGAAGGCGATCCAGCGCCCGTCGGGGGACACCAGCGCCGTGACCGCGTTGGGAAAGTAATAGAGCAGCTCCTTTCCCTCGCCGTCGACACGGATGCGTCGCAACACGAGGGAATCGCCGGCAAACTCTGTGTAGTAGAGCCGCGTCCCATCGAGCGAGAAGCTCACCCCCGGCGGCTGCCCCACGATGCCACCATGCGTCGTGCCCATCGCCGAGAGCCCCGTCACGCGACGCTCGGCGCCGTCCGGACCGCGGACCATCAGGTCGAAGGTGAGCTGTTCTTCGAGTGATGTGGCTCCACGGCGAAGGGCGTCTGTTCCGCGAACGAAGGCGAGTGTGCGTCCATCGGGGGACAGGGCGAGCGAACCGTACTGGGAGGGTATACTCGTCAGGCGGCGTGCCGTACCGCCGGACAGCGGACGCGTCCAGATCGCGCCAAGGGAGTCGTCGTCCCACGTGGCGTAGTAGAGTGTGCGCGTGGCGGGATCCCAGGCCGGACTCGCCTCGTGCGCCGTCGAGCTGGTGACATTGGTGCGCCGGCCACTAACTATATAGTGCAAGTCGCCGAGTGCTTCGTACACGACGCCGCCATCCACTGGGATGCCGAAGCGATGCGAGCGCGTGCGCGTGGTGCCCTCGTCAGGCACCTTTACGGGGAAGGCGAGCCGCTGCGCCAGCTGCCGGCGCACCGGTGCGGTGAAGGCGATGTCGCGCACCACGCCGCTCCGCGTGTCGACCGCGTGCAGCCCGCCGCCGTATGCCAGCACGATCGCAGTGCCATCCGGTGTGAAGGCAAACGCGGGATAGGCGCCGTAGCCGGTGCCGGCCCCCGCTTCCTGCCGGTCGCGATCGATGCTCGGGATCAGCACCCGCTCTGTACCGCTCTGCAGCTCGTGAAGCACGAGTTGCGTGCGCTTGTCGTCGCGATGGATATAGGCGAGCCAGCGTCCCTCACGCGACACCGCAGGTGAGGCTGCCCCACCCGGACGCGTCACCACCGTGACAATCTCGCCGGTGCGCAGGTTGTAGCTCCGCACCTGAAAGCCCCCCTGGAACACCGGTCCGCTGGGGATGGAGAAGTAGACCTTGTCACCGCCGGCAGGTTCGACGAAGTGGCTCGGCGGGGTGAACACGGCCGGTCGCACGAACTCGAGGCGGCTCCCCCATGAGTCCAGGAGCGCGGCGCCGAAGCGCGCGCCGAGGTCCATCGTCGTTGCGTAAAAGGCGCGCCCGTCGGCGGTCCATGCGCCGCCGGCGGTCCATGCGTCACCCTTCGACAGTTGCGCCACCGAATCGCGTCCGCGGTGCAGCACCCAGATCGCGTTCATTCCTGAGCGATCCGACGTGAACAGGATGCGCGCGCCATCGGGGCTGTAGCGGGGCTGCATGTTCCAGCTGTTGCCGCGTGTGAGCGCCCTGGCCTCACCTCCGGCAATCGGGACTTCATAGACTTGGCCGAGGAGGTCGAAGGCAACGGAGCGCCCGTCAGGGGATACGTCCACATTCATCCACGTGCCGCGCGTCGCGGTGAACTCGAGCAGGCGTCCGGGGGTGCGGACTGTGTCCACTTGCCATGCCTGTGCGTTCACTGCACTTGCGTGGAGACCGAAGGCGAGGGCGGCGATGCCGCAGACGTGGGAGTTGCGCATGTCGAGCCGGTGTGGGAGGCAGGAGGGGGAATGTGCGACGCAACCGCACTGGCGTCAGCCCCTCATCTTCCCCTGCCCCACTCCCTCGCGGGTCGTTGCCGTGACCCCGGACGCGGATCAGCTTCCGCAGTGCCAGCCACGGTTCACGCCGGCGAGCCCGTGCAACAGGCAACCGCATTACAGTTGCTCACTGCGGTGGCTTGAATGAACCCAGTTGCAACTGACGTTTGGACGACATGAAACGCGACATCTGGTTCGAGCGGTCATTCGACTTCACGATCCCGGTAAGCCGGTTCCCGAGCATCCTGGAGCGACTTCGAGCTACGCCGGCACGGCTCGAGGAGCGTACTCGCTCACTACCGGCCGCCGTTCTGACCCGACGTGACAACGACCGGTGGTCCATTCAGGAAAACGTGGGCCATCTCCTAGATCTCGAGGCGCTCTGGCTGCGCCGTGCCGAGCAACTGTTCGGGGGCGAAGCAGAGCTCGCGGCCGCGGACCTGACGAATCGAACCACGCACGACGCCAATTACAACACTCGTGCCCTGGCCGATCTGCTGGTGGGGTTTCGCACCGCGCGCACACACCTGATCCGACTGTTGCACGGTGCCGATGAGGAGATGGTTGCTCGCACCGCGCGCCATCCCCGGCTCGGCACGCCCATGCGGCTGATCGATCTGGGAATGTTCGTGGCGGAGCACGATGACCACCATCTCGCGGCAATCACGGGGCTCCTGCGTTAGTCTTGGCCGTGGGACCCTGACAGGTCTTCAGTATGCCCTCACACACACCTCCAGACAGGCCCCACCTCGAACGATCGTACGATCCTGCATATTACGGCAATGACCGCCGAGCCTGTCCTCGAACTCATTGCAGAACTGCTTGCCAGGCACCGGCTGGACTCCGTGCTGATTGGCAATGCTGCTGCCGCGCTTCAGGGCTCGCCGGTCACGACACTGGATCTCGACTTCATGTTTCTCAAGACGCCGGGGAATCTGCGAAAGCTGAAAGGCCTGGCCCGCGATCTCGGCGCGATGGTGCTTCGTCCGTACTACCATGCCTCCGAGCTCCATCGCGTGTTGCGCGACGCGGACGGACTCCAGGGGAACTTCATGTCCCGCATCGAGGGCATCCGCTCCTTTCGCGCCTGCGATCCCGGGCGATGCAGGTCACGTTCCGCAATCATCCGTTGCTCGTCGCGAGCCTCGCCGACATCATCAAGAGCAAGACAGCCGATGGGCGTCCGCAGGACATCGCGGTGCTGCGGTACCAGAAAGACACTACCTGAAAAACGCGAAAGCGCGTAAGGCACGCCCGAGTGCACTGCGTCGCGAGACGGATCGCGCTCGCATCGAGCAGATTCGTCGGCTTCTGTCGCTCCCTCCAGAGAAACGGACAAACTTTCTGCGCAAACGTCTCTTTGGGGGCGGATCCATTCTATAGAAGGAGCGAGCCTGGTCCAGTTTGACGTTACACACAGAATTCCGGACAGGCCCCGCGCCGAGGACTTTGCCAGGTCAAGTGCAAAAGGTTGTGTACTTCTCTGGGGATTGGGGGTTAGGCGGAGCGACGGAGG
>JBQTIW010000236.1:0-19432 GCA_052387735.1 Gemmatimonadaceae bacterium
GGCGTCCATGACGAACGAGCGAGATGTGCCGCCTTCACGTGGTCGATGTCGCCTGCACGCTACCGTGTGCCCATGGTTGTGTCCATGCTTGACGCCGTGGAGCAGGAGCGTGAGCATCACCACCGCCTCCGGTACGCGCACGCAGGTCGAGCGACGACAAACGGTACTTCATCACCCTTACATGGCCCCCCACATCACGCGATCCGCGCCTAGCCAACAGGTCCGTCTTTTTGCGCGCGTGATCCCGCTGCTCTGCCTCGCTGCCTGCAGTAGCGCAAAGCGGGAAGGGTCGGTGTTCAAGCTCCTGAGCCCGGACCAGACCGGCGTCACCTTCGCGAACACCATAACCACCAGTGACTCGCTGAATGTTCAGACTGACGTCTACGTCTACAACGGCGCCGGAGTAGCCGTCGGCGACATCGACAACGACGGACTGCCGGACATCTTCCTGGCCGGCAACATGGTCTCGAGTCGCCTCTACGTGAACAAAGGACAGATGCGGTTCGACGACATCACCGAGCGAGCGGGTGTCGGCACGAATCGATGGGCCACCGGCGCGACGATGGTGGACATCAATGACGATGGTTATCGGGATGTCTATGTCTCCGTGTCCGGGCCCGAATGGACCAAACCGGAGCAACGGGCGAACCTGTTGTTCATCAACAACGGCGATCGGACGTTCACCGAGGCTGGTGCCCAATACGGCATCGCCGATACCTCTTTTACGACCCACGCCGCGTTCCTGGACTACGACGGGGACGCATGTCTCGACCTGTTTCTGCTCAACAATTCGCCTCGCGATTTTGCGCGCGGGGGGTTGTCGAGCCATCCGGGAGGTCTCCGCGGTGAGACCCCCGGCAGCTACAACCAGCTCTACCGAAATACCTGCCGCGGAACGTTCACGAATGTGTCCAGGGAAGCGGGGATCCTGCGAGACGCCGGCTATGGACTGGGCGTTGCGGTCGCCGACCTGAACACAGACGGCCGGCCGGACATCTATGTCTCCAACGATGCAGCGCCTAACGATGTGCTGTACGTCAACAACGGGGACGGGACGTTCAGCAACAAGGCCGGCCGGTGGCTGAAGCATGCCAGTCTGGCGGGCATGGGTGTCGACATCGCCGATTTCAACAATGACGGCTGGCCGGACATCCTCCAGGTGGACATGATGCCGCGCGACCTCAGCCGCCGCAAACGGATGAGCGGGCAGATGACCTATGGCGGTCTCACGGAGTCGCGCGACCGGGGATTTCGCGACGACTACAGCGAAAACGCCCTGCAGTTAAGCAACGGAGTCAACAGGGGCGGGGACGTCATCTTCAGTGACATCGCGAGACTTGCCGGCGTCGCGGCCACCGACTGGAGCTGGAGTCCCCTGTTTGCGGACTTCGACAACGACGGCTACAAGGACGTCCTCATCACCAATGGCTACCCGAAAGCGGTCAACGATTTCGATTACCAGACTGCCATGTTCGCGCTGCGCCGCGGCGGGAATCCGAATGCTTCGCGCCGGGCCGGGCTCGACCTCCTGAACAAGCTCCCCGGATACGAGCAGTCCAACTATGTCTTCCGGAACGGGGGCGACCTGACGTTCACCGACGAGTCGAAGGCCTGGGGGCTGGACCATCCGAGCTTCTCGTACGGGGCGGCCTATGCCGACCTCGATAACGACGGCCGATTGGACCTGGTGGTGAACAACATCAATGCGCCGGCGTTCATCTACGAGAATGTCGCCGGTCGGGCTAACGACGACACGCATCACTACCTGCAGGTCCGGCTGCAAGGTGCGGCGCCGCATCAGCTGACGGGTGGGATCGGCGCGAGACTGATCCTCACCGCTGGGGGACAACAGCAGCACATCTACTACACGCCGTACAGGGGCTACATGTCCACGATGGACGACCGGGCGCATTTCGGGCTTGGGGGCGCCCGGCGCGTGGACAGCCTGGAAGTGATCTGGCCCGACGGGCGTCATCAGCTCCTGACGAATGTCGAGGCCGACCGGATCCTGATCGTCAAACAGGGTGAGGCGACGGAGCGAACCCCACGTGGCTCACCACCTGCCGATCCCGGACGAAACCACCGCTTCGAACCAATGGACGCCCGGCAGGGACTGGCGTACAAACAACGCGTGGGGTCGCTGACGGACTACACGGTGCAACCGCTCCTGCCCTACATGATATCCCGGCAGGGCCCGCCACTTGCGACAGGCGACGTCAACGCCGACGGGCTGGAGGATGTGTTCATCGGCGGTGGGTCAGGCGTTCCGGGCCAGCTGTTCACCAGGCAAAAGGACGGCAGCTTTGTGTCATCGACTCGAGGTCAACCGTGGGTGGCCGACCGTGCATCTGAAGACTGGGGGGCCCTGTTCTTCGATGCCAACGGGGACAAGCTGCCGGATCTGTATGTGGCGAGCGGTGGCTATCATCTCTCACCGAGCTCTCCGTTGCTGCAGGACCGCCTCTATATCAACAAGGGAGACAGCCGATTCGCGAGAGATGTCCAGGCGCTCCCCACCATGCTCACCAGCACGGCTACTGTGCGAGCCGCCGATTTCAACGGAGATGGTCGACCAGACCTGTTTGTCGGTGGCCGCCTAACGCCAAGGAGCTATCCGTACCCCGCGAGGAGCTATCTCCTGCGGAATGATGGGGACCGCTTTGTCGATGTCACCGAGGAGATCGCCCCCGACCTGGCTCGCGCCGGTGGGATGATCACCGATGCGGTCTGGATCGATCTCGATGGTGACGGGCACCAGGATCTCGTCACCGCCGGGGAATGGATGCCCCTGGAGTTCTACAGGAACGATGGCAAACGATTGCGTAACGTGACGCAGTCCACGCGCTTGCCGCCCATGCGAGGCTGGTGGTACAGCCTGGCAACCGGAGACTTCGACAAGGATGGTCGTCCCGACCTCGTCGCCGGGAATCTCGGGTTGAATTACACGTACACGACGTCGAAGGAAAGCAGGTTCGGGGTGTTCGCGGCGAACTTCACCGGGAACCAGACCACGGATATCGTGCTCACGCAGGAGGCAGGCAGCACCGAGTATCCCCTCGCCGGTCTCGTTCCACTTGGGCGGGAGATCTATACCCTGGGCCTGCAATTCCCGACATACGCAGCGTTCGCCAAGGCGTCGGTCCCCCAGCTGTTCAGTCCCGTGCAGCTGCAACAAGCGATCCACTACCAGACGGATACGTTTGCCAGCGTCTATCTGCATAACGAGGGCGGCGGAGCCTTCAGCTCCTCGCCATTACCCAACCTGGCGCAGATTGCACCGATCAAGGGAATCATCGTTCACGACGTGGACGGTGACGGCCATCTCGACCTCATCGTGGCGGGGAACCTGTACGAGGCTGAAGCGAATACACCGAGAGCCGATGCCGGCAACGGACTCTGGCTGAGGGGAGACGGCAAAGGCCACTTCACTCCGGTGCCTCCGAGCGAAAGTGGCCTCCTGACTCCGCTCGACGTCTCGGGTCTGGCCCTGATCAACACACCGGCGGGGAAAGCGCTGCTGGTCGCGAATACCGGTGACTCGGTTCAGGCCTTCGCGATCAGGGGCCGTTAGGCAAGGGCGGAGAGGCGATGGGCGGTAGGGCTGCAGGCGGCGGGCGGTAGAGCCCTCGCATTGTCACTGCCTATCGCCCATCGCCCATCGCCTATCGCTTCCTACCACCCCGGATTCTGTTTCAACCGATCCGCGCCTGACGCCCGGCTCAGCTCGATCTGGATGGCGGGAATCGGATAGTAACGATGACGAGCGGCGAACGGCTCCGCCGCCGTGAGATAGAGCCTCCTGGTCCTCTCGACCCCGATGTACGCGTTGAGTACCTGCTCGGCAATTCCCCAGCGACGCAGGTCGAAGAAGCGCTGGCCCTCCATTGCCAGCTCCAGCCGGCGCTCATTTCGGACGGCGTTCCGGGCGTACGTCTGATCGGGGAACGACGGGTAGAGGCCGACCCTGTACGTCGCCCAGGTGATCGAGGGATCGTTGATCGGCACGGCCAGGTTCGTGGCAGTCGTGCCAGGCCCCTGGACGCGAACACCGGCTCGTGTTCTGATCTCGTTGACGATCGTGCGGGCATTCTCCAACGTCCCCGCTTCCACCTCGGCCTCCGCCAGGAGCAACAGCACGTCGGCGTACCGCAGGAGGTGGATGTTGACGGAGTTCAACTGCGTGGGCACCCACCCGACCGTGCTCTCCGCATTGCTGGCCTTTTCATGCGCGTTCTTCTTGGGACTGTAGGGTCCGCCGTAGGCCGGTGCCCTGATCCAGTCGGCCTTGTGCACCCCCCAATCCTTGTAGGGAACGTCATCCCGGCCGACGGTCCAGTCGAGCCGTGGATCGACCGGCGTGGCCCTGTTCGTTGCCGTGAAATTCGCGCTCGAGGCGTTCCAGTTCGCGTTCGTGAGCGAGAGCGGCAGCCCGGAGGTTCCATCCACCCGGTAGAAGTTGACCAGGTTCTGTGACGGCTGATGGAAGCCGCAACACCCGAACGGGCTTCCCGAGTGCGGGAAGTTCAGCCGTTCACCGTAGTTGGAGTCGTTCCCGTTAGGCTCTCCGTCATTCGCGGCGGCCTGATACGCGAAGATGGTCTCCTTTCCGTTGGAGAAGTTCTGGAATCCGGTCCAGACCTTGTCGTAGCTCGATTCCAGCGCGTACGGCCCGCTGGTTCGGACCTCGCGCAAGGTGGTGAGGGCGGGGGCGAACCTGCCGTCATAGACCTGCACGCGACCCTTGTAGGCCTTTGCCGCCCACTGTGTGGCGCGTCCCGCTTGCCCGTTCCGCGGCGTTGTCGGCAGGTTGGCGATGGCGGAGTCGAGGTCGGCGAGAATGTTCGTGACGGCCTCCGCGCTGGTCCCGTTCGCCTTGCGAAAGTCGGTGTCACCCTCCTTGTAGTAGGGAATGTTGCCCCACATCCGCCAGGCCTCGAAGTGGAAATGGGCTCGGAGAAAGTATGCCTCTCCCGCGACACCCCTGGCGGCAGCCGCGGAGAATGCGCCCGGACTGGAGCTCAACACTCCCTTGAGCAGGCGTAGCGTTGAATTGCTCCTGACGACGCCTTCGTACGAGCCGCGCCACTTGTCGTTCAGGTAGCCCTCGGCGTCGCCGGTCGACCAGTGGTAGCCCTCGATGTCATTGATCGGGGCCTGGTCACTGGCTTCGGATCCTTTGTAGGCGTCGTCACTGGTGACGCTCCCCCACACCCAGTTGCTGGCGGCAGTCCCCCAGTTGCCACCGACGCCATTGTTCCAGTCCAGCGCCCGGTACGCCGCAATGAGGCTCCCTTCCACCCCCTGCGCGTTCTTGAGCGTCTGTTCGTTGAGTGTCCCCTGGGGCTCGGCCGCATTGTTGAGGAAGTCCTTGCAACCGTAGAACGTGGCTGCCACCAACAACACGACCGCCGTCCAGGAGAGACGTGGGTGCCGCGATACCGTATTCATCCTCGAGCCTTCCTTGTATGAGACGGTGGGTTAGAACGAGGTGACGAAGCCAACGCTGAACATGCGGCTGCTGGGATAGCTGCCGCGGTCGATGCCGCGATACTGGTCCCGGATGTCGCCAGCCGGACCGAAGACGTTGGCTGCCGGCAATGCCGGGTCCAGGCCGTCGTACCCGGTGATGGTGAAGAGATTCTCCGCCTGGAGGTAGACGCGCGCCGCAGACGTCCACCGAGCCCACGCGCGCGGCACCTGGTATCCGAGCTGCACGTTGCGGAGCCGGACGTACGACCCGTCTTCGACGTAGAAACTGCTGATGGCGTGGCTGAAGTTGTCGTTCACGTCGAGCCGCGGATACTTGGCGTCCAGATTCTGCGGCGTCCACGAATTGGCTACCAGGTCCTTTCGGACGTTGGTGGAGAAGTTGCGGAAGATGTAAAACTCCTTTTGTACGTCGAAGATCTTCCCGCCGAAGGTGCCGAAGAGCGTGGCGCTCAGGTCAAAATTTCCCCGCCGTATCTCGCCATCGAGGCCGGCGGTGAACTTCGGATGGGGGCTGCCGATGACGGTTCGATCGGCCAGGGTGACCGCCCCGTCGCCATTCACGTCCTGGAACTTGATCCGGCCGGGCGCAGCGCCGTCCTGCTTCGCATGTCTGGCCACGTCGGCGGCATCTCTAAAGAAGCCCTGCGCCACGAGGCCGTAGAAGGAACCAATGGGCTCGCCCACCTTGTTGATGACCTGGTTGCCGAACCGGGTCGAGATCGGCCCGTAGAAGAAGTCCTGCACGCCATCGATCGAGACGATCTTGTTCTTGTAGTGGCTTCCGTTGAAGGCCAGGCTCCAGGAGTTGGCTCGGTGACCGATCGAGAAGTCGATGCCCTTGTTCTCCATCTTCCCGACGTTGACGATCGGGGGGGAGGCGATGCCCGCCGTGGCGGGAGTCGGCGGATCGAAGAGCAGGTTGTTGGTCTCGCGCGTATAGACATCGGCAACGACGTCGATCTTTCCGTCGAAGAGTGCGAGGTCCAGTCCCGCGTTCAGCGACCGGTTCTCCTCCCACTTCAGGTTCCTGTTGCCCAGGGAGGTCTCGCGGAATCCCGCGACGGCGGTGTTGCTCGTTCCTCCGATGTCGTAGTAGGTGTCCCCACGGCTCCCGCCGAACTGCGAAACGATACGGCCCGACGGAATCAGCTGGTTGCCGGTGACGCCCCATCCCACACGGACCATTACGTCGGAGAAGAGCTTGCTGTCGGCCAGGAACTTCTCGTCGGACAGTTTCCAGCCCACGCCGAAGGCCGGGAACGTTCCCCACCGGTGATCGGGGCCGAGGTTGGAGGAGCCGTCCTTCCGGAGCGTGAAGCTCAGCACGTACTTGTCGGCGAAGCTGTAGTCAGCCTTGCCAAAGAAGGAGAGCAGCGCGCTCTTGCCCCCCGTGCTGGCGACGTTCTTCGTGCTGGCGTCGCCGAGGGCGTCCTGGAGGAAGCGGGAATTGGTGCTGGTGTTGATCAGCGCGGCCATGCCGGCCGTGATGAAGCGATTCGTGCCCTGGTTGGCTTCCTGTCCCAGCAGCAGGGTGACGCTGTGGTTGTCGAAGTAGCTCCCGGAGTACCGCAGCGTGTTACTCCACGTCCAGTTCGTGAATTGGCTGGTGTTCTCGTTGATCGAGTTCGTGAGGCTCGGCTCGGAGTTCTCGGGAGTGATCGCGGTGAAACCAGCGAATGATCCGCGACCGACGTCGAAGCCAAACGTGGTCCGCGCGTGCAGTGCGGGTGTAATGGCGTAGCTGGCGTACGTATTGCCGAAGACGCGGTCGTTCCGGTTGACGTTGTCCTTGGCCGCATGGGCAAACTTGAGCGGATTGCTCTGGTTGCCGAGACCGACGGCTTTCCCCGAAGCGAAGTTGCCCGCCACGTCCCGCACAGGAACGACCGGCTGCATCAGGATGTTCTTGCCGACGATGCCATCCTCCGCATATCCGCCCGGATCGTCCGGGATTCCGCCGTTCTGACGCTGGATGGACAGCGAGATGTTCTCACCGAACTGCAGCTTGTTCCGCGTATAGCCGGTGTTGACGCGGATGCTCCCGCGGTTGAACTGGTTGTAGGCCGCCGTGCCGTCCTGGTTGAAGTAGTTGAAGGACACACTGTATGTGTGGTCCCCGCCTCCGCCGGACACGTCGAGATTGTAGTCTCCAGTAAACGCCGGACCAAAGACGGCCTTCCACCAGTTCGTGCCGGGGCTGCCGCGCATGATCAGGCTGCCAGGGTACGAGTACGACGCCTCGTTGACCGACGCGCAGGGACTCGGGTTGCAGTTGTTCGGCCAGATGTAATTGGGAACCTTGGGGCTGCTCGCGTTGCCGTAGATGTTGCTGGGAATTTCGTTGAGCGCGTACCCCGCGTTGAGGTAGCTCTGCTTGACGACTTCGAAGTAGTCGAGCGAGTTCAGGATGAGGAAGTCGTCGTAGCCCCGCACCGGCGTGGCCATGCCGGCTTTCACTCGCAGCGTCGCCCGAGGCGGTCCCGCTACTCCCCGCTTGGTGGTCTCGATGATCACGACCCCATTGCTCGCCCGCGAGCCATAGATCGACGCCGCCGACGCATCCTTCAGAACCTGGATGGACGAGATGTCGTTCGGGTTGAGCCAGTTGATGTAGGAGTCCTGGACGGGTGTCCCGTCGATGATGTACAGCGGGTCGTTGTTCTGGAACGAACTGATGCCGCGGACCCGAACGGTACTGCGCGACCCGGGCGATCCGCTCGCCTCGACCGTGACACCGGAGACGTTGGCATCGAGGCGCTGCAGCACACTCGCGGACGTCTGTCGGGAAGCGCCGTCGATGTTGACGCTGGCGACCGCACCCGTGATGTCCGATCGGCGCTGTTCTTCCGCGTAGGCGGTGACCACCACCGACTCCAGGTAGCTGACGCGTTCCATCGTGACATCGACCGTCGTCCGTCCGCTGATCTGGGCCCGAACCGGGCGCATGCCGATGATGAAGAAATTCAGCGCTCCGTTCGCAGGGGCGTTGACGGTGTACCTCCCCTGAGCGTTGGTGAAGGCTGTGGTCTCCGCTCCCTCGACCCGGACCGTTACGCCGGGGAGGTTGGCACCGGCGGCCGACTTCACAGTGCCGGTGATCGGCACGCCCTGAGCCAGCACTGGTCTGCCCAGCGCCAGCATCAAGAGCAAGGCCGGCGCGATCCCGCGAAAGCGGTGACGATGGTGGTCCGATGACAGCTGACTACCCGACAGAATCGACCTCATGGGAAATCCTCCCGTTAGAGCGCCTGCGGTTTAACTGCCTCCAGGTCGCTGCTGCGACTTGAGACCCTGCATCTCGATCAGTTGGCGATACGTCAACAGCTGAATGTTGCGGGCGTTGATGGCCTCGCGGAATCGCGGGGACGTCAGGGCATCCAGCTCGCCCTGACGATTCTTGCTCATCTCCGCCAGAGGGCCCGACGTGTTCATGTCCAGCAATGCCCCCAGCTCCGGTCCATCAATCCCCACGTGCGTGATCACTGCATTGAAGCGCGGCTTCAGGCGATCGATCATGGCCAGCAGGCTATCGATCTTGTTCAGCGGAGGAGCCGCGTATTGCGGACTCTCCATCGTCTCCCCGAAATACTGCGACATGCCAAACCCGAACTCTCGCGCAAGTCGCTCCGTCAGCTCCTGGAACTCGGGGTACTGGAGCAACGTGCCCATGTGGTAGTCGACGTAGTCGATCTTGAGGCCGGAGCGGAGCGCTCGGTCGATCTGCGCGCGCAATTCGGTCTCGATCTCCGCCAGCCTGGGGCGGTTCTGGTACAACGCAGCGGACGAGGGAAAGAAGTATCCATCAGCGTCCACGAGGGTCGGGACCGCCGTGCGCCCCGCCACCGGCCCCCACCGATAGTTCTTCCACTCCGAATTCAGCGTCAGGTGAATCCCCACGGAGACCTGAGGATGCATCTTGAGCATCTCCACCGTCTCCTGGTACCAGGGAGTCGGAAACATCACCGACACGGACACGGGAAGGCCGGATTCGATCAGTCTCTTGAGACCCATGTTCACGCTGTGACTCATGCCGGCGTCGTCACTGCGGATGATCAAATAGACCGCCTCCGGTGGGCGCGCTCCGTTCGCGAGGTCTGCCTGAAAAAGACCGTCGGGCGACGCTGCGGACATCGCTGCGCCACCAAAGAGGAGAGGAAAGGAACGAAGGAGCCGCGTACGACCCTCGCAAGAGGAAGTTAGGTCTGGCTCATCCAACCCGCGCACCTGTCCCGCCGCAGCGAGCGGCATCCGGACGTCCCCTAATATCGCCCCAGGTTGGACTTGTCAAGAATCGTTTACCGAGCAATCACCGTGGCGGGCCGGGTCGGGTCCGCCATGCGGCCTGGCAGCAGTTGAGCCGGTCCACCGCCGCGCCTACTTTCGGATGATCGCCAACCCCAGAGCGGAGGCCGGCGTGAGCACCCATCCGATTGCGCGTGTTGTAAATCTCGTTCTTGCAGACTCGCAGCGACTCTGGAACTCGAGCGCATGTGACGCAAGACACCGACTCCTTGGCGCCGACCCGGGCGCACTCCTCGAGCTCGACGGGTCGTTCGCCCTCGTGGCGCAGGACGGAGATCGAGTGGTGCTCGCGAGGAGTCTCGACCGTCCTCTTCGGTACTTCCTCGCCAAGGCGTCCGATGGACCCGTTCTGATCGTAGCCGAACGCATCGACCAGATCGCGGCGGAACTGGCGCGACGCGGATGGCTCGGTCAGTTCCATCCGAGCTACACGCGAATGGTGCCAGCCCACCACCTAACAACGCTGCGCGTTGTCGGTTGTCCCGATCCAAATCCGATTCATCGTCGCTTCTTCGACCCACCTCGCGGCACACTGCCCGCGGACCTCGACCGCATCGGCCGTCAGTACGTCGAAGCGGTGTATGACGAGCTGCGACGGTGGCTCGCCGTGCAGGATCGCGAGGCTCCGATCGGTGTTCCGTTCTCCGGGGGAATCGACAGTGGGGCGATCCTGCTTTGCCTGTACAAGCTCCTGCTCAACGAAGGGCAGTCCGCCGCACGACTGAAGGCGTTCACGCTCTCGGTGGATGGTGAGGGGGAGGATGTGCGGCAGGCGCGCGTTTTCCTGTCGCGCTCCGGTCTCGAGATGCTCGGCGAAGTCATCGACGTCCCATCGAGCGCGCTCGATCCGTTGCGCGCCGTCGGCGTGATCGAAGACTACAAGGCGCTCGACGTCGAGTGCGCGGCCGTGAACCTCTGCTTGCTGGCTGGTATTCGCGAGCGCTACCGCGACTGGCGTCTTCTCGTGGATGGTGACGGCGGTGACGAGAACCTCAAGGACTACGCAATAGAGGAAAACGCCGAACTCACGATCCGGAGCGTGGTCAACAACGCTATGCTGTATCAGGAAGGCTGGGGCGTCGATTCCATCAAGCATTCGCTCACCTACTCGGGCGGGTACAGCCGGGCGTGTGTGCGGAGCTACGCCTGCGCGAGGGAGTACGGGTTCGTCGGGTTCAGTCCGTACACGCGGCCCTCCGTCATCGCCGTTGCCGAGGCGATCCCGTTCGCTGAGCTGACCGATGGGTCGCACCAGCGATTGTACGCGCTCAAGGGAGAGATCGTCGCGCGCGGGGTCCGCGCGGTGCTCGGTCTCGAGATGCCGATCTTTGCCAAGCGACGATTCCAGCACGGGTCGATGGCTGCCGGACAGGTGAGACGGCTCTTCCCGCTGGACGAGTCGCGCTACCGGCGGCATTTCCAGACGCTTCACCAGGGACAGGTGTGAGCGCGACGGCCGACGATCGCCGGATCCGGAGTCTCCGTCCCCTCAAACCGGTCGTCGATCCGTGGCGTGCGCACGGGTCATTGATCGAAGAGGAGCGCAGGCCTAACGGTGCGGTCGAGCGCGCGGTGACGGTGTTTCTGGCGGGCGCGGAGTGCCCGTTCACCTGCTCGTTCTGCGATCTGTGGCGTTGGACGATCGATGGCCCCACGCCGCGCGGAGCATTGCCCGCTCAGCTGGCGGAGGCCTTGCACGCGCTGGAGGGCCGAGCGGCGCTGCCCGACCGACTCAAGCTGTACAACGCGAGCAACTTCTTCGACCGGCGCGCCGTACCGGCGGAAGACGTACCGGCCATTGCCGCGCTGGCCGCGCCGTTCGCTGGTGTGACGGTCGAGTCGCACGCCAACACGATCGGGCCCCTGACGCTGGAGCTCGCGCGACGGATCGCGGGACGTCTCGAGGTTGCCATCGGACTGGAGACGATCCATCCAGCCTCGGCCGCACGGCTCAACAAGCGCCTCGAGCTGGCGCGGTTCGATCGTGCGGCGCGCTTTCTGTCTGGCCATGACATTGAGCTGCGCGTGTTCGTGCTCCTTGGCACTCCCCACGTTCCGTTCGATGAATCCGTCGAGTGGACTGTCCGCACCGTCGAGTACGCGGTCCAGCGCGGCGCATCGGTCGTATCGATCATTCCGGTACGTCGTGGCAATGGCGAGCTGGAGCGGCTCGAGGCGCTCGGCCACTTCGCGCCACCCACGCTGTCGCAACTGGAGGTGGCGCTCGATCGCTGCCTCTCGTTCGCTCCTGCGGTGGTGAGCGGCGACCTCTGGGACGTCGAGCCTCTCGCCGGGTGCTCCTCGTGCCGCGCTGCGCGCATCGAGCGACTCCGGCAGATCAACGTGACGGGTCGAACGGTGGCGGCGATCGCATGTCCGATGTGCGAGTCGTAACGAGTTCTCGGATCGCTGCCGTTCGGATGGCGAGATGAATCGTCGCTGTGACATCGCGATCGTCGGCAGCGGATTCGCCGGATCGCTCATGGCGCGCGTGCTCGCGGTGTTAGGCTACGAGGTCGTGCTTCTCGAGCGAGGCACGCATCCACGGTTCGCGATCGGCGAATCGACCACTCCGCTCGCCAACCTCTCGATGGAGCGACTCGGCCGCCGGTACGGGCTGGCCGACTGCTACCGACTGGCGACTCATGGGCGCTGGCTCGAACACTTTCCAGCGCTTCGCCGCGGACTGAAGCGAGGTTTCACCTTCTATCGGCATCATCCCGACGAATCCTTCGCCAATCGCGGACTCGATTCGGAGCGACTCCTCGTGGCGGCCAGTCCGAACGACGCCGTCGCTGACATGCACTGGCTACGCGCCGACGTCGACCACCACTTCGTTCGCCAGGCCGTAGCTGCGGGCGTGGAGTACCGCGATCGTGCGGAACTGACCAGCGCCGCCATCGACCGGAATGGAGTCCGTCTTTCCGGACAGTGGAGCGGCAGCGCGTTCGATCTCGAGGCGGAGTTCGTCATCGACGCCTCCGGTCCAGGAGGGTTTCTGGCGCGCCAGCTCTCCATTCCCTCCGGACTCGAGCGCACCGCGACTCGCTCGTCGCTTGTCTTCAGCCACTTTGCGGACGTGCGACCGATGCGCGAAAGCGTCCCCGGTCTGCCGGACGGTCCGTATCCGGATGAGTGGGCGGCGGTGCATCACCTGATCGACGAAGGATGGATGTACAGCCTGCGCTTCGACGACGGGGTGACCAGTGCGGGGTTCGCGCTGACGCCGCGAGGCCTCGCGGCACTGCAGGTGCCGCAGCCCACAGATGCGGCCGCGCTGTGGCGCAGACTGCTCGAACGCTACCCGACGATCGAGAGAGCCTTCGACGGCGCCACGCCACTCATGCCGATCGGGTTCGTGCCTTGCATCCAGCATCGCCTGACGCGCGCGGCAGGGGAGCGTTGGGCGCTCCTGCCGCACGCGTATGCCTTCGTCGACCCGCTGTTCTCGACCGGGATCGCGTGGAGCCTGCGCGCGATCGAGCGGCTGGCGCTCTCGTTCGAGCCCGATGCGCGCGGCCGGCGCGTGCCGCACCTGGACGAGCTGACGCGATACGAGTCGCTGCTTGCCGCGGAAGCGGACCAGATCGATCGGCTCGTCGCCGGCGCGTACGATGCGATGGCGCATTTCGATCTGTTCGCGGCGCACGCGATGGTCTATTTCTCGACTGTGTCGTTCGCCGAAGCGCATCAGCGAATCGTTTCGGAAGATTCCGCGGCGTGGGACGGATTCCTCGGCGTTGGCGACCCTCACGCGGAGCCGGTCATGGCCGAGAGCCTTCACCGGATCCGCCGCATCACGGGGGGCTGCGGCCTAACGGGTAGCGCGGACGATCGCCGGCGCTACGGCGAGTGGGTGGCCAGCGCCATCGCGCCGCGGAACGTTGCCGGACTGGCGAATCCGCAGCGGCACCACCTGTATCCCGTGGACCTCGACCTGCTCATCGATCGGCACGAGCTGCTCGGGTTGAGCCGCGATCAGCTCGTGGCGGCGCTGCCCGCACTGCGAGGGATGGCACCCGAGCCACCGTTCGCCGACCGGTAGGGCACGGCGCAGAATGCCTGCTACCTGCTTCACGGCTGCGACGTGCTTCTCTTCACAACGCGCGTGTTGTATTCCCGCAGGTAGCGCTGATGCTCCGCATCCTTTGGGTACGACTCACCCGGCGCGTACGGATACTCCTTCATACGGTGGTACGGCAGGGGACCCACCGTTGTGCCGAACGCGGTGTTCAGGTCGGAATCCTTGATCCAGCCGTCGGTGTAGAGCAGAAAGTCGCGCTTCCATCCCGGCGGGAGAGCGCTCGCCGAAGATGCGTCGAACTGCACGGTGGTCTCGTCGCCCGGTCCCATGATGACGTACCGGTCGTCCGGACGCGTGAGCAGAGGCAGCACGTCGCCGAAGCGCGTGAATGCGCCCTCGATGCCACGCCACGGCGAGTCCGTGCTCACATCGTCGTACGCGAACCAGTGCGGTCCGTAGCGACCACCCTTGCGATACATGCGAGAGAACCCGCGAAAGTGCAGGTCGGCAGAGACGGGCGTCAGCGTCGTGATCTTGACGGGGCTGCCGGCGGCATCGCCGGCAATGATGGCCTGGTCCCAATAAATCTGCATGTTGGTTCGGATGCGCACCCGGTGTTCGGACGTCGGGAACTTCCCGGTCAGGTCGATGGCAATCGTCTTGTCCTTCCCCGACGGGAAGCCGATGTCCGGAATCGCCGTGATCCACCGTCCATTGGCGCGCACTTCCAGCGACGGCGGCATGAGCTTGACGTTCGTTTGCTGTGAGAGCGCGACGTTGATGCTCGCATCCGTGGGATAGATCCAGCCGCGGAGGAAGAGAAAGGTGCCGGCACGGCCGGCGTTTTCACCGAGGTCGAGGATGAGGTCGTGCGGCTCTACCACACCCTGATACTGCGTCGGCGTGAGGTGGGACACGTACTGCGCATCGCTCTCGCGCAACGCGTGGAGCACGTCGTTGCCACGATCGTCCGTCGCTCGGAGCGCGGCGTGTGGACGGACGACCTTGAAGAGCCGCAGCGTGACCGGACCTGGCGGGACGAAGCGCTCGTCGACGAACACGTCCACGGAATCCGGGTGGTCGACGGCGAGCAACTTGATCTCGTCGGTGTACGCCGTCTCCCACAGCTCCTCGGTGAGCTGCAGGATGTAGCGCCCGTCGCGGGGGTGGAGGGCCGTCCCCGGGATCCGCAGGTACTCCTGCGATGCGGCGGCGGGCGCGAAGCGGCTCGCGCTGCTGCCTGCCATCAGGCCGAGCGGCATGCCTAACGCGCTGCGCCACATGACATCGGTCACGAAGCGGAATCCCGTGCCGTCCCACGCATAGGCAAATGCGCACGATCCCTTGAGCAGCTCCGCCTCGACGACGTCCCGATCGCTCCCCGGGAGATACACGGTCTGGGGAACGCCATTTGGCCATTCGACGCGGAGCACATCGGCCTTGAGGTGCGGGCCGAGACCGAAGTGCGTCACGCGCGCGGTGACCACGCGCGTCTGGTAGATCTCCCCTGCTCGCAGCTCCAGTCTCGCGCCGATGCCGAAGTCGTTGTTCTTCCCGCTCCCGGTCCGCAGTCCCTTGAGCGCGACGCGCACCGCCATGTTGCTGTTCCCACCATCGTTGCGGAGCACCCGCACTTTGCCCGCAGGATCGGTCACCAGCACATCCTCGTCCCCATCCTCGTCGACATCGGTGACGGCGAGCGCGGTCCCGCCAGCCTGTCGCATGGAGGGCGGGAGCAGTACCGAACGGTTCCTGAACGTGCCGTTCCCCACGTTGCGGAAGAGAGATACTCCGGACTGACCAGCGGTCAGCGGCTTCCCCACGACGAGGAGATCGAGCCAGCCATCGTTGTCGTAATCTAGGAATTGGGCTGCCAGTCCGGCGGCGGAGCGTAGCACCTGGAGTGCATCGGTGGAGCGGCGATCGAGGGTGAACGTCCCGTCGCCTTTGTTGAGCCGGAGGGCCGGCGCGCCGCCGTTGGTGCTCGCCACAAAGAGATCGAGCAAACCGTCATTGTTGTAGTCGCCGACGGCGACCGCACCGGAGCCGCCACTGCTTGCGATACCACTCGTTGCGGTCACATCGCTGAACCGCTGCGCTCCGCCGTTGTGAAACAGTCTGTCGCTTCCGTGCTCGCTGGTAAGGACCAGATCGACGCGAGCGTCGCCGTCAAAGTCACCGAACGCCGCTTTGTTCAACGCAGGGTTGCCGGCGACTCCAAAACTCGCGGTTGCCTCGGTAAGCGTGCCGTCGAGATTGTTTCGATAGATGGTGAGCGCGCCATTTCCCACGAGCAGGAGATCCAGGTCACCGTCGTGGTCAAGGTCGACGAACGTCGCTTCCCGTGCTCCCCTCACGGTGACGACGCCAGCTTTCGCAGTCACGTCCTCAAAGGTGCCATTGGCGCGATTTCGGAGGAGAGACCCACGTCCCTCGCTGTCGATCACGAAGAGGTCGAGCCACCCGTCGTTGTCGACATCCGCGAATGTGGCGAACGCCGCGCCACCGGGAAGGGAAATGCCGGTCTTCTCGGTCATGTCGCGCGCGAAGCCGCGCTGCACGTAGTACAGATGCGCCGACGACGTCCGCTGCTCGGGCGACCAGAACGACACGAACAGGTCATCGTTACCGTCGCCGTCGACGTCACCGGAAGCAAGCGCCGTCGGTCCTGCCGCCGCTCCCGGCGGCGATGCGCCGGAAGGAGCTGAGCGCGACCTCGGATCGAACAGACCCATCTCGTCCGTCACGTCCTGGAATCGAACGGAGTCGATGGTCGCCGTCTCGCGATACCCGCGTAGCGTGATCAGGCTGGTTGGCATGAAGGTCAGCATCGGCCGCCCTACGAGCGGTCCTTCCGCCGACTTCACCTCGCTCAGCGCGGCCTGATACGGCGCAGTCACTTCCAGAAGCCCGAGAAAGCGCTCGAGGGGTGATTTCGCCTCTGCGAGCTTGCCGGCCTGCAGCAGCCGCAGCGCGCTGTCCAGCGATGGTCGCGCCTCACGAGGCGGTTCTGGCGGAATCCGGCGCAGCTCCTCCAGTTGCTGCAATGCGCGGTCTGCCTGCGCACCACGAACGAGCACGTCGACGAGCTCGAGGCGCACCGCGAGGTTCGCGGGGGCAACGGCGAGCACCTGCCTGAGACGTGCCTCGTATCGCTGGAGCGCACCGGTGTCCGACTGCTGCGCTTCGAGCTCGGCCAGGGCGTACAGGACGCGAGTGTTGGCCGTGCTGTCACCGCGGAGCGCTTCGAGTGTCGCGCGTGCGTCGTCTGCTCGTCCGGTGAGAGCATAGAGTTTGGCCACCAGCAGGCCGACCTCTGCGTTCGCCGGGTCGAGTTCGCGAGCACGACGCAACTGAGATTGTGCCTCGCGGTATCGCCCGCCTTGCAGATAGGTGAGCCCGAGATCCGCGTAGCCGATCGGATCGTCGGGCACGAGCGCGATCAGCTTCTTGAATTCCGCTTCCGCCTCCTGCAGCTGGCCACGCTGGAGGTAGGTGAGCGCCAGCGTGCGTATCGAAAACACCTCGCCGACGTCACCAGGCCTGGACCGACACCCGTTCGTAGCGACGGCCAGTGCAGCGCCGACCAACAGCCTCAATCCCCCTCTGCCAATCGGATGCACCGGCGTTCTCCTCCGTGGGCGCGCCAGCGCTACCTAACGCCTGGCTTCCTCGTCGTGATCTTGATGACCCCGTTCCCGCCGCGCATGCCGTACAGGGCAATGTCGGCGGGGTTCTTCAGCACCTCGATCTTCTGAATGTCGTACGGATTCAAGTGGAGAATGCCGCCCGTGCCCGCTGGGAGGGGTATGTCATCCACCACAAAGAGCGGCTCGTCGCTGCCGTAGAATGTGTTACTACCACCCCGGATCCGGATCTGAAGCCCACCGTTGTCCGTCCGCGACACGGTGACGCCGGGGAAGCGACCCGCGAAGAGGTTCTCGATCGATTTCCCATCGCCGTTGGCGATTGACGACGTGTCGGTCGGCGATTCGGGGCGCTTTGGGCTCAAGTCCTTGGGACCGCCGGAGGCGCAGGAAAGAGACAGGGCGGTCGTCACGGCCACGGACGCCACGACGGCACGATGGGGAAGCAGGTGGTGCGACACGGTTCCCTCCAGTTTGACTGGTGGCCGTCCCTTGTGGTCGTGATCCTCACCGATTCGCAACCTGAACATCGCGACGAGCGATCAGCGCGTCCACCCTGAGACGGGCTCAGCGCGCCCAGGGCACCTGCGGCGACCGATAGAAGTTGACACCCAGCGCCTGCAGGCGTGGCCCGTGCGCTCCAAGTCGCCAGCGGAATTGATCCCACCCGCGCACCGCCGCCGGCGACCACGCCAGCTCGGCAACAGCCGCCAGGCGCGGGAAGGCCATGAACTGAAAGTCACTCAGGGTCTCTACTGTCTCCGACCAGAGCGGCGCCTCCACTCCGAGGATCGCGCTCTCCGGTACACCGGGCCGGAGTGTCGCCGGCTCCCAATCGTAGGCGTGGCGGACGTCGATCAGTGCCGCCCACCTGAGGCCGAGGACGGTCGAGCTGTCGTACTTCATGTCGAGGTAGATCCGATTGGCCGGCGACAGAATCACCTTGCCACCGCGTGCGGCGTGTACGTGCGCCGAGTCGTTGATCCAATGATGTACGATCGTCGACGGCGACAGGTTCGCCGTGGCGATCTCGCCCCAGCCGATCATCTGCTTGCCGCGCGCAGTCACGATTTGCTGCACGCGCTCGACGAAGCGAACGTATTGCTCGTGGGTCAGCTTCTGCACTTCATCTCCCCCGATGTGGAACCACGGGGATGGGACCATGCCGCCGATCTCCCGCACGACGTCGTCGACGAAGCGGTAGGTCGTGTCTCGTTCGACGCAGAGGGCACTGAAGCCGACAGCAGTCCCGGTGTAGGGCGGCGGCGCGGCGCCATCGCAGTTGAGCTCCGGATACGCCGACAGCGCGGCGTTCACATGCGCAGGCATGTCGATCTCGGGCACGATCTCGATGAAGCGGGAGCGGGCGAATGCGACGAGATCAGTGAACTGTTCCTGCGTGTAGTAGCCACCCGTCCCGCCGCCAACCTCCATGAGACCGCCGAAGCGGGCGAGATTGGGCCACGAGCGGATCTCGATGCGCCATCCCTGATCGTCGGAGAGATGGAGGTGCAATCGGTTGAGTTTGTAGAGCGCCATCAGGTCGATGTGGCGCTTGACGTCGTCGGGCGGCAGAAAGTGGCGGGCGACGTCGAGCATCGACCCACGCCAGGCGAAGCGCGGTGCATCGGCAATGCGCCCGACCGGGATGCGCAACCTCCGGTCGAGCGCGGCCGCATGTTCGACAGAGGCTGGTAGGAGTTGCCGAATTGTCTGAACCCCATAGAAAAGGCCATTCGGATCTCCAGCCACCAGAGTCACCCGATCGACGGTGACGACAAGCTCGTAACCCTCGCCTCGTAACGCGGGTCGACCGGGCGCGACTGTCAGGTGCATGCTCTTCGCCGGCGCCGGCGCGCCCCGCGCGAGGCGGGGGGGGCGGGCGACCTGCGGCCCGGTGACGCCGGGCGGGCGCGGGGGCGCGCGCGTGGGGCGGGTCGAGGCCCTCTCGGCGAGCCAGTGGGCGCTC
>JBQTIW010000237.1:0-2190 GCA_052387735.1 Gemmatimonadaceae bacterium
CACAATCCCCGCTTCTAGAACGAGCCTGCTCCCGACGAATCCAATTCTTGCCGCGCTGGTGGAGCGATCCGCTAATCGGCGTATATCAGCAGGATTCATCGTCGAAGACGCCATCGGCACCACGGATCGATCTCACTCTCATCTACCCTGCGCTTGACAACCTACCAGTCATATCAACGGATAAGTTTCAGCTGCGGCGCCATCAACAAGCACGCAGGGGATACGCGCGCAGCGCGTGCCCGTGCGTGGACCATGACTCGCCGGCAGCTGCAAACGTTGTAAGCCGGTGCCAGTTCACGTGATGTCAGCCGCTTGTAGGTCCCGCCGACCGTGGACGATCGCGAGCACCTCAATCGTTTCTGTGCGTGGACGGTAGAGTATGCGATACGGCCATTCGATCACTTGGCGAACGTCTGGAATCGACGCCTCGAGCACTGGGCTTCCTGAGTCCGGGAACACGCGCACCTGTTCGAGGCGGTGCACGATGCGTTGGATCAACTGCTCAGCATAGATCGGAGAACTCCGGCTGACATACTCGGCGATAGCACCGAGCTGATCCACGGCCTGCTCTGTCCAGCGGAGCCGACGAACCGGGGTCACGAAGCCCGGCGAATCCGGGCTCGCGGGCGCGCCAAGGCCTCGTCGTGATCCATGAGGCGACCGGCCGCGACCTCCGCCAACCCTGCATCGATGGCTTGGCGCACGTAAACCTCATACGCCAAGTCATCCCAGTTGGCCGTGTCTGGAAGACCGTCGACGAGTCGATGTGCCTCGGCCTTGATGTTTCGGTCGTCGCTCATGCCTCGAATGTTGTGCCGGGATCGTGGAGTACCGCAAGCGGCAAGGGCCCGAGCGTCACCGGTGAATCGCTTACCGGGGCATTCTCGCGGGTTGCCCCCGAATTCAGCGCATCCGGCCAACGCCAAGCATAAGCTGCGGGCGCATCCAACAGATGCAGCGGCGAAGCCGCTGCTTCCGGAATGCGCCCGTCAGCTTCATGCAACGTTAGCCCGATCTCTCGCGGAGTCCAACAATTCCAACCTCCACGGTCTGCCTTTGGACGTAGCATTGCAAGCAAGGCATCTCTTCCGAGAGAAGCGACGAACGCAGCAACGACGCGCCGAACCTGTCGAGAATCACAGCCGAAGCGGGAGCAGCGGGCGGACTTCACATGAAAAAGCGGAACTGGTAGGGCGCGTTCCCTAGGAGGTCCATACGCTTGACGACGCGAGCGAGCACGCTCGCGTATCCGAGTGTGACCGGCTCGGGATCGTAGAGCGCGTCGTTGTTCCAGTTCATCTTGGAGAGGCCGAGGATCGACCGTGCTGCATCGTCCCAGGTGCCGTGGCCGGCATGGCGAACGAGGCGAATTGGTTGCGGGGTGCTCCGTCCCCCCTGGAAGTACGAACCTTTGGTGCTGATGCCGCCGACATCGCCGTGCACCCAGAGGAGCGCCTCTCGATCGCCGACGTTGAGGACGGTCCCGCGCTTGACGGGGTACCCCGCCGGCTGACCCTTCTTGCCGTCCTGGCCCCTATCGAGCCGGGCGGCCCTCCATGATACGCTAGACACGACTTGAATCAGGTCGACGCTCTCGGAGAGCTCGAGCGCTTCCATGCACCCGTCCACCTCATCAGGCTTGAACTCGGTGCTCTTGTGGACCGTGACGCGACGCGGCGGTCGCCCCGCGTGGCGCCGACGGTAGAGATCCATCGCTCGTGAGATGATCCGGAACATCTCGGTTCGCGAGAGGAATGGATTCTCACGCTGAACGTGAGCTTCGGTCGTGTCGTACGCGACGAATTCCAGGCCGGCCCCCTCGGCGTCGAACACCTGGCTGCAGCACGTGACGAAGCGCGACTGCGGGGAGTCGGGCGGCCGGACGGCGTAGGAGAGCCCGATGTAGGCAGTCTCCGGGTCCATGTCCGCCAGCTTCCACGGCACTCCTCCCGCCTTCGCGTAGAGTGCGAGGCCGATTCGCCACATCACGCTCGCACGATCCGGGTAAGCGAGGGCCCTGTCTTCGCGAATGAACTGGATCGGAATGCCGAGCCTGGCGGTGAACGCCTTCAGGTGGTCGTGCAGGTCGAATTCGTCGCCTTCACCACCCTTGAAGCCCGCGTGCCACCGCTGGGGGAGGTAGATGAAGAGCATCTCGAAGCGGTCGCGGTGGACGGCCAAGCCCTGGAC
>JBQTIW010000238.1:0-14097 GCA_052387735.1 Gemmatimonadaceae bacterium
AGTCCGCGACAAAGTCGACATTGTGCACGCCAGTCACGAGCGTGAACCGCAACACGTCTCCCTTCTTCGCGACGATGTGATCGGGAACGAACTTGTTGTTGCCCTGGTCATCGGTCATCATCTCGACCTTGATGACCTGACCACCCGGATCGGGGGTCTCGACACCGGTAGTGGCCTGGGGTGCGGGTTGCGTCGCGGCGGGCGCAGGCTTCTCGCCGGCGCACGCAGCGAGGAAAGCGATCAGGAGAATGGGGTTTCGGGACATTGGTGTAAGGGGAGCAGGGTGTAGGGAGTAGGGAGCAGAGAGCGGAAAGCGGGTCAGAAGTCGCGACGACTGAAGGCGCGCAGAGCCAGCAGACCCGGAATCAGGGTCCACACCGCCAGGCCGAGGAGCGCCGCCGATGTGCCTAACGCTCCGGACATCGTGCGCTGGAAGACGGCGCCCGTCGCCCCCATGAGCGCGGCGGCGTCGAGCTGCAGGAGCAGCATCACCCTCGCAAGGTCGATCGGATTCGCGAAGGTCAACGCGAGGAGGGGGCGCTCCAACGCGGCATCGCGGAACGCGACGGCAACCCACAGGACCAGGCCATCGTACGCGACCGCGGTGAGCAGCCACACACCGAGCGACACGCCGAGCCCGCGCAGGCGGTCGTCCACGAGTCCCGACACGAGAATCGCCAGGGCGCCAAAGACCCCCGTGAGGGCTGTGCCGGCCACCAGCAGCAGCACGAACGCGCCGACGCTCTCCGGACCAATTGCCCGATGCAGCAGCAGAGGCGCACCGACGCCGACGACGAACGCCGTCGACAGCGGCAGGACGAGCCCTGCGAACAGGCCGTGAAAGAGTGAGGGACGATCGACGGGCTGCGTGAGCAGCAGTTCGTTGAACTCCCGCGCACCATGCCAGTAGATGGTGCCAAAGACGATCGTTACGAGGGGAACGAGGATGAGCACGAGATTCAGCAGGCTCACCATTGCCCGGGGTCCCGTCCCCGCCAATCGCAGCAGGAGGTCAGTGGCGACCAGGAAGAAGACGCCATACCCGACGACCCAACGATTCCGGACTACATCCAGCAACACGAACCGAAGGATGCGCAGAGTGATGCTCATGCGGCGACCTCGTGATGTATGCGTGGGCGGTGATCGTGGGCGCGCATGAGCGTGGCCACCGCGCGTTCCAGCGTCTGTTCGCCCGCTTCGCGCAACAGCTCCTCGGGACGACCGGCAAAGCGCACGCTGCCGTCCAGCAGGAAGACGATCCGGTCCGCCAGTTCCTGCAGCTCGCTCAGCACGTGCGACGTGAGAATGAACGTGCGACCCCTCGATCGCTCGGCACGCATCTTGTCCTTGAGGATCGAGCTGGAGACCGGATCGAGCGCGGCGGTCGGCTCATCGAGAATGAGCAGGTCCGGCTGAAGGAGGAACGCCAGCGCCGCATTCACGCGCTGCCGCATCCCGCCCGAGAGCTGCCGGATCGGCGTGCGAAGGACCTGCTCGAGGTCCAGCGATTCGATCATCTCGGTGTCGCGTTGGCCGGTCGCACCTGGCTGTTCCGTGATCATCCCGAAGACGTCGCCCGCGCAGAGGTTCTCGGGAAATCGCGCCGCCTGCTGCATGTATCCGATGCGTCCGCGATAGGCTGACTGCCCGCGGATCGACACGCCATCCATCAGGATCTCTCCCGCGTCAGGTCGGACAAGACCGAGGAGGATCCTGTTGAACGTCGTCTTGCCGGACGCGTTCGGACCGATGATCGCGGTGATCGCACCCCTGTGGACGTTGATGTCCACGTCCCTAAGCGCGGTGAGCGATCCGTATGACTTGGAGACACCGCGGGCCTGGATCATCGTCGCGCGTCGGACGCTGGGAGCCGAGAGTCGGACACGGAGGCCCTCATTCTCGGGCTTTCATCGCGCAGCGCAGACAGCGTCAGCGCCGGGAGCGCACGCTCGGCGAGATCGATGAGGTCTACAAATGCACTGCGAAGCAGGATCAGCGCCGCGGGAGATTGCTCGACCACGAGCGAGAAGAGCGTCACCGGCGCATGCGGAACGTCGCCGACACCATTGCGGTCCAGGTCGTAGCCGCGATAGCGATCCCACGAGTTGCCGTGCAGTGTCGAGTAGCTCGACCGGCTGTTCGTGGTGACGTCGAAGGCGTTTCCTGCGAAGTCGTTGTCAGCGATGGTGTTGTCCTGTGCATTTGCCAGCAGGCGGAGCGCGAGGCCGTTGCTGCTGAACTCGTTGTGCTCGACCTGATTCCGATTCGCTCCCTCGAGGTGCAGCCCGACAGCGTTGTCGCTGAAGCGGTTACTCTCGATCCGCGAATCGTTGATGTCCTTGAGGAGGAGACCGTACGCTGCACTCCCCCGGTTGTGCTCGAAGGTGTTCCCGCGCATCGTCACCCGTTGGGCGTACATCACAGCCACGCCGTTGGCGTTCCGGCGATACACGTTGTCCTCGTATCGGCAGCCATCCGAGAACATGAAGTGCATCCCATAGCGCGCATTCTCGGTCGACCGGTTATGGCTGACTCGGCCATCGCGCACAAACTCGAAATAGATCCCATCCCGGTGTCCCGAGACGTCGTTCGCGACGACGGTGACGCCTTCGCTCGACCAGGCATGGATACCGTTCCCCGTCTGCATCTGGGTCGCGCCGGAGCCGCGCAACACATTGTCGTGAACGAGGCAGTCGGATGTTTTCTCGAGATAGACTGCGAAGGCGGTCTCCTCGAACCGGTTGTGGCCAATGACGCAGCGTCGCGCCTCGCGGACCCTGATTCCGGCACGTTCCTCCACCTGCGTGGAGCCGGTGTGGCGAATGATGAAGCCCGTGATGGTCACATCATCGGCCTGGACGAGTATGACGGTGCGCTTCCCTTCTCCATCGAGGATCGCGCCCGTATCGGCAACGAGCGTCAGTGCCTTATCGATGACGATCGTGGGTTCGCGATACACACCTGCAGGGATCACGAGGCGCGTGAACGCCGGTGCCGCAGCAACCATCGCCCCGAGTTCGCCAGCGCTGTCCGCGATCGTAGCGACCTGACGATGGGAACCGTGCGCTGCGTGTGTCGCGTGGTCGAGCGTGGGGCACGACGGGCACGCTGGCTCCCTCGTGGCGCCGGCGTCGCTGCACGCGACGAACCCCGCCAGCGTCAGAGTGGCGATGATGCGGGCCAGGGCGACTCGGTTCATGCGACGCCCGCAACGACTTTGGAGGCGGTGCCGCCCGGATTGGCGCGCTCCGGGCGACTCACCAGCACCGCACCGACGCCACAACTGAGCGACACGATGGCGAGGATCGTTCCGACCGCGGGGAGCGACGTCGCCGTGAAGTTGAGGAGTTGCTTCGAGCCGATCAGGGGCGGCTGGTACGCCATGCCGGGGACCTTGATGATCGCGTTCTCGACGTCGAGGTCGTGCCCGTAGTCGTGGCCCCACCGGTAGAAGTCGGCGAGACCGACCAGGGCGAAGGCGGCCACCGCGCCAATCCAGAGTCGGGCGATGATCCTGCGCCCGGTCACGGCCGCCGCCAGGGCGACCGCGACCAGGAGTCCCACCAAGGCCGGCATGAAGCGGAGCTCGGGGATCGCGTCGGGCTCGATGCGCTTCATGCCGATGTAGTGATTGAGGTTGTTGATGCTGTTGAGATCGTTAGGCTTGACTCCGGTGATCGTGTCGAGCCAGATGCGCATCCCCAGACCCTCGGGGTACTGCGGCGCAGAGAGCGTGACGCTCCACAGAGGCACGAAGTAGAGCCCCATGAGCACGATCGCCGCGAGGGCGATCAGGGTGCGGCCGGTGGAGGAGAGCATCGTTGAAAGGCAGGACAGGAGAACGAGATTCGGGATTCGGGTTACTTCGTGGCCACCACCCTCCCCGACGGCGCCACCCGCACGTACCCCTGCATCTCCTGGTGCAGTGCGCTGCAGAAGTCGGTGCAGTAGAACGGATAGACGCCGGGGTACTTCGGGATCCACGTCAGGGTGCGCGTCTGCCCCGGCATCACGAGCAGCTCGGCGTCACTCCAACTTCCCATTGCCGCAAAGCCGTGGGGCACGTCCCAGTCCTGTTCGAGGTTGGTGACGTGGAACAACACCGTGTCACCGACCTGCACCCCTTCGATGTTGTCCGGCGCGAAGTGCGAGCGGATGGCGGTCATCTTCACGTGCACGGTCCTGCCCTGTCGCGTGACACCCGTCTCCTGCTCGCTCTTCGCGACCCACGGATGCGCGTTGTCGGCGAGCTTGAAGAAGCGCACCTGCTTGTCGCGGATCAGCTTCGCGTCGATCGCCTGCGCATAGTGCGGCTCACCGATCGTCGGGAAGTCGAGCAGCAGCGTCATCTTCGCCCCGCTGATGTCGTAGAGCTGCGCCGACTGGGCCAGCTCGGGCCCCGTACCGAGGTAGCGGTCCTTGGTGATCTTGTTCAGCGCCACCACGTACTTGCCGTAGGGCTTCCTCGTGTCCCCCCCGGGGACCATGAGGTGACCGATCGAGTAGTAAGTCGGCACGCGATCCACGACGGTGAAGTCGTTGAAGCACCACTTCACGATCTCCGACGTGATGAACACCGAGGTGTAGGCGCATCCCTTGTCATCGAACTCGTTATGCAGCGGGCCGAGGCCGGGGTTCTGGACTTCGCCGGCCATCACATCGCCGTAGCGGATCACCGGGATCCCGTCGACTTCCTTGTCGAAGGCCTTGCTCTCGATCGCCTTGAGCATCTTCGAGAACGAATGCACCGGAATCACGGTGGCCAGCTTTCCACCCCCGACGATGTATTCACCCGTCGGATCGATGTCGACGCCATGCGGTGACTTGGGTGTGGGAAGGAAGTACACGCTTCCCGTGCACTCGCGAGGATCGATCACGTTCACGCTCTTCCGGAACTCGGTCGTCGCCTCGTGCCGAGCGTCGTCGAGAACATTGTGAGCATAGTTGGCGGCCCACTTCTTCGACTTCCCCTCCGCCAGACAGGTCTCCAGCCGCTGCCAGTTCACCGCGGCGATGTAGTCGTAGTCGTTCTTCGACGCGTTCACCTCGAGCTTCGTGTACGCCTGCTCGGTGTTGTAGCTCGTGAAGAACGCCCATCCATGGGATGGTCCCTTGCCGGGGCGGCCGAGGTCGTAGTCGAAGCCCGGCATCAACAACTGAAATGCGACATCCATCTGTCCCGGCTCATCGGCCCTGATGAACGAGATCGTCCCCTTGAACGACTTCGCGAAGTCGGAGATGGCCACGTCTGCCTGCGGGATGGGGACGGAGAACCGAGTCGCTCCGATCACGTACTCGGTGTTCTCCGTAACAAAGGGAGCCCCGTGGTTCCCACCGGTGTTCGGCACTTCGATCGTTTCGGTGGTCTCGAACTTCGTGAGGTCGATGCGCGCGAAGCGCGGCGTGTTGTTCGCGTTGATGAAGATCCACCGTCCATCGTGCATTCCTGCGGTCTGCGACAGCGACGGATGGTGCGTATCGTCCCACGGAATGAGTCCGAACGATGTGTTGAGCAGCGGCTTCGTCTCGATGTTGTAGCCGTAGCCGTTCTCGGGATTCTGCGAGAACACCGGGATCACCTTGAGGAGGCGACCGGAGGGAAGTCCGTATACGCCGATCTGTCCGGAGAATCCGCCGGACATGAAAGCGTAGAACTCGTCCTGGGCGCCGGGGGCGACGTAGACGCGCGCCGGGGCATCCGACGCGCCTGCAATCGCGCCTCTCTGACGCGCCGGTGAACAGGCGTAGAGGTACAACGCCGCTGCCGCGGCGACGCTGCTCACGGATAGCAGAGTGGAGACCCTGCGTGAGCGTGACATATGATGCCCTCTGAGCTGGATGTGAGGTTGGCGGACCTCGATGTGAGTTCCGTCCCTCACGAGTATCAGCCGAACCCCGGCTCAATTCCGTGGGGGAATTCCTGAACTGTCAGGGAATCCCCCCGTCGAGCGCGTCAGGGTTTCGCTGACCGGATCGACATATCAATGACTGTTGATGGTTCGCGCGCTATGACGACGACACGGTGGGGGTTTGCCACTCCACCGCCGAGCCGTGCGGGACGCTCGAAGGTTTTCCACAACAGCTATCACTGGCCATCTTTCCGACACGAGCGGCCGATCGACCGACCGCCGCTTGCCCCCGACCTGTCTGCGAGACATGATCTCGTTTCGTCATTCGCCCGATTTCGCTCCCCGAGGCTTCTTGACGTCTCCCCCGCTTCCGGCGCGACCGGCAAGCGATCGGTGACGTCGCGCGCTCGCTGTTCGCGTGACAGAGAAAGACATGCCTAACGAAATCTGCGTCTCCCTGC
The DNA here is from genome assembly GCA_052387735.1 of Gemmatimonadaceae bacterium. Lineage (GTDB taxonomy): Bacteria > Gemmatimonadota > Gemmatimonadetes > Gemmatimonadales > Gemmatimonadaceae > RBC101. The sequence continues at coordinate 6,311 of JBQTIW010000238.1, forward strand.
CCGGCGCCAGCGAACCTCTGCACTTCACGGACACCGTTCGCATCGGGCGCGCGGAGACGAATGGCATCGTGCTGAACGACGAGGTGGTGAGCGGCGAGCATCTCGAAGTGCGTCGGAGCGGCGACGGATGGGAACTCGTCGACCTGGGCAGCACTAACGGAACCTTCATCAACGGCCAGGCCGTAGCGCGCGTCTCCCTGGGCCCCATGACGACCGTGCGGCTGGGGCACGGTGGACCTCAGTTGCACATGTCGGTCCCCGGTCTGGTGAAGAAGGGTGGAACGCTTCAGGTGCTCAAGCGCAAGATCGTCGACCGATACCTGGCCGACGATGCGCCCGAGGACATGTCGGAGCATACGCAGATGATCCGCGCGGCAGTGCAGGAACGCCGGGAGAAAGAAACGCACTCCTGGTTGACGCGCATCCGTCACCTGCGTGTCGCGGTTGGGATCTTCGTTGTGCTCAGCATCGCGGCGGGGGGCATCGCCGTGTGGCAGGAGCGTCGTGTCCGCGCGCTGCGTGTCACCGCCGGCGCGGTCTTCAATACGATGAAGTCGCTCGAGCTCGACGTGCGGCGACTCGAAGCGGCGTCCGGCCCTGACAGGTCGCTTCAGGAACGCCGTGCGCGGCTCGAGGACCAGTACAATGCTCTGATCAAGACCCTTGGCATCTACAGCGATCGGACGCCCGCTGAGGTCCAGCTCATCTACCGCACGGTCCACAAGCTTGGTGAATCCGAGGCAAATGTCCCTCGCGGCTTCGTGGATGAGGTGCGCAAGTACATCGCGCAGTGGAAGGCCATGGATCTGCAGGCCGGCCTCGCCCGCGCCACGGCGCAGGATCTCGGGCCGCAGCTGTCCAACATCCTGATGCAGCACAACCTGCCTCGCGAGTTCTTCTATGTCGCGCTGCAGGAGAGCAAGCTCGATCCCAGGGCCATCGGACCGGCCACGCGACTGGGCGTCCCCAAGGGGCTGTGGCAGCTCATTCCGCCCACGGCCGAGGCGTACGGATTGCGGCTCGGTCCGTTGCAGGGCGAGCGCACGTTCGATCCCTCCGACGAACGACACGAGGTGGCCAAGTCCACCACGGCCGCGGCGCGCTATATTCAGGACATCTACACCACCGATGCGCAGGCGTCGGGGCTCCTCGTGATGGCCTCGTACAACATGGGCGAAACGCGACTGCGTGCGCTGCTGCGGTCGCTCCCGGAGTCTCCGGCCGAGCGGAATTTCTGGGCGCTGCTCGAGAAACATCGCAGCCAGATTCCTGCCGAGACCTACAATTACGTCTTTCGCGTCGTCTCCGCCGCGGTGATCGGCGGGAATCCCAAGCTCTTCGGCTTCGATTTCGATCCACCGCTCGGCTCTGCGCCCGATTCCCTGGCTGCACGCGCGCCGAAGTGAGTCGGTAACCACTCGAGGTCAGACTCCACATTGAGAGACAATTGGAGTCAGATTCCAGTTCGCGAACGGCCGCTGACGCCGCGAACAGCACCTGCGACTTCGGGGCCTACGGACTCGTCAGGCTATCGGCAGCGAGAAGCTGAAGCAGGCGCCCTTCCCCTCGACGCTCTCCACCCAGATCCGGCCTCCGTGCCCCTCGACGATGCCCTTCGCGATGGCAAGGCCCAGGCCCGTGCCCCGCTTCAGGTCTCCCCGGCTCGCCTGCCAGAAGCGATCGAATAGCCGCGGCAGGTCCTCCGCGCTCACGCCGCGCCCTGTGTCGGCAACCGAGACCTGGAGATCACCGTGCACGCGTGCGCTCACGACGACAGAACCCCCTGCCTCGGTGAACTTGAGCGCATTCCCGATGAGGTTCGCGAACACCTGACTGATTCGCGCGACGTCGATGCTTGTGCGCGGTAACTCGCTGGACACCTCACTCGTGAGGTGCACACCTCGCTCCTCCGCCAGTGGCCGATGCAGCTCAACGGCTCTGGTGACCACGGTTTCGAGTGACGTGAGCTCGGTTCGCATCGTGAGCTTGCCGGACTCCAACCGCGCGACGTCCAGCAGATCCTGGATGATCGTGTGCATCCACTCGGCGGACTGATGAACCGTTCGCGCCAGATCGGTTATGGTCGCGGCGTCCGGCAGAGGTTCTTCGGCAAGTGTCGACGCGCACATCTTGACCACGCTCAACGGGTTCCGCAGGTCGTGCGAGACGATGGCCACAACCTCGTCCCGAACGGCCACCGCCTCCTGCGACCGCCGATACAGCTCGGCGTTGTCGATGGCGTGCGCCACGCGGGCGGCGAGCTCGCTGGCCAGCACCAGGTAGCGCTCATCGTACCGGCGCTCCGAGTGCGTGATCCCAAACGTCATGATGCCGGGCATCCGACTGCGCAGCGTCAGCGGGAACACCATCATCGATCGCATCGCCACCTCCGTGGCACCGCGGACGACTTCTGCCGTCAGTCCCGTCGCCGCGATGTGCGCATTGGCGAGCGTCGGAAGCAAGACCGGTTCTCCCCGCTGCTGAACGAAGCTGGCGATGGCGCGCATCCCCGGGCGGAGCGCTGACCGATCTCGTTCCGATCTGAGTCGCGACTCTTCTTCAGGGGCGGACGTCGCGACCGCAGAATTCGCCAGCCGACCGGCGTCATCGAACACGTCGATCATGCAACAGTCGGCCAGCACGGGAACCGCGGCGCGAGTCGCCGCCGACAACGTATCTCCCAGCTCGAGCGAGCGGTTCAGCTCCTTGCCTGCCTCCGCAAGAAACTGCAGTGCATCCTCGGTGCGCTTTCTTTCGGTTGCGTCTCGGAGTATGACTGTATATACGAGCTCCCCGCCGACGTTCGCCTTGGAGATGGACGCCTCGGCGGGGAAGATCTCCCCGCTCTTCCGCCTGCCGCTGATCGCCGAGCGTTCACCCATCCTCCGGGCATCGGTCGAAGAGGCCGCAAAGTCCCGGATGTGCTCGGCGTGGCGCTTGCGCACGCCCTCGGGAAGGAGCATCTGCAACGGTTGGCCGATGATCTCCGACGCGGAGTAGCCGAAGATCTGCTCGGCTCCGGTATTGAAGAGCGTGATGTCCTGAGACGCGTCGATGGAGATGATGGCGTCGGCGGCGATGGAGATGATCGCCGCCAGGCGCGCCTCCAGGATGCTCTGAGCAGAGGGACTGTCGCTCGTCGCAGTTGGGGTCGGTGGGTGGTGATCGCTGGCCATCCGGGAATCGTAACCCGGACCGCCGGGACGGCCAGTGCCGCGCTACCCCTCGATCAGTTTCAGCCGCAGGGCCAGCTTGACATAGTCGGCGCGGTGCGCGAAGCCCATCTTCTCGTGGATTCGCTGCTTGTAAGTATCCACGGTTTTGGGGCTGATGAACAGCCTCTCGCCGATCTCCGGTGCGCTGTACCCTTCCGCAGTAAGTCGAAGGACGTCGCGCTCACGCTCGGTCAGCTTCTCGTACCGCTCACGCTCGGCCTTCGCGGGGTCCTTCGCTGTGATCGACCTGGCCAGTACCCGGCCCGCTGCAGGGCCCATGTACACGTCGCCGTGGGCCACGGCGCGAACGGCGGTGACCAGGTCGCGATCGGCAGCGCTTTTCACGACGTAGCCCGCAACTCCGGCCTGCAGCGCGGCCAGAAGGTACTCCTCCTCGGCGTGCATCGTGAGAATGAGGACTCGTGTACCGGTTCCTGCTTTCACGATCTCGATCGTCGCTTCGCGACCGTCCATCTCCGGCATGGACAGATCCATGACCGCAACATCCGGTTTGGTTCGCTCGATGAGTGCGATCGCCTCACGTCCGTTGCTCGCCTCGCCAATCACCTCGATGTCCTTTGCCGAGCCCAGGACGGCCTTGAGGCCGGCCCGGACGACGGCGTGGTCATCGACGAGGACGACGCGAATGATGTCTGCACTCATGCGGAGATCTCCGGCATTGCCGAGTGGCGATGAATGTATGCGCAAACCTTCGTTCCGCCGCCTGCCTCGCTCTCGAGGGTGAGGTGGGCGTTGACGAGACCCACGCGTTCCCGCATCGAGAATATCCCCCGGCCGCAGTGTGCCCGCTCCGCATACTTGACGTCGAATCCGTTGCCGTCGTCGATGACCTCGAGAAGGGTCGCCCACCGATTCGCGAAGAGCCGGATTGTAACCGTATGGGGGTTGGCGTGCTTGAGGGCATTCCAGACGGCTTCCTGGGCAACGCCATAGAACGTTGCAGCGACTCTGGGGTCGATGTTCGCCGATGCTGCCCGATCGACCTCGGCGACGATGCAGACCGATGTCTCCGCCTGCACCTGACGGGCAAACTGGGCCAGTGCGGCTGCAAGGCCAAGGTCCTGGAGGATGCGCGGGTGCATGGCTTCGGCCAGCCGACGAACATCTTCGAGAACCCCGTCCACCTCACGCTTGAGCATCTGTAGTCGCTGCTCGAGCTCCGGATCGCCGGCGTCGTGGGCGAACACACCAAGCTGCCAGGAGATCGACGCGATGGTCTGCGCCGCCGACTCGTGCAGTTGAAATGCGGCGCGAGACCGTTCCTCATCGCTCGAGCGAATCAGCTCGGTGGCGAGCTCTCGTACACGGGCGCGATCGGTCGTCAGGCGGTCGAGAAGCGTATTGAAAGTGGACGTGAGTTGTTGCATGGGAGCATCGGCGAGGCGCGAACGCGGAACGCGGGCCGCGTAGTCGCCGTCCCACACGCGTCGGGCGGTGTCCTCCAGGAGGAGGAGCGGACGCAGAGCGAGGATCACCAGCCCGACCGTCACGAGCAGTGAACAGGCCGCGGCAATGCCTAACACGATCGGCTGCGTGCCGTCCGCCGGGCGCCACCCGAACACCAGCGACAAGCCCACGAACGTCGAGATGACGACGACCTTCGCGCCGACGAGCTTTGTTGCCAGCGGCGCGCGCAGCACCCGGTCCATGAGAGATGAGGGCATCGCCGGATCCCGTGTTGCTACTTCTGCACGATGAGGGCAGTGACCATGCCGAACATCCCGTGATCCGACTCCGCGTGAGGCAGGATGTGGCAGTGGAAGGCCCAGGTTCCCGGATTGTTGCAGTTCACGATGACGTCCCAGCGCTCGCCGGGGGCGACGTTGAGGGTGTCGCACTTCCACGGTGCCGGCTGCAGCCATCCGTCCTTGGCAATGACAGTCATGTGCATCCCGTGGAGGTGCATGGGATGGATCATCATCCCTTCGTTCATGAAGCGGAACCGAACTTTCTGGCCGAGTTTTGCGACGATCGGTTCTGTCGCGGGGAAACCCTTCCCGTTCAGGGTGTAGCCGTGCATGCCGTCGTTGAGCACCATGGCGTAGTCGACGTCGCAGCGCTCGATGGGAGTCGGGACCTTCGGGTCGACGATGAAGGCGCCGAGGAGTCCGAGGCCCACCTGCTTTGCCGCGTTGTGGTGCGAGTGGTACATGTGCGAGCCGTGATTGCCTTCCGGGACGGTGAACTCGTACATGTAGCTCGACCCCGGCTTGATCGGCGGCTGCGTGATGAACGGCACTCCATCCTGATCGTTAGGGAGCTCGAGGCCGTGGAAGTGCATGGCGGTGGACTCTTCGAGCTTGTTGGTCACCCTGACGCGCACCCGATCGCCCTCGGTGACGCGGATCTGCGGACCGGGGACCTGTCCGTTGTACGCCCAGGCGGTGACCCATTTACCGGGCTCCGTCTCCCACTGCAGCACGCTGCACTCGAGGTCGTAGCACTTCACGCCCTTCTCCATGCGCGGCGGAAGCAGCACGTTGCCCTTCCCCGCGGTCTTCGCCGGGAATGCCTTGATCCCGGCTTCGTGCATCTTGTCCATTTCCTCGGCTTTCGCGGTAGCCGAGATCGTGGCTGGATGGGGGGCGGTGGTACTGCCGGCGTGATCGCCGTCGCTCCCCGGAGTCTGTGCGACTGCCTGTGCCTGGGATGAGTTGGTGCACGCGGCGAGGGTTCCTGCAGCCAGCGCAGTGAGGGCCCCTGAACGAAGGAAGGCACGTCGCGAGCTGCTCCCGGTGAGGACTGTCTCGCGCGGAAGGACGGTCGTATCGGACACAGATGACTCCTTGGCGTTGGTTCAGTGGTGCTGGGTGCCAAGGAGTCTCGCTCGTCGGAGCTGCGCCGACCGTCGGGCAGGACGCTGGACGTGGGTGAGGGATTCCCCTACGCCGAGCGGTCGGAGTTGCTGATGACGCGGCGGTCGTTCGCTGACTGCCGCGCGGCCCGAATGCGACGATCCTTTTGTGCATCAGCGGCATGGAGCCGTTGGCGAGCCCCGTTCTCGATGCCCACCGCGGGATCACGCACCCCACAGAGCCTGGAAGTACCAGCGATCATCGGCGTGCTGCTCGCGCTCGCCACGTCGCTCGGTGCACAGGAGTCGGGCACGCCCCCCTTCTCTGTAGGAGAGCGGCTCGAGTACAGGGTGCGGGTGTCACGTGTGGGTGCGTCGGGGAAGAGCTCCATGACCGTCGAGGGGCCCACGCATGTGCGGGGCCGGGACGCCTACCTCCTCCGCTTCGACTTCCGGGCCGGATTCGGTCCGATCAAGGCCACCGATCGGACGCAGTCCTGGATCGATCCCATCCGCATGGTGGCGCTCCGTTTCGAGAAGCACGAGCGACACCCGCTGTCCAGCGGCGACGAATCGGTCGACCTGTTCCCGGGCGAGCGTCGATGGGAAGGGGAAGGGGGAATGTCGGGCGAAAGTACGACCGACGAGCCGCTCGACGAGTTGTCGTTCATCTATTTCATTCGCACGCTGCCGTTTGTCGACGACACGCTGTACGAATTTGACCGACACTACCTGCCGGAGCGGAACCCCATCTCGGTGCGCGTGGTGGGGCGCGAGACGATCACCACCGGCGTGGGCAAACTCAAGACCGTCGTCGTGGAGATGCGCGTGCGGGATGCGCGGCGCTACCGCGATGGCTTCGGCCTGATCCGCATCCACTTCACCGACGATGCCAGGCGGATCCCGGCCCGCATTGAGAGTGAGATGCCCGTCGTCGGCAAGGCTGTCATGACACTCAGCTCGTGGACCGACGCGGTAGTGCCGGGAAAACCCTGACACGGCCGGGTCGCGGTGGCCTACACACGTTCGTGGAGGCGCCCGACAATGGTCCGAAGACAAGCGCCGCACCTTGAGGATGAAGCCGCACGACTGCGGCCCAATCGCACAAGTCGGGAGAACAGCATGCGCCGCTCCATTGTCGTCTCACTCGCCGGACTGCTCGTGATCCCCGCGGCGCTCGCGTTCCGCGCCGCCACGACACCCATGCAGGTGGAGCCGACGAGCCGGCTCTGGGTGAAGGGCACGTCCTCGGTCCGGGGCTTCGAGTGCCAGGCCCCCGTGTTCGACGCCCAGATCGTCTCCGCCGGTCCGGATGCAGTGGCCGCGGTGCTCGCCGGAACGAAAGGCATCGGCTCCGTGACGCTCACGATCCCCGCCGACAAGCTCGATTGCCGCAACGGCACGATGACCGGCCATATGCTCAAGGCGATCAAGGCCGCGGACAACGCGACGATCACCTTCAACGTCGGCTCCTACAGCCTGACGAGCGCGGCCCGGGGCGTCGACGTGACGCTGGAAGGCACGCTCACGTTAGGCGGTGTGGCGAAAGAGGTCACCATCAACGCGGCCGCCAAGACCGGCCCCGACGGCGCCCTGCAGGTGACGGGCACGTACGAGCTCAACATGCGTGACTACGGGCTCAAACCGCCGTCGCTGATGCTCGGCACGATGAGAGTGCACGACAAGGTCACCGTCGGCTTCGACTTTCTCCTCAAGAATTGATCCAGCACTCGCTCCCTCGTCTACCGCCAACAGGA
>JBQTIW010000239.1:0-5488 GCA_052387735.1 Gemmatimonadaceae bacterium
CCCGCACCGCGACGCACGGTCCCTGCACCGGGCGCCGCGCCCCCCGGGAGGCGTCGCCCCCGTCGTCCCGCCGCTTCCCGGACACCGTTAGGCTCACAAATCCACCATTTTCAGCAGCCTGCTAGTCGTCTATTCGTCCGCCGACGCATGCCGCTCAACGCCTGGTCCTCCGCGCGTTATACGATCCCCCTCCCCGAGGGGCATCGCTTCCCCATCGCCAAGTATGCGCTCCTGCTCGAGCGCGTGGTGTCCGAAGGGGTGGTGCCCGGTAAGGCCGTACACGAGCCACCGCGTGCAGCGATTGAAGACCTGCTCCGCGTACACGACGACGCATATGTCCAGGGGCTGATCGGTGGATCGCTCCAAGCGCCCGCGCTTCGGCGAATTGGCTTCCCGTGGTCAGTGGAGCTCGTCGAGCGATCGTTCCGCGCGGTGGGCGGCACCTGCGAAGCCGCGGAGGCCGCGCTTGCAGCCGGCGTGACCATCAACCTCGCCGGCGGCACCCATCATGCGTTTTCGTCACACGGTGAGGGGTTCTGTGTCTTCAACGACGTGGCCGTCGCTGCGCGGAGTCTGATCGACCGCGGCCGGATTACGCGCGCCGCGATCATCGACCTCGACGTACATCAGGGCAACGGTACACACTCGATCTTCGCCCATGACCCCCGAGTGTTCACGTTCAGCATGCACGGCCGGCGCAATTATCCGTTCCGCAAGATCCCGGGAGACCGGGACATCGAGCTGGAGGACGGGACAACCGATCATGCCTACCTGGAACGATTGGTCGAAGCGTTGCCCGGCGTCTTACAGACGGCGAGGCCCGACATCGTGTTCTACCTGGCCGGCGCGGACCCGCACGAAGGCGACCGACTCGGTCGCTTGTCACTGACACTCGCGGGACTGGAGCGCCGTGACCACGTGGTCCTGCGCGCGTGTCGCGAGGTCGGCATTCCCGTCGCCATCACCATTGCGGGCGGCTACGGCCGCGACATCGCCACGACCGTTGAAGTGCACAGCCGAACGGCGAAAGCGGCGAGGGACTACGTCTAGAGGCCGTCTATCCCTTGCCAACCCCAAACCCAGAAATGTGCACGTCCAGATTGTGGTTCACGCGGATACCCGCGATGCCGTCGGTCGATTCGAGCTTGCCGGGACCTATGAGGTCCTTGCTTGCGTAACCCCAGACCTCGGTGCCGTTCACGAGGCACGAGGTTCGGTCTTTCGTGACTCTCCATGCGATCTCATTCGACGCCTTGCCGGTGGCGTCGACCTGTTTGAGCGCCGCGTTCGCCGTCCGACCCGCGAGCTCATGGACCTCGTCACCGATGCGGTGCTTGACTACGAACGTGCCGTTGCCGGCGATGGCGCAGTACAGGTAGTTCTGCATCGGCCCGCTCAGGTTCGTTCCTCCGATGAAGAGGCCATAGTACTCCGCATGTTCCGTCGCCTTCGTCTGGGCGAAAGTTGCCTTTGCGACATAGTCGCCCAGACCCCTGTTTGACGGGTTCCAGTAGATAGCCGGCGGGCCGGCCGTCACGTGTATGCCCGGACCCATCGACCAGAACTTGGCGTCGGTGATCTTCGCGCCGCGTTTCTCGGCTTGTGGGTCGAGCCGGCCCGTCCATCCCGCAACCAGCACCCCACCATCCTTCACGAGCTTGTCAGGGTCGCCACTCTGAGCTCCCGCCACGACCGGAACGGCGAGGACCGCGACCAACGTTTTCACCAGCGTCTGCATGGGCCTTCTCCTTGCGTGCTCTGATTCCACCTTCGATTGGTGGAGACGTTACCATAGCGCGAGCTCGGCCGCGCTGCCAACGACCGTCGGCGGATCAGCAGTGTCAGTACCCCGGACCGTCGGGTGCGAGCCCCAGTCGCCGGGCCAGCGACCACGACCGACGCGTCGGGTCCTCGAGAACCAAGCGTCACATCTCATCTGTGGCGATACTTCTCGATTATGCCGCTGGAGATCCCCGCGCCACGTTCCGATGGCCACACCACCACGACGGCGGTCCCGCTGTACTGGGCAGAGTACGGTTCGACGGAGGCGGAGCGCGTGCTCGTGCTGCACGGGGGACCCGGGGCTCACCACGACTACGTGCTGCCGCAAATGCTCAGGCTGGGAGCGCGGCGTGGGCTGCTTTTCTATGATCAGCGTGGCGGCGGCCGATCGCGAACCGACGACCCGTCCCCCATCACCTGGCACACGCACGTCGAGGACCTCGCCGCGGTGATCCAGGAGCTCGGGACCACACCGCTGACACTCATCGGCTACTCCTGGGGTGGCCTGCTCACGCTGCTCTACGCGCTCGAGGCGCAGGCCGCGCGCGTCCCCATTCAGCCTGCACGGATGGTGCTCATCGACCCGGCGCCGATCAATCGCACCTTTCGCGAAGCCTTCGAACGGGAGTTCCAGCGTCGACAGACGAGCCCAGAGGTTCAGGCATTGCGCGATGAACTCGCCGGCTCGGGACTCAAGGAGCGCGATCCTGCGGCGTATCGACAGCGTCAGTTCGAGCTCTCGGTCGCCGGATACTTTGCCGATCCACGCCGTGCGCGCGACCTGACACCATTCCGTGTACAGGCCCGCGTGCAGCAATCTGTGTGGGAGAGTCTGGGCGATTTTGATCTGCTGCCGCAACTCTCCGCACTGCATGTGCCGACACTAATTGTGCACGGCTGGTACGATCCGATCCCTGTGGAATCTTCGTTTGCAGCAGCACGTATCTTGCGCGCGCGATGCGTCGTCCTAGAGGCGAGCGGCCACGTGCCGTATGTCGAGCAGCCCGACACGCTCGTTGGCGCGATCGAGCAATTCCTGATGGAGACCTCGGAACTGGTGAGGTAGCACGATGACAATGGTTGGGGAGAAAGAGCAACTGCACGTCACGACGCTCGAAGTCGAAGGGCGAACCTACAACGTGACAGTGGAAGTCGAGAACGACGGTGTCGAACATGTTGGTCACCTGTGGTTCACCGACGACGAGTGGGAAGACCAGGGCATGCGCGACCACGGCGCGATCCCTGGGAAGGACGCGGACGAAGTCACGCGACTGGCGAGAGAGCTCTCCGCGCACGACCTGGCGCTTCGATTCCTGCGGGCACAGGTCGACCTGCGACGGTATCACGGCCTCCGGCGATTGACGGAAGAGGTGCTCGAGAACATCCGCTATCTGAACAAGGTGGCAACCTCAATGCGGGCCGGCCTTCTCGAAGTCGCCGACGCCGCCGAGGAGATCGACGAGACCGAACGGAAGCTGCACGCGATGATCGATCGGCTGCGACAGGTCGCCGGCGTCACGACCTAGCGACGCCACCAGACGATCGGGATAGGGGATGGTGAGTGATCCTCACCATGCCCCTCCCACACCACCGGACATGCGGGTCCGCATCCGGCGGTTCAGAGCGTTGGGGTTAGGCGGCAAGCCGGGGCACCCCGAGCCGATCGAAGTACGATCCCGGCAGAACGGTCTGCATCGCGCCGAGCGCGGAAGCCCACCACCAGCGCCGACCGTGCCCGCCACCCTTCCGCACCAGCCACTCAGGGAGTCCCCGAGCCCGCAGTTCGCGGTACGTGGTCCGGCCCCGCTTCCAGTGTTTGAGCTGCAGCGCTCGCAAGCGGCGGTGGATCCCTCCATCCAGTCCACGAAAGACGCCCGGTGTTTCCGCGAGTCGGAAATACGCCTTCCAGCCGCGCAGATATCCGGTCAGTTCCTTCGCGACCTGGGCGAGGCTCCTGCCACCATTGCGACGCGTGATGCGTCGTACACGATGTTTCAGGTCTTCAAGGGCCTTGGGTGCGACGCGACGCTTGACCACGCCGTCCCTGGCTCCCCAGAAGCTGTAGCCCAGGAATTTGCGGTCCCACGCTTGCGCCACCGCGCTCTTCTCCTCGTTGATCCGGAGCCGGAGCTTCGCGTACTGCTGCCGAAGAACGGCCAGCACGTCCTCGCCCGCCCGCTGCGACTGCACATACACATTGCAGTCATCCGCGTATCGGACGAATCGGTGCCCACGTCGCTCTAACTCCTTATCCACGTCGTCCAAGCGCACGTTCGCCAAGAGCGGCGAGAGTGGTCCCCCTTGCGGGGTCCCCTCGTGCCGCTCCATCACCACCCCGTTCCCCATGATACCGGCTTCGAGATAGCGACGGATCAGCCGCAGCAGCCGCGGGTCCTCGATCCGATTGTGCAGCTTGCCCATGAGCACGTCGTGGTTCACGCGGTCGAAAAACTTCTCGAGGTCCACGTCCACCACCCAGTGGCGTCCTTCCTGGAGGTACTGCTGCGCCTGACGCACGCCATCGTGCGCCCGGCGCCCGGGCCGGAAGCCCTGGCTGTGCTCCGAGAACGTCGGATCGAAGATCGGTGGCAGCACCTGCAACAGCCGTTGCTGCACGAACCGGTCGAGCACCGTCGGAATGCCGAACTGCCGCACCCCGCCGCCGCTCTTCGGAATCTCTGTTCGCCGCACCGCGCTCGGCTGATAGTTCCCCGCGAGCCACCGCTCCCGGATCACCAGCCAGTGGTCGCGCAGATACGGCGCCAGTTCTCCCACCGTCATCCCATCCATGCCGGGACTGCCCTTGTTGCGCCGCACGCGCTTGAGCGCCGCACCGGCGTTCGCGCGCGCCACTCCCCGCTCCATCACCGCGGCAGTGGCTCCTGAGCGCTCGTCCCCGTGTGCCGCCCGTCCGGCTTCACCGCTCTGGGGAGCCGTCGGGGCTTCACCCCCACCACTCAGCAGGAGCTCCCATTGCTCGGACTTCTGGTGCCTGGCCTTCCCACGGTCCACGGACGATTCGCTCTCCTCGCTGTTTGGCCCTTCGCGTCGGGGCGGTCCAGCCGACCCGAAGCCCTTCGCTCCTCTGGCCGCTGCTGACTTCTCGCTCCGGTGCGGCACCGTCGCCCTTTCAGGCGTTCGGCGAGATCTCCCCAGGTAAGAACGGTGGCCTTCTCCGCGCAATCGCCGGATTTACACTGCCTGAGCTTCGGTCGTGAGAGCTTCGCGGCGTTCTGCCCGCTCGCCCTACTCGGCACTGCCTCCTATCCGGTTCGTGTCCCTCGACTCGCAGATTGGCTAGCCGCTTCTTTCAGCGGTCTCCTCACGGTCGCCGCCTTGCGGTTCGCTTGGGTTGCTACGACCAGCTTCCCGAAGGACTCTCACCTCCGAGTCACCGTTCATGCTGGGCACACAGAACAAGCGCCCGCCGGTACGCTGACCGGCGGGCGCTGACTTTGTAGCTCGCGAGGACGCGACCATATTCCCCGTGCCTGCCTCACGCCGCGGCTCGTCGGCTATCTGCTTGGAGCGAGGAAACGGGGAATGCCAAAAGGGGGAACGGGTCCGCGACGGCCAGCACCACGTGCGCGACCCGGCAAATCAGGAAACGGGAACGTCACGGGACGCGACCGACGCCGGCCGGCGGACGCTCGCGTGCTATCATCAGAAAAGAAGAAAGCCGGCGGGGGGCCCCCCCCGAAAACCA
>JBQTIW010000240.1:0-6689 GCA_052387735.1 Gemmatimonadaceae bacterium
GAGCGCGACGATCTCGACCCCGTGGGGCTGGTGAAGATCGACTTGTTAGGCCTGGGCATGTTGACCGTGCTTCAGGACTGCCTCAAGTACATCCGGGCCGCCCGCGGGTGTTCGGTCGATCTGAGCCAGCTCGACATGGCCGACCAGGCCGTCTACGACGACATCTGCGCCGCCGACACGATCGGCGTCTTTCAGGTGGAGAGCCGCGCGCAGATGAACACGCTGCCGCGCCTCAAGCCGCGCAGCTTCTACGATCTCGTGGTCGAGGTCGCGATCATTCGTCCCGGGCCGATCCAGGGCGACATGGTCCACCCCTACCTGCGACGGCGTGCCGGCGAGGAGAAGGTCACCTATCCGCATCCGTCCCTGGCGCCGATTCTCGAACGCACGTTAGGCGTTCCCCTGTTCCAGGAACAGGGCATGCAGGTGGCGATCACCGCTGCCGGGTTCACGCCGGGCGAGGCCGACAATCTGCGCCGCGCCATGGGCCACAAGCGCTCGCGCGAACGCATGGCGGCCATCTGCGAACAGCTGCTCGCGGGCATGGCGAAGAACGGTATTCCCGAAGACGTCGGTCGGCGGATCTACAACCAGATCAATGCATTCGCCGACTATGGCTTTCCCGAATCGCATGCGGCGAGCTTCGCGCTCATCGTCTATGGGTCGGCGTACCTGCGGCATTACTACGCCCCCGAGTTCACCGCCGCGATCCTCAACGCGCAGCCGATGGGCTTCTACTCGGTGGGCACGCTGATCGAGGACGCCCGCCGGCACGCGGTGGACATCCGGCCCATGGATCTCACATGCTCGGCGTGGGACACCTGTCTCGAGTTGGAGGATGGACGGGTGGTCGTGCCGTATGGGGCAGAGGTGAGGGTGAGAGCGGCGGTCGGCGGTCGGCGATCGGCGGTAGCGGATTCGACCCCACGACCGCCCACCGCCGACCGCCCACCACCAGCGGTTCGTCTCGGCCTTCGCCTCGTCCGTGGACTCGGCGCCGCCGCACGGGAAAAACTCGAGCTTGCCCTGCGGAACGGTCCGTTCGCCGACATCGCCGACGTCGTGCAGCGCGCGGGGCTCAACCAGAGCAGCTTGCGCGCGCTCGCCGAAGCCGGTGCCTTCGATTCGATGGTGACCGACGTACCGCCTGACGAGCGGCGTCGCACCGCGCTCTGGCGCGTGCTCGATGCGACGCGCGGGGACGCCGGACCCCTGGCACCGTCACGCCAATGCCGGGGACGCGCCCCCCTGCCTCCGATGTCCCGCCTCGAGACCACCGACGCCGACTATCGGATCACCGGCCTGTCGCTCACCGGCCATCCCATGCGCCACCTGCGCGACGTGCTCGCACCTAACGGAGTGCAGACGGCCCGCGAGCTTCTGGCCCATGGGCGTGATGGCACGAAGGTCGCCCACGCGGGACTCGCGATCTGCCGCCAGCGACCGGGCACAGCAAAGGGGTTCGTCTTTCTGTCGTTGGAAGACGAGACCGGAATTCTGAACGTGGTGGTGACACCCAAACGCTTCGAGCGGCAGGCGCTGCTGATCTCCACCTCACCGCTCCTGCTCGTGCGCGGGACGCTGCAGGTGGAGGGAACAGTCGTGAATCTGCGAGGAGAGACGTTCACGGCGCTCCGAGCCGACGCGGGTGAAGTGTGGGCGAAGGGGCACGACTTCCACTGATGGCCGTCGGGCGTGTTGCGTCAGGAGGGTCTGGGCCGCCCAGGCCGTCTCCGAACACGAGCATCGGCGTGTGCCAGTCCTCCCACCTGGTGGACCTCGGTGACGGGCGAAGGTAGCGTGTAGGTGTCGCATTGCCCGACGGATCCCATGTCGCTTCGACGAAATACTGCGTTCCTCCTTTTTCTGCTCCCGACCCTTCGTGGCACGGCGCAGACGAGCGATCCTGCCCGGGTCACCATCGACCGGCTCTTCGACACCCGCGAGTTCGCCGGCCAGAGCTTCGGGCCGACGGCGTGGACGCCCGATGGCAACGGCTACACGACCATCGAGGCCGCGGCCGGAGGTCGAGGGAGCGAGCTCGTACGGTATGACGCCGCCACCGGGGCCCGAACCGTGCTCGTGGCCACCAACCGGCTGGTGCCTAACGGTGCATCGGCCCCGGTGCAGATCGAGGACTATCAATGGTCCCCCGACGCCCGGCGGCTCCTGATCTTCACCAACAGCACACGCGTCTGGCGTGACAACACGCGGGGCGACTACTGGGTCCTCGACCTCACCAGCTGGCGTCTGCGCAAGCTCGGCGGCGATGCCCGGCCATCTTCCCTGATGTTCGCGAAGTTCTCACCGCAGGGCGATCGCGTGGCGTACGTCCGCGACCACAACATCTACGTGGAAGACGTCAGCGACGGACTGATCATGCGGCTCACACATGACGGCTCCCGCACGCTGATCAACGGTACCACCGACTGGGTGTACGAGGAGGAGCTCGCCTTGCGCGACGCGTTCCGCTGGAGTCCGGACGGCACGCGCATCGCCTATTGGCAGCTCGATGCATCCGGCGTCCGCAATTTCCTCATGATCAACAACACGGATTCGCTCTACTCCTTCACCATCCCCGTCCAGTATCCCAAGGTCGGGACCACCAACTCCTCCGCCCGCGTGGGCGTGGTCAGCGCCAATGGCGGCACCACCCTCTGGTTCGCCGTGCCCGGTGACCCGCGTAACAACTACATCGCCCGCATGGAATGGGCGCCTAACGGCCGTGAGGTCGTCCTCCAGCATCTGAACCGGAAGCAGAACACCCTGACCCTGTATGCAGGTGACGCGCGGACGGGACAGGTGCAGCCGGTGCACGTCGAACGCGATAGCGCATGGGTGGACACGATCGACGACTTCCGATGGCTCGACCGTGGCGCGGCCTACACCTGGGTCTCCGAGACCGACGGCTGGCGCCACCTGTACGTGCGCCGGCGCCAGGGCGGTTCCGCCCGGCTCGTGACCACCGAGGCGTTCGACATCGCCAATATCACGCAGATCGACCTGGGATCGGGCTGGGTGTACTTCATGGCTTCACCGGCGACCGGGACGCAGCGGTACCTGTATCGCGTGAAGCTCGACGGATCCCAGCCGGCAACGCGCCTCACGCCGGCCGACGCGCCCGGCACCCATCGATACGACGTGTCGCCTAACGGCAAGTTCGCGATTCATACCTGGTCGTCGTTCGGCTCGCCGCCGCAGACCGGTCTGGTCCAGCTGCCCGAACACCGCCGGCTCCGCGTCCTCGTCGACAACGCGGCGCTGCGGACGGCCGTGCAAGCGCTCACTCGGGGGAAGCAGGAGTTCATCCGCGTGCCGATCGGCGGGGGAGTGGAGCTCGATGGGTATCTGATGTATCCCCCGGATTTCGATCCCTCGCGCAAGTACCCGGTTCTGTTTCACGTGTATGGCGAACCGGCAGGCCAAACCGTCACCGACTCGTGGGGCGGACGAAACTATCTATGGCACCTGATGCTCACACAGCAGAGATACATCATCGCGTCGGTGGACAATCGCGGCACCCCATCGCTGCGCGGACGTGACTGGCGCAAGAGCATCTACGGCAAGATCGGGATCCTCAACTCGGCCGATCAGGCGGCCGCGGCCGCGGAGCTGCTGCGCACACGGCCGTTTCTCGATGCGAGTCGTGTCGGCGTCTGGGGATGGAGCGGCGGAGGCTCCATGACCCTCAACCTGCTCTTCCGCTCACCGGACCTGTACAAAGTCGGTATGTCGGTGGCACCCGTGGCCGATCAGCGCTACTACGACACGATCTACCAGGAACGCTACATGGGACTGCCTGACGAGAACGCCGAGGCGTTCCGCCTGGGGTCACCCATCACCTTCGCCGACCGTCTGCAGGGAGAGCTTCTGCTGGTGCACGGCACCGGTGACGACAACGTGCACTATCAGAACGCCGAACAGTTGGCGAACCGGCTCATCGCGGCCAACAAGCAGTTCAGAATCATGTCGTACCCGAACCGCTCGCATGGCATCTCGGAGAGCGCCAACACCTCGCGCCACCTCTTCGAGCTTCTCACCCGCTTTCTCCACGAGAAGCTGCCCGCCGGCGCCGCAGCCATTCAGTAGCGCCCCGGGCGATATCTTGCGCCCGCGTGGATCAACGCGGGCACGCCCCCGCGCGTAGTTTCCGGCGTTTCCAAACCCCAACACATCGGTCATGTTGTCCTCGATCCCGAGCCCGCTGCGCTGGTGCGCGGTGAGTTCCTGTATTCTGCTGGCGTCACCGGCAGCCGCGCAGACACACGCTGGAGACTCGGCGCGACGCCACGTGACGGCGGAACGGCGATCGCCGGATGGACGGCGCGAGCTCCTGGCCGTTGCCGTGAGCGGCTCGTTCCGGCTGGATGGTGCGCTCGACGACGAGGTATGGAGGCGTGCCCGGCCGGCGACGGGGTTCGTGCAGAGTGAGCCGCGCGAGGGTCAGCCAGCAACCGAAGAAACCGAAGTGTCGATTGCTTATGATGAGCAGAATCTCTATGTGGGCGCCTTCATGCGCGACTCTGATCCCGCTCACGAAGTCGTGAACGACATCCGCAAGGACTTTCGCGAAGACGACCAGGATGATTTCGAAGTCATCCTCGACACGTTCCGGGACCGACGCAACGGGTACATCTTCATCACCAACCCGGCCGGAGGTCGCGTCGATCGACAGATCTCGAATGAGGGGCGCGAAATCAATTCGAGCTGGGACGCCCTCTGGGAAGTGCGCACGCAGCGACGATCCGACGGATGGTCGGCGGAGCTGCGCATCCCGTTTCGGACGCTCCGGTTCGAGCCCGGTGCCAATCAAGCGTGGGGGATCAACTTCGCGCGCCGCATTCGTCGCAAGAACGAAGTGACGTTCTGGTCGCCGGTGCCGCGCTCGTTCAACCTCATGCGTCTCTCGCGGGCTGGTGACCTCGTGGGGCTGGAGGTGGGAGCGGCTGGACGCGATATCCGCGTCAAGCCCTACGTCCTGGGGAATTCCGCGCGGGACATCGGCGTCTCGACGTCAGACCAGAAGGTCGATGCCGGGCTCGACCTCAAGCTCGCCGTGACTCGTGGGCTCACGCTCGATGCCACGGTCAGGCCGGACTTTGCACAGGTGGAGGCGGACGAGCAGCAGGTGAACCTCACCCAGTTCACGCAGTTCTTTCCCGAGAAGCGCGAGGCCTTCCTCGAGAATTCCGGGATCTTCTACGTGGGCGACGCCGCGCGACTCAATCGCGTCTTCGTGCCGGCCACGCCTGACGATGACAACCTGCTCTTCTTCAGCCGTCGCATCGGGATCCGCGACGACCGCCGGCCGCTGGCGATCGATGCGGGCGGGCGTCTCACGGGCATGGCCGGCGACTTCGGCATCGGGCTCATCAACATGCAGGTGCGCGGAGACGGCGTCACCGACGACAACAACTACTCCGTGCTGCGCCTGCGGCGAAACGTGGCTCAGGGTTCGGACATCGGCGTGCTGTTCATGCAGCGTCAGTCGACGGACGACGCGCACAACTACAATCGCGTCGCGGGGCTCGACGCCAACATCCGGTTTGCCGGCCGGCTGGACTGGAATTCGTATGTCGTGGGCACGCGCACGCCGGGATTGAGTGGCGGTCAGTACTCGGCGCGGACCTCGCTCAACTGGGAAGGCAACTTCTTCCACGGAAAGGCTGGCGTCATGTCGTTAGGTGAGCACTTCAACAACGACCTTGGGTTCTACCGGCGGGTTGGCGTGAAGAAGTGGTTCACCGACATCGGCGTTCGCCCGCGCCCGGAAGTGCTGCGCCGGCGCGGGATCCGTGAGCTGCACCCACACATCGTCTGGGACCTATATGCCAGCCAGACAAACCACATGGTGCAGAAACGTTTGCATACCGGACAGACGTTCTTCTTCGAGAATGGGGCGGTGGTGGAACTTTCGTACAATCCCGCATTCAATCTCCTCGAGCAACCGCTGCGCCTGAGCTCCGGCGTCGATTCCCTGCCGGCCGGCCCCTACGGCTGGAATGAGTACGGACTCCTCGCCAACACCGACCAGAGCCGCAAGCTCTCGTTGAGCTCGCGATGGACGGTCGGCGGTCTCTACAACGGCACACAGCGCTCGGTAACCGCGTCGGTGACTTTTCGTCCGAACTACCGCATCCGCGTCAGCACCGGCATGCAGCGCACCGCGGGCGACCTCGATCTGCCAAACGGCAAGTTCGTCAGCGCGTTCTGGACCACGCGCGCCAACTACTCGTTCTCGCCGAACATGTTCATCGACGCGCTGTCGCAGTACGACCCCTCGTCAAAGCAGCTCAACGCGAATGTGAGGTTCAACCTCATCCATCATCCGTTGAGCGACCTGTTCATCGTGTACAATGATCAGCGGTTCCTCACGGCCGACGCACCCGTGGGCGGACGGTCGCTGATCGTGAAGGTGACGCAGATGATGGCGTTTTAGGACGGGCAGACGGGCAGACGTGCCAGCCCGATCGTAGGCGGTAACACGCCGGAGCACTACCGGCGCGACCTTGCCAAATCCTGCCCGTCCGCCGCCTTGCCCGTCTCCCCGTCTGCTCTACCGCCCAAACTCCTCAAAGCGCGCATTCCCAATCCGATAGCTCCGCCAATCCTGATAGTCGAAGTGCCACCACTCGGCCTCATAGACGCGAAAACCCTCGGCCTCCATCGCCTGTCGAAGAATCTCGCGC
>JBQTIW010000241.1:0-5497 GCA_052387735.1 Gemmatimonadaceae bacterium
TACTCCCCGCCAATGCCACGCGGCGCCCGCGACGGCGGGCGCGGCTCAACTGCACAAGCCCCGCCACCAGCGCGACCGACATGAGCAGCGATGTCCCTAACCAGGCAATGCCAAGGAGCGCATTCGCATCAATTGCGCGATCCCGTGTGTCGACTGCAGCCCCTGTCTCAAGGACGTATGGGGCGACCATCGCCGGCGCAGCCTTCGGCACCCCCTCCGGTCGCAGGCTTGCGCCCAGGGGAACAAGGACCGTAGCCATCGCCGCTCCGAACCAGATCCATCGCGTTGGGCGGCGGCGCGTGCGACGCCAGGTGTCGGCAGTCCAGGCGATACCAGCGGCGCTTGCCGACACGACGCAGCCGTAGAGCATCCATTCGCCAATCATCCGGACGCCCCTCCCCCACCGCGGAGGCGATCATTCAGGACTTTGCGGAGCCGCTTGATCTCGTCGTCACCGACACGCGCGTCAACGAGATGGGCGAGCAGCAACTCTCGTGAGCCTCCGAAGATCTTGTCGACGATGCGGCGCAACGCGCTCTTACCGGCTACCTCCCGCCCGACAACCGGGGCGTAGCAGTGCGCCTTTCCCTGCGACTCGTGTCGCACGTGCCCCTTGGTCTCCAGCGTGCGAAGGACCGTAAGAACGGTGGTATACGCGAGCTCATCCGCCAACGCTTCGCGCACCTGGGTCACCGTGCTCGGCCCGAGCTCCCAGAGCACGGCCATCACGTCCAGCTCTCGTTCCGTGAAGCTGACCTCGGTCATGCGCGCTCCTACTAGAACTCTCGTTGGAGATGATAGCAGTGGGCGAGACGCCTGTCAACTAGAACTTTAGTAGGTGAAACCGGCAAGCCGTGACGGACGAAAGGAAAGAGCGCCTGCCGTTCAATCCCTGAGACGGTAGAATCCATCATACCGCTGAAGAGTCCTGCGCCCACGCTCAAGTCCCCGTCGAGGATCCCAATGAAGTCGTTGCTCCGTGCGTTCGTTCTCCCACTCGCCCTGATCGTGGCGGTTCCTGGCGATGGCGCTGCCCAGACCAAGATTCCCCCCGGTTCGTACGAGCTGGTTCCGGACTCGAACTATTCTGCAGGTTTTGATGTCTCCGGCCTCGTTCTCGATATTACCGAGACCACGATGTCAGCCCTTCAGGCGGGGACCGTGCTCGTCAAGAGCACGCTCACGTTTAGCGGCGACGTGGTGACGCTGAACGACACGGAAGGTCAGGTGGCCTGCCCAGGCGCCGCGAAGTACAAAGTGACAATCACGCAGAAGGGAGTCCGTCTCACCCCAGTCGACGATCCGTGTGCCGAGCGCTCAGCGGTACTTGCTCAGGTCACGCTAGTGAAGAAGGGCTGAGACGGGCGCCCGGGGGTGCGGGCGCACAGGCGAGCAGGCGCACGGGCGGACGGGCGGACGGGCGAAATGGACTCGTAGGCTCGAGAACTGAGTCAGATGTGTTCTGCGGACGCTCGTGCTGCTCGTCTGCCGTCCTTTTCACGCGGCCAGGGCCAGGGACACGGCCCTTCTCGCGCCTCGTTTGAGGGCGCGATGGACGGCGCGGGCGTACCTCATGAAGTTGAGACCCGCCCAGGGATGGCGCGCGAAGAACTCCGCGGGGAGCATGTCCCCCTTGAGCCGATTACAGCGCGCGCACGCGGTGACGAGGTTTCCCGGTGCGCTCGTGCCACCATGCGCGATGGGAAAGACATGGTCCAACGTGGCCATGTCGATGGCGAGGAGCGCAGCGCAGTACACGCATCGGCGTCCGCAATCGCGCATGGTCGCGTGCTTGAGCGCGCGCTTGTGCGCGCGAAGCCGCGCGTGGTGAGGGGTGGACGCGCGCGTGCGCTTCGCGCGCGCGGGCCTGGGCCGGTAGACCTGCAGGAGACCACGGTGAGACATGACACCTCACGCGAAACGACGACACCCCGCTGCTGGCCGAGGGCCGGGCGGGGTGTCTGGAGGAGGGTGGGGTGGGAGACGCGGCCGACCGCCGCCTCGCGGGCGGCGCGGTGCAACGGGCGTGGATGGCCGGTAGCAGCGCTGGCATTCGCCTCCGGTTGCCTGACGACCACGTTAGGTGCCTGACGCGACCTCCGTGGTTGTACTAGTTATGCATAACAAGCACGATTTGCGCAAGAGCCCGCCGCGACTCCCGGACCGTCCCGTTATGCACCAGCCGATGCGACCTCCCGCGAGGAGCGACGCACCGGGTCCCGCATCTCGGCGATGATGCGCACGGCCATCGCGTCGAGCAGCGTACGATCCGGCATCGTTGACCCGTGAAATGGCAGCGGCACTTCGAAGCCGTCTTCGGCACGCCGCGGAATCAGGTGCACGTGATAGTGAAAGACATTCTGTCCGGCTGCCTCGCCCGAATTCACCACGACGTTGAGGTCCGACGAGCGCGACACCCGTCGCACGACGGGACCCAGCTTCAGCGCCACCTCGAACAGGTGCATGGCCAGCGATTCGGGCACGTCATTCAGCGACTCGAAGTGATCACGCGGCACGATCAGCACGTGTCCCGGATTGACGGGCTGAATGTCCATGAATGCGATCGCCTGCCCGTCCTCATAACAGATGCTGGCCTCGCCCGCGCCATGCACGATTTCGCAGAAGATGCAATGCCTGCCGGTTGCTGGAGCTGCCATGGTTCCCCCCAAACAAGGTGTAAGTCATGCCTTCATGGATGGTGCCACCCTCCACCCCCTGCGTATGCGCTTGCGCCAATGAGCGTTACGTTCTTTGCAGCAGGTTCCGCCGCAGCGCGGGCGCCACAGCCGCGACTCGCGCTGTGGGCAACGAACCACGCTCGCCGTGACGCAGGCGGCCGTCGCACGTAACCGCCGCTCCCGCTCAAAAAGATCGCACGCCCGAACGCCCCTCAGCCGATATCTTACCCCCGACCGACGTCAGAGCCCCCGATCCTCAGAACATGGCCACTCAGACCAAAGCCGCGCGCGAGACACGCGCCGGACTCGAGCGTGACCAGCTCCTGAACGTGTACCGCGTGATGCTCCTGTCGCGGCGCATCGACGACAAGGAGATCCAGCTCAAACGACAAAACAGAATTTTCTTCCAGATCTCGGGAGCCGGACACGAAGCGGTGCTGGCCGCGGCCGGACTCGTGCTTCGTGCGTCCTACGACTGGTTCTACACGTACTATCGCGATCGCGCGCTCTGTCTCTCGCTCGGCATGTCGCCCGAAGAGATGCTGTACGAGGCCGTCGGGGCCGCGATCGATCCGAACTCGGGTGGACGACAGATGCCCTCGCACTTCGGGCACAAGGCGCTCAACATCGTCAGCGCATCGTCGCCAACCGGGACACAGTTCCTCCAGGCTGTTGGATGCGCCGAGGGCATCCATCGCGCGTCGCAGCTGGGCATGACCGAGGGATTCCGGGGCGATGAGGTAGTCTTCGTTTCGTCAGGCGACGGCACGACGAGCGAAGGCGAGTTCTGGGAGTCGCTGAACACGGCGACGAACCTCAAGTTGCCCATTGTCTATCTCATTGAAGACAACCAGTACGCGATCTCCGTCCCGGTCGAGGTGAATACGGCCGGCGGCTCGATCTCCCGGCTCGTCGCATCCTTCCCCGGGCTCTACATCCAGGAAGTCGACGGATGCGATTTCATGGCCAGTTACGAAACGATGCAGCGGGCCGTGAAGCATGTGCGCGATCGCAAGGGTCCCGCCTTCGTGCATGCGCACGTGATCCGGCCTTATTCGCACTCGCTCTCGGACGACGAGGTGTTGTATCGTCCACCCGAAGAGCGCGAGGCCGATGCGAAGCGCGATCCGCTCAACACGTTCCCTGCCTGGCTCATCGCGAAGGGGCACGCCTCGGAGGCGGAGATCGAGCGGATCCGCGAGGAGGTGGACGCGGCCGTGCTGGCCGCCACCGACGACGCCCTCGCGCAACCGCAGCCTGACGCAAGCACGGTCTACTTCGGCGTTTACTCGCCCGACGTCGATCCCACGGGTGAACAGTTCGACACCGAGGACGACCCGCAGTTCTCGGGCAACGAGACCACGATGGTAGATCTGCTGAACGCCGCGATGCGGGACGAAATGCGGCGCGATCCGCGTATCGTGGTGTTCGGCGAAGACGTGGCCGATGTGTCGCGCGATCAGTACCTGGGCAAGGTGAAGGGCAAGGGTGGTGTGTTCAAGGTCACACACGGCCTACAGAAGGAGTTCGGCTCCGACCGCGTGTACAACACGCCGCTGGCCGAAGCGAACATCGTCGGACGCGCCATCGGCATGGCGCATCGTGGGTTCAAGCCTGTGGTCGAGATCCAGTTTTTCGACTACATCTGGCCTGCGTTCATGCAGATCCGTGACGAGCTGGCCACCATGCGCTGGCGATCGAACAACGCCTTCTCGTCGCCGGTGGTAATCCGCACCACGTACGGCGGGTACATCCGCGGGGCGATCTACCACTCGCAGACGGGCGCATCGTTGTTCACGCACACGCCGGGATTGCGCGTGGTGTGTCCGGCCACGGCCCTGGACGCCAACGGCCTGCTGCGTACGGCGATCCGGTGCGACGATCCGGTGATCTTCCTCGAGCACAAGCACCTCTACCGCCAGACCTACAACAAGGCAGCGTATCCGGGCCCGAACTTCATGATTCCGTTCGGCAAGGCCAGGATCGTGCGTCCGGGGACTGACGTGACGCTGGTGACGTACGGAGCCACCGTGCAGCGCGCGTTCGCCGCGGCGAATCAGATCGCGGACGAAGGAATTTCCGTCGAAGTGATCGACCTGCGCACGCTGTCGCCCTGGGACCAGGACACCGTGTTCGCCTCGGCGAAGAAGACGAATCGCGTGATCGTGGCGCACGAGGATTCGCTGTCGTGGGGGTACGGTGCGGAGATCGCGGCACGCATTGCCGACGGCTGCTTTGCCTGGCTGGATGCGCCGGTGAGACGGGTGGCGTCGACGGACACATTCGTTGGATACGCGCCGCAGCTCGAGGATGCGATCCTGCCGCAGATCGACGACTTCCTCGCGGCATACCGCGACATCGCGAGCTTCTGATGCGTGGCGCCGGCGGGACCTCGGGTGGACTCGGCGCCTTTTTCGCCGGGGCGACGATGGTCATCGCCGGGGGCTACTTGCTGCTGTCGCGAGTGACCGTATCCAGTGGCTTTTGGGAGTTTGGGGGCCGTAACAGTTTCGGGTTGTCGCTGGTGCCGCTCCTGGCGGGCATAGCGTTGCTGTTCTTCAACGGCCGATCCAGGATGGGGTGGTTTCTGACGATCGCGGGGGCGCTGATCATCGTCGTGGGGATCGTCGCCAATCTGCGAGTGTTCTTCGGACCCACCTCGTTGTTCGACACGCTGATGATCCTCGGTCTGCTGGCGGGAGGGTTGGGACTGGTTGCGAGGTCGCTGCGCCCAGCACCCGGTCCGGATCGGGAGCGCGCAGGGACCTGACCACGGGGCATTCAGGATCGCGGAGCGCGCCGACGGCGTGGCAGGCGCT
>JBQTIW010000242.1:0-46202 GCA_052387735.1 Gemmatimonadaceae bacterium
CTAGCGCGAGGTGGTCAGCGACGGCCGAGGAGCTGCTGGACGTGCGCGCGCTGCAGGTAGTACAGCCAGCCGCCGTAAAGGCTGGCGCCGACCAGCATTGTGAGGCGCGTCACACTGGCGCCATGTCCGACGTGAAACCCGCGGAACAGCTCAATGCTCGCGGCCGCCCCAAGGCTCCAGAGGCAGATTCGCCGGAACGCCGTAGAGAACTCGGGGTGCGAACGCCCACGAGACTCGGCGAGCACGTATCCCAGCAGCGTAAAGGCGGCGACGAGCTCGAGGTGACGAAGGATCTCGAGCTTGGTCCAGTCCATGGCCGTGCCGGGGAATCCCAGTCCCGCACTCCACGGACCGATCCCCGCCATCAGGGGCGACACGCCTAACAACACCAGATACGCAACGTAGGCCGGCAACGCCGAGCGCAGGACCGTGACTTCGTACCGTCGTTCGACGCCTGTCGCGTCCGGCCCGACGGAGCCGGAGCCGCGCCACCAGGCCAGCAGACCCGCCAGGATGCCCCCGCCCGCGACCACTCCCGGCGCGTTAGGCAGGAGCGGAAAGGCCCCGCCGACGTACCAGGCAACGGTCGCCAGGGCCGTCTGACGCGCCTTCACTGCGCGATCGGGACCAAAGTGGCAACGCTGCAATCCCCCGAGGATCGAGGCGCCAAAGACGGCCACGAGCAGCGAAAGCCCGGCGTGCCCCGTGGAATCACCGGACGCGAGCCCATTCAACCAGAGCAGCGGCAGGATCAGGTAGACGAGTCCCATCAGTGGGAGCTCCAGCGAGAGTCGTCCGACGACTCCTTCACCCGCACGCAGGCGCTCCGCCGTTCGATCGCTCGCCACCGCCCCGACGAAGGCACCCAGTGCGTTCGTCGCCACGTCCAGGGGCGAGGTGAATCGCTCGACCTCGAACAACTGCGCCGACTCGATCGCGGCACTCAGCAGCGCCCCCACCCAGAGGACCCGGAGGGCACTGTGACGCTGATGATGTCGGGTCCCAAGCCGGTACAGGAACCCGAGGGGTATGAACATCAGCACGTTGGCCCCGATGTCGATGCCATCGCCGGTGAGCATGACCCGCCACGTGGAGGGCCACGCGAACTGGAATGGAAGGAGTGTGATGATCAACGTCACCCCTACCATGTAGGTCAGAATGGCTAACCCTAGTCTCGAAAACGACTTAGCGGCCCTGTCCCCGTCGCCGATACGAAACGCGGTGGGCGGCTGCGAAATTGCGGTAAGGGATGCGGGCGTTTGCTGCACGAAGCCGATGAAAGATCAGCCGTGAGTATCGGCACCGTGGATCGTCTTCCCGGCGATGCCTCTCCCTCATCCTGTGGCATGACATCAGCAGCGCTGCCCAAACCCGAGCCTCGGATCCCCGCACTTGCCCTTGCGGCCATCGCCGCGAGCTTCGTCGCGCTCTTCGCCGGTCCCATGGCGAACACCGCCGCGGCATGGTGGAACGACCCGGATTCCGGTCACGGCCTGCTGCTCGCTCCGCTGGCCATCTGGCTTGCCTGGCGAGCTGGCGTCTCGCCCCAGTCAAAAGGCCAGCCGGTCCTGGGCGTGGTCACGATCGTCCTGGCCATTCTCTTCCGCTACGTCGCCGCGCTGGCTGCCGAGGCGTTTGTCGCCCGCGGCGCGATGCTGCTGGCCTTCGGCGGTGTGGTCATTTGGGGATGGGGCCTGCGGCAGTTGTTCCACTGGTGGCTGCCAGTGGTTCTGATCGCGCTCTCCATGCCGCTCCCGGAGATCGTGCTGGGCTCCCTCGCACTGCCGCTGCAATTCCAGGCTTCCAAGCTCGGCGCCGCGCTCCTGTCGACCCGGGGGATCCCGGTGCACCTCGACGGCAACGTCATCCGCCTTCCGGGGCATGACCTGTTCGTCACGGAGGCCTGCTCGGGACTGCGGTCGCTCACCGCGTTGTTGAGCCTGGGTGTGTTGTTAGGCGGTCTGGTGCTGCGTCATCCAGCCTCGCGGATCACCATCGTGCTCCTGTCGATTCCCGTTGCGGTTCTCGTGAACGGGGTCAGAGTCTTCGGTACGGGGTTTCTCGTGGCCTTCGTGGATCCCAAGCTGGCCGAAGGCTTCTCGCACGTGACCGAGGGGTGGCTCCTCTTTCTGGTCGCATTCGCGATCCTCGCCGGCATTGCCTGGGTCATCCTCAGGATCGAGGCGCGCTGGCTGCGTGGAGCGGCGAATGCTTAGCTGGCGCCACTACGCACCCGCCCTGTTGTTCACAGCGGGCGTGGGCCTGACGATGAGTGCCGGCCGTCAGGAGGCGGCTCCCCTCGACCGGCCGCTGCATGCCATCCCCAATTCGCTCGCCGGCGTGGAGGGAGAGGAGCGGCCGCTCACCGCCGAGGAGCGCCAGGTGGTGGGCGTGTCGGACTACATGTTCCGCATCTTCCGCAAGGACTCGCTGAACGCGTTCTCGGTGTACGTCGGCTACTACGAATCGCAGGCGACGGGGAAGACGATCCACTCGCCGCGCAACTGCCTCCCAGGCGCGGGGTGGCAGGTGGTGGAATCCGGCACAACACCGGTTGTCGCGCCGCTGGGCGAGGCGATCGTGAACCAGTACATCCTGGCCAACGGTCCGATGCAGGCGGTGGTCCTGTACTGGTATCAGGGCCGGGGCCGCGTGGCGCACTCCGAGTATCGGGTGAAATGGGAGCTTCTCCGCGACGCGGCGGCCCGCGGCCGCACGGAGGAGGCGCTGGTCCGCGTGATGGTGCCCATTCCCCCATCCCGCGGATTCAGCGCGTCGGACTGGCGCGAGCGCCGACAAGAAGCCGAGCACCTCGCCAGCCAGGTGGCGGCCGAGATGCTCCCGCTGGTGGATCGGGCGTTGCCGGCGTGGAAGCCAAACGGGTAGACGCGTGAACGGGTACCCGTGGACGGGTAACGGCGAACGGGTGGACGGGTAAGCCATTCCTCTTGTCCGCTCGTCCTTCCTGCCGATACTCCCCAGTGCGACCCTCGTCCTGGTGAGTCCCTCATGTACCTGCAATCGCGTTTTCGGCACGTCCGCACCATGTGCACGCTCGGCCTCGCCGCGGGCCTGCTCGGTACGGCGTCCTGTGGGACGGAAGCCATCGTCCCCCAGGTCCCCACGTCGCTGGTGCTCGTGCAGGGGAACCTCCAGGCCGTGCAAGGTGGACAGGAGCTTCCGAATCCCGTGGTGGTCCGGCTCCTCGATGCGGCCGGCGCTCCGATCGCGAAGACGTCGATCGGGTTCAGCGTGGTGACGGGTGGCGGGGCGGTGAATCCGGGGAGTGTGCTCACCGACGAGAACGGCGAGGCCCGGACCAAGTGGGTGCTGGGGACGGGCGAGGCGAGTCAGGTGCTGCTGGCCAAGGCGCCGGTGATCGAGGCCGTCACGATCAACGCCACCGCGCTGCTGCCTAACGATCTTCTCGTGGCCCAGGGCGCCAATCAGTTTGCCAAGGCCGGCGCCGCGCTGCCCAATCCGATCGTGATTCGCGTGGTGGGGCCCAACAACACGCCAATGAAGGGGATCGCCGTCGCCTTCCAGGTCCTGAGCGGGGGCGGCCTCATCTCTCCGCAGTCGGCCCTCACGAACCCGTTAGGCGAAGTCACGGTGCGGTGGACGCTTGGTCCAAGCACGGGAACGCACGTGCTGGCGGTGTTCTCCGGCAGCCTGAACCCCGTGAGCCTCAACGCCGTCGCGTTGCCCTGACACACCCGGCGACTCGCACTTCCGTACCAGGGTCGTTCGCCTTCGACGACACCGAAGCAGGCACCTGCCTGCACCGGTGATTCCGCGGGCGGCAAGGACACCGGGCACCGCCCTTTACGTCGCTCGCGCGCCGATTTGTGCGCGCACCCGAAGCATCGCGCCCGGATCGTCGCTCAGCACCGCACGCACGCCACGCGACCACAGGCGCAGGGCAACGGCCGGCTCGTTGATCGTCCAGGCCGTGACCGGAACACCGGTCGGCGCGGCCGCCGCCGCCAGCGCACCTAGCGGCACGGGAATCCCGTGGTGTCGTGGCGGAAGGCTCATCGCCTGGAAGGGCAGCGCACGATAGCGCCGCCCGAAGAGTGCGGGCAGGTACATCCGCGTCGTCTCGATCGTGGACGCGCAGCGCGGAATCGGGCTGTCCGCGAACGGCCGCATGGTGTCGTGCCGAAACGCTGCGACGGTGCAGTGACTCGTGGCCTCGTGCTCGAGCAGCAGTCGTCGCACTGCCGCCGCGGCCTCAGGTACCTTGATCTCGATGATCAGTGGCAATCCGGGAAACGCCTCCAGCACGTCGATCAACCGGGGCACGCCGATGCCACGACCGCGATGCGGGAAGGTCGCGTGATCAACCGAGAACCGCGCCCCGGCGTCCAGGTGCCGGATCTGCTCCCAGGTCAGCTCCGCGATCGCTCCCGTGCCATCCGTCGTGCGGTCGACTCTGGGATCGTGCATAACGATGAGCTCTCCGTCCCGCGAGAGCCGAACGTCGAACTCCAGGCCGTGCACGCCGAGCGCTACTGCCTCGCGCATCGAGAAGAGCGTATTCTCGGGTGAATGCGCGCGATTCCCCCGATGACCAAGAACGGCGTGAGGGGGAAGGGTGGACAGGGCGGAGGAGAGCACAGCGCGGGAGCGGAGAGAGGAGCGGGGGGAGCGGAAGGACGCCCGCTACCAAACGAAGCGACCGACCGGTCAATGGTCGGTCGCCGCGCCCGAGCGTGGAGCCGGTCGGGCGATCCTCGCCCCGCTGGTCACCGCTCCCCGCTCTCCGCTCCCCCGCTTGCTCTCAGAACGAGTACTGCAACCTCGTCACGATCATCCGCTTGACCAGCGGCGCACCTGGCATCGTCCGGTAGCCCTTGTCGAAGATGTTCGTGCCGTTCAGTGAGAACATCGCTTCCCTGGCTCCGGCGAACGGCAGCCGGTAGTTGAAGCCCACATCGAATACGGTAGCGTCTTCCACACGATCGTACTCGTACACCGTGGTCGATCCGGGCCGGGTGAACCTGATCGGCCGGCCGTCGAGTCGGTCGCCTGCCGCATAGACGCCGGAGTTGACCGGATATCCTTCGTGGTACCTCGTGCGAACCTCGAAGCCGAGTCCCTTCAGTTCGTCGCGGAACTTGAGGGCGAGCGAGCCCTTGTTGCCCGGCGCGTTCAGCATGAGCGCGGTGTTGTTGCTGCTCACGATGTCCTCGAAGATGATCTCGCTCACCCAGCTGTACGTGCCGGCGATCGTCCACTTGTCACTGGCCACGATGTCCAGCGCGACGTCGAGTCCGTTGACGTCGAACTCCTTGTCGGACTGCGACGTGTACGTCGCGTGCACGTCCGTGGCCGATGCGAACCTGTCGCTGTTGAATTGCACGATGCCCTGCGGCACGCTGGACAACCCACCGGCGAGGGCCGGAGTCAGCGCGGCCACCAGCGCCTGGACCTGCGCCGCCGGGAGACCGAGGCTGCTCAGGAACGGGCCGAGACGGGGACCGATGAACCCCCCGAGCGCCGTCGGGTTGTAGAACACGTTAGGCGTGGCCAACCCCGCGGGATTGCCCACATCTCCGCGCTTCTGGAACCAGGCGTCGACCGCCAGGCGCACGCGGTTGGAGATGATGCCCTTGTACCCGAGTTCGATGGTCTTGTTGTACGAGGCGTCGAGCGGCCCGATCGGCGTGATCGCGCTTTCCGAGATCGACGTCGTGGGTGAAGCGCCGAGGAACGCGATGCGGGATCCGGCATCGGTCCCGGTTGGTCTGAGCGTGCCGAGGAACTGCACGATGCCCGCGGCCAGCTGCTGGGCCTGCGCCGCGGGGGTCCCGGCCGCCTGCAGACTTGCCTGAAGGCTGGCGCGCAAGGTGGGCCCC
Organism: Gemmatimonadaceae bacterium; assembly: GCA_052387735.1. Classification (GTDB taxonomy): domain Bacteria; phylum Gemmatimonadota; class Gemmatimonadetes; order Gemmatimonadales; family Gemmatimonadaceae; genus RBC101. The sequence continues at coordinate 5,862 of JBQTIW010000242.1, forward strand.
AGCGCCCCGACGATCACCGGGAAGGCCGCCGGACTGGCCACGGCTGGCACCCACGGATTCGCGGCGCCGGTCGCCGGGGACTTCATGCACAGCCCACCGGGTCCGCCCGTGCAGCTCCGATTGAACGTCCAGCCCGTCTTGGGCGGGTTGCCTAACGCGCGCACGTTGAACCCGGTCCCGCCGATGTTGCGCGCCTGGATCAGGTCCAGGAAGTACGAGAAGTTGGCGGGGGTCGAGAAAGCACGGTTGTAGGTCGCGCGCAGGTTGTGCGTGGGCGTCGGCTTGAACACCAGCGCCGCGCGCGGCGAAAACTGATTGCCGTCGATCTGGTCGTTGTTGTCGAGACGCAGTGCGGCAATGACGTCGAACTTCGGCGAGAGACGCGTCGTCGATTGCACGTAGCCACCCACTTCCGTCACGTCGTCGATGTCTTCGTTCCGGCCATTGATCGTGCCGCCCGTGCGCGGGTTGGTGAAGATATAGTCCAGCCCGTACACGAAGTCCTGGCGGTCACCGGCGAACGAGATCCCGTGCTGCAGCTGCGCCGCGAACACGCGCGACTGGTCCACGATCGGCTGCCCGCTGCGCAGCAGGAACGTGCCCCCGGTGTCGAGGGAGTCTTCGTTGCCGGCGTTGCTGTTGTTCAGGAACAGCTGGCCGAACAGCCGTCCGATACGCATCCGCTGCTGAATCGACTTGTAGGTCCAGTTCTTTACCTGCGACGTGCCGTTGGCGCCGGTGAACTCCAGGCCGCTCAGGATCTTCGTGTAGCCAAAGCTCGTCACGAACTCGGCGTCGCCGCCGGGTCGATAGTCGATCCGCGCCTCGCCCGCATACCGATTCAGGTCGAAGTCGCGCACGTTAGGCTGGCCCGCCCGGCCGGCGGGCGCCTGGCTCGGAAAGACATCGGGCTCTCCCGGGTCGTACACCGTGCGACCGCCGGCGCCGACAATGCGCCTGCCCAGCGTGTCGCGCGCCGTTTCCGAGTCGAAATCGTTGGCGCTGAAGTACTCACCGGAGAGTTTGTACCCGAGCTTCGGCGTGAACAGGCCGGCGGTGCGAAGCGAGCCTCGGAGCATCGACCGTTCGCCGCCGTCGATCGTGAGAGTCGTACCCTGCGATGAAAACGGCGACTTGGTGATGATGTGCAGCACACCGTTCGCCGAGTTCGGCCCGTATAACGCCGAGGCGGGTCCAAGCAGCACTTCGACGCGCTCGATGTCTTCGTTCGTCGCCGTCATCAGGAACGGCACGTTCACCCGCAGCGACGGCACCGCAGCAAAGCGGTAGTCCTGCAACGTGAGGATCGATCCGGAGAACGCGTTGTTGAAGCCGCGCGCCACCACGTTGCTCTGCGCGACACCGCCCTGCTGAATATCGACGCCGGCCATGCCCTTGAGGTGATCGGCGACCGTGACCGATGGACGTTCCTGGATGTCGCGTACATCGACCACCGATATCGAGGCCGGTGCTTCGAGTGCCTTTTCCGGCCGGCGTGAGGCGGTGGTCACGATGGGGTTCAGTTCCGTCACGACCTGCGTCAGCACCACGTCCAGGGTCGCCGTCCCGCCCGACGTCACCGAGACGCCCTCCGTGCGTTTCAATCCAAAGCCGATGCGTGAGACGACAACGCTGTATGCGCCAGGCGCGAGATTGGCGACGCGATAATTGCCGTCGTCACGCGTGAGGACCGACGCGGCGATCTGGCCCCCGCTGTTCACCGCCTGGACCCGCGCGCCTTGCACCGGAAACCCACCCTCACTGTTGGTCACGCGACCGGTGATTGCACCAGCCTGAGCCGAAAGGTCGGTGGCAACACCGAACGTCAGAATCAGCAGCAGAGCCCGCCTGACTCGTAGTCGAGACATCAGCACCTCTGGGTTGATGAGGGGTCGAATCGTGACGAAGATATCCCGCTTCCGGGCCGCGGCTAGACGGAAAGGCCCGGAGGCTCGGCTGGGCTGACGAGCCTCCGGGGTATCTTTCACAATTGCGGGCAACCGCGCACCTGTGTTCGAGTAGCACCACCCAGCCTCCATCCTCCACGACCGAGAAATCGGAACCACTGCCTCTGTGTGAGGCCCAGCGTCGACCGGCGCTGCTCGAGCCTATGACCTCTCGCCCCATGGTAGCGCGCCTGGCCTGGCTGGCCGTCCTGGCGGCGGTGTCTCCCACCTTTCTGGCCGCGCAGCTCGTCGACGATGACCGCGTCGTTTGGCGCACCTTGATCGGTGAAACCGCCTTCGAGGTGCGGGCCATCTCCGGGTCCGTTTACCTTGGCGCCGCCAGCGACGAAGCGACCGTGTCGGTCACTTTTAGAGCCACGGACGCGAGACGGTTCGCGGATTCTCTGACCCGAAGGTTGTCCCCACGGCGGTCGCGCGAGACGACCTGGACGCTGCGTCTCGAGGAACCGGGGGTGAGCGCCGGAGCCCTGTCGATCTCGCCCGCGGAGCGCCAGCCCGACAAGACGCGCCAGTACCTGTTGTTTGTCGCCGACGACGTGGTGACGGCGGTGCGTCAGACGTTGAATGCGCGTGAGACCGCGATGCTGGCCCGGAAGCTGCGCGAGGCGGCGGCCGCAGCGCTGCCGCGGCCGCCCACCCGTCGCCGGCCTAACGTGACGCGCCCAGCCGTCGGATGAGCTGTTCGCGGGCTGCTCGGCCTTCGGGATTCGCCGCGTCGAACTCCAGGCCGGCGTCGATCTCCTCGAGCGCGGCTCGCAGGTCGCCTCGCTGCGCGAGGATGCGGGCGAGATAGAAGCGGGCGAGGGACAGTCCGGGGTCGGCGTCGATGGCGAGCCGGTACGCCGCTGCCGCCGCCTCGAGCTCGCCACTCTGGAGACGCAGGTTGGCCATGTTGAAGTGCGCCAGCGGCTCTCGGCTATTGATATTGAGTGCGCGGCGATAGGCGGCCACCGCGCCTTCGCGGTCGCCGGACCCGGCGAGCGCGATCCCCAGGTTCACCAGTGCCAGGGGCTGCACGGGATCGACGCTCAGGCTCGCACGGTACGCTGCTGCGGCCTCGACGAGCCGGCCCGCGTCGGCGAGGGCCAGGCCGAGGTTGAGGTGCAGCCGGGGGTTCCCCGGTTCGACCTCCAGCGCCTTGCGGTACACCCCGGCCGCGGCCACGGGGTCGCCGCTCGCGCGCAGCTTGTCGGCGAAGTAGCCTAACGAGATCGCCCAGCGGCTGCGCACCAGGGGCTCGCGCTCTCCCTGGCCGCGCAGCTGGCGGGTGAGAAGGGCGCGGACCCTCGGCGTCTCGCCGCGCGCGAGGTGCAGCGAGGCAAGGGCAAGACTCCGGACGTCCAGATCACCATGCGTCGCGAGGCTCTGCAACCGATCGATAGCCACTCCGTCGAGCGCCGTCATGTCGGGGCCGAGATGCCGGTCGGCAAACGTCGACAGGCCGGCGAAGACCGCTGCGGTGTGAGGGGAGCCGGGAAGCAGCAGCAGCGGTGCTGCCCGCCCGGCATCATTCTCGGCGCGCCCGCGCACGACGGACGCAATCGACGGCGCAACCGGCTTGAGCTCCCCGTACCAGGAGGTCACCTGCCGGTCGAGAACCGTCTCCGCCTTGTCGGTGTGACAGGTTCGGCACGCGCTCACGACGCCGGCCGTGGAGTCACTGACAGGTCGCGGAATGGGTATGCTGTGATCCGATCGTGCGTAGCGCAGCGTGGCGCCGACCTCCGGCTCCTGCAGGTACGGCATGTGGCAGGCCACGCATCGGCTTCCCGCCGACGAGGCGGCGTGCTTCGTGTGTTGCTCGGGCTGGAGGGCTTTGCTGGCATGACACGCGGTGCACTGGCGGTTGTCGAGCCGTCCGTCGAGAGGGCGCCCCTGTGCATCTCGATAGCGCTGGGAGTGCGGATCGTGACAGCTGGTGCACGTCATCCCTCCATTCACGTAGCAGTCCGAATAGAGGTGCCCCTGCTGGTAGGCGAAGGTGCGCACGCGACCGTCGGGGAGGTGCGCTTCGTCGCCGAGCTGGGGGAGGAGGGTGGAGTAGTAGGCGTCGAGCGATTGGCCCGAGCGATGCCCGGGCCGTAGCTGGTCCTTGAGCGCGTGGCATTGCCAGCAGACACCTAACGAGCCGTCCTTGGTGAGCGTTGCCAGTGGGCGCATGGCGATCTCCCCGGCGGCCACCGCGACGGGGTCGGCCACGTCGGCCAGGTGTCGCTTTCCCGGACCGTGACACGACTCGCAGTTGATCCCCAGCGACGTATAGGCCGTCCGGTAGGCGTGGGCGACGGTATCGGCCGTGACCGCGATCTGACTGCCGTGACACGACTGGCAGTTGGTGAAACGCAGCTCGTCGCCAAGCACGCGGGAGGGTGGCCAGTCTCCGCAATCGGCGAGCTTCACGTCGGGCGTGATGGGGATCCATCCCCGGTTCGCGCGCGAGCTGGTATTGCAGAACCAGGTGTTCTCCCTGCGGATGAAGTCGAACGGCAGAAAGCGCACGGTGCCATCGGCCCATCGGGAGACAAACCCTTGCGTGCCGCCACCTTCCATATGACCGCCGCCCACGATCCCAGCTATCGGGAAGACGCGCTCCGGCCGCCCCTCTTGCCTGACGACAAACCGCCACGTGCCAGCGCGCCGCTCGGGGATCACCACCGCATCCCGGAACCGAATCGGCGACCCGTCGAACCCGGGCAGGATCCTGGTCGCGCCCGGTGTGCCCCCCGCGGCGGCGTGGGTCGAGCGGGACCAGGTCTCGAATTGCGAACGATGACACCCCGCGCACGCCTCCGAACCGACGAAATCGGCGGCGCTCGCGGGCACGGGCTCCACGTACGGTCGGGATGGTGCCGGGAGGGGTTCGCGCCCTCCCAAGGACTCGGGCGACTCACCGGTCCGCAGCACGACCAGCAGCGCCGCCGCGGACATCGCTACCACCACGCCGAGCGCTGCCCAGAGCCGCGGTTTCGTCAAACGCGACGGGAAGTCGAGCGGGGTCTTCGCCGTGTCATCTGAAGGCGCTCCGCGCTTTGTCGGCCGCTTGCGTTTCTTCGACATTTCAGTGCATCAGCTGAACGACACCAGGCACCTGCTCTTCCCTGGTGTTGACGCTGGACAGCCGCTTCGCCGGCGCCACGCCGTACTCACCATGGCCTGCCGCACCATCACGGCCTGCTCCATGCGGGCCCCTGGCACCTGCACAGGCGGCGTATGTGCGCCACCAATTCCCGGATCTCGCGGGTCGTGAGCGTCTCCCCGAACGCGGGCATCCTCGCACTTCGATTCATGAGGAGTCCGCCGCTGGCAATCGTGTCATGGAGCGCGTCGTCCGACCGTTGCCGCATCGCCTCGCCGTCGGCGTGGACCGATGGCTTGACGGGCAGATGCGTCGCGTTGGGGCCGTCGCCGCGCCCGTGGGCGCCGTGACATGACGCGCACCAGCGCGCGTAGAGCGTGGCACCGTCGGCCTCGGCGTTTGTGGACGCCGGTGGAGGAGGCGATGGAGTGTCGCCGCGTCCCGGCAGCCCTTGCAGGTAGCGCACGACCAGGTCACGGGTCGCCGGAGGCATCGCGGTCCGTGGCATCGCACTTCCGGGAAGCTGTCGCTGGGGATCGTCCACCATCGCCGCGACGTACACGGCCGATCGACGCTGGCGCACAGTTATGAGGTCAGGGGCAATCCGGCCACCCTCCTGCCCGAAGGCATGGCAGCCCAGGCATGGCAGCTGCTCCCGGAGCAACGTTTCGGCCTTCCGGACGGAGAACGGTGTGAGGTCGCCGGCGGCGGGAGGCGCTTGAGCGGCTGCCCTCGGTGGGGTGAGTGCGGGTCCGACCGCCAGAACCAACAGTATCCACGCGATCCGGCCGATACTCAGGGTGTCATCTCCGTCTTTGAGCGAATGGGCAGCGCAGGTCAGCAGCAGCGGCAACGATACCCGGGCGAACGCGAGCCGCACAATACAGAGGAAGCGTCTCCGCTCGAGATCCGTCTTCGACAGATCCTGGCCGAGGCGGACTTTCCAGCGATCTCCAAGGACGCACTCGATGCCCTCAAGGCGATGCCTGACGACGACGCCTCGTTGCAGCGGCTCGCCAACATCGTGTTGCGGGAATATTCGCTGACGCTCAAGGTGCTGCGCACCGCGAACAGCGCGTATTTCAAACGCAGCGGACAGCACATCCAGAGCGCGGCGCACGCGATGCTATTGCTGGGGGCGCGCACCGTCCGCCACCTGGCGGGCAGCCTGCTGGTCTTCGACCACTACAGAAAGCGCTCGCCGGGACTCAAGGAGCTCATGCTCATGAGCATGATCACGGCGAACCATGCGCGCGAGCTGGCCATGCTGCGGGGATTCCCTGATCCCGAAGAAGCGCACCTGGCCGGGATGTTCCGCAACCTCGGTGAAGTCCTGGTGGCCGGGTATTTCCCGCGTGAGTACGCGCGGATCATTCACGACATGGAGACCAACAAGAGGAATGCGTCCGTCGCAGCCTTCGAAGTGCTGGGCTTCGTGTTCGAGGACCTCGGTGAAGCGATGGCCAAGCACTGGGGGATGCCGGAGACCGTGCTCGCCTGCATCCGCGCCGACGGCCCGGCCGGTGCAACGGAGCTCGGCGCGATCGTCTCTTGTGCGCATGAGCTCACGGCGGCCGTGTACCGACGCGAGCGCACGGTGCGAATCGACGGGGTGAGCGAGGTGATGGCTCGGTATGCACGGCGTCTGGCCCTGACGAAGGAACAGGCCACCGCCGTGGTCCGGGCTGCGCTGCGCGAGACCAAGGAGACGTTTCACAGCGCGAAGGTGAGCCTGGACGACCTGCGGCTCCGCAAACAGCACGACGCGGCGATCGCGGAACTGGGCGGTCGGCCGGGAGTGGCCACGCCGGTATCCTCGTCGTCGCAGGTGAACGGCGACACACTCCCCGCGATGCGGCAGGAGCTTACCGCCGAGGTTCGTCGTGCCGCCGAGCCCGAATCGGGGGAGGATCTCAATCGCGTCATCCTCACCGTGCTCGAGGCGATCTATCGTGGTGGACCCTTCGACCGCGTGGTCTTCTGCGTCCTGTCGGCCGATCGGGCCTCGGTCAAGGCACGCTTCGGTCTTGGGACGGCAGTGGAACCGTTGCTCGAGAGCTTTTCGTTCGACCTCTCGCCGCGTGACGGTCCGATCGCCGTGGCGATGCTCCGGCGTCAGAGCGTGTACGCGCCGGTGGACCGCGACTTCACGGCCCAGGAGCTACGCTTCGCCCAGTCGTTAGGTGCGGGGAGCTTTGGTGTGTTCCCGGTGCTGGTGAGCGGGAAGCTGGTGGGGTGCGTGTACGCCGACCGTCCCTGGAACGCCAGGCTGCCGGACAAGCCGACGATCGCCTTCGCGCGTGCGGTGTGCGACGGAGCGGCCAAGGGGATTGCGGCGCGCCGATGGACGCCGGGTGTGACCGCCGCGGTTGCGGGCAAGAGCCGGTCGACGCCGACGATGTTGCGGGCGACACCGTCGTACGCCGTCGCTGTGAAGACCGACGCCGTGGTGCGGGTGCTCAAGGGCGAGCCGGCGACGGAGGTGGCGCAGCAGCTCGCCATCCCTGTGGAGATGCTGGAAACCTGGCGCAAGCAGTTCCTCGAGCGCGCGATGGAGACGCAAGCAGGTACCAAACGCGCAAACGGGTAAACGGGGAAGAAAAGGCCCGTTCACCCGTTTGTTTCCGTTCACCCGCTCTCATCCCTCCACCTGCAGCAGTGTGATCTCTTGCCAGATCTTGCCTGACAAGGCGGTCGTGAGATCTTCGATCTCGTTCACCGCCTGGAGCACCACCGCATCGCTGAACCGCTGCACGAACAGCGCGCGGGCGAGGCCGAGCAGGTCCCGTGACACGCGGCCCAGGCCGGAGCCGGGGAACCGTTCCTCGATCCGCTGATTGAGCCGCTCCAGCGTCCCGATGATCTCCCCGGCGTCCAGCGCGCGGAAACTCACTGCGCCGCGACTGCTCCATGCGTCCATCGCTCGAACCAGCTCCGGAGATACAGCTGCGTCCGGAGGAAGTTCGACGGCTTGGACGACGTGCCGTGCCATTCTTCATTGAACCGGATCATGGCCGTTGGCACCTTGCGGAACTTGAGCGCTTCGTAGAACTCCTCGGTCTGCGGCATCGGCGTGCGCAGGTCGAGGACACCGGTCATCAGCATCGTCGGCGTCTTCACGTTGCCGACGTACATGATCGGCGAACGGCGCAGATGCTCGCTCGGATCCTCCCAGAACGGCTTGGCGAAGTTGCGATACCAGCCGGGCCCATCGGTCGTACCAACGAAGGACAGCCAGTTGATCACCGGGCAGTTCGAGCTCGCCGCGGCAAAACGGTCGGTGTGACCCACGGTCCACGCCGTCAGCACGCCACCACCCGAGCACCCGAATACATACAGCCGCTTGGTGTCGACATAGCCGCGGTTGATCACGCTGTCCACCCCGGCCATGAGGTCGTCGAAATCTTTGCTCGGGTACGCGTTATTGATCTCGTTCCCGAACTTCGAGCCGTAACCCGAGGAGCCGCGTGGATTCGTGTACAGCAGCACGTAGCCTTCGGCCACGTGGTTCTGGCGCGCGAAATTGAACCCGACGTCGTACATCGCGTGCGGCCCGCCGTGGATCTCGAGCATCAGCGGGTACTTGCGATTCGGGCTGAAATCGGGCGGCTTCACGATCCAACCCTGAATCTTGAGACCATCCACCGACGTGTACCAGATCTCTTCCTGCTCGCCGAGCTTCTTGCCGGCGAGGACGTCGTCGTTGACCGCGGTCAGCTGTGTGAACTTCGGCGCCGCAAGCGGGAAGGAGACGATGTCGGCGGGCTTGATCGACGTGGCAAGCGTGCCGATGGCGACACCGCTCTTTCCGATCTCCTCCACCGCCAGCATATGCTTCCCGGTCGTGACGGGCTTGACCTGACCGGTCAGCGACGCGAAGTACAGGTTGCGCGACCCCTCGGTGCTGGCGTTGAAGTAGATCCCCGAACCGTCGGCGGCCCAGATGAGCCCCTGCGGTGAACGGTCGAAATTGCCGCTGACCTGCCGCGGGTTGGACCCGTCGGCATTCATGATGTAGAGCTCGGAGTCCTTGTACGTGACGCGCGTGGAGTCGTAGCCCGTGTAGGCGATCAACTTGCCGTCGGGCGACGGCGTGGGCTGTTGATCGGGGCCGTTGCGCGTGGTGAGCTGCTTGATCGTTCCCGAGGCGACGTCGACGCCGTAAATGTCGCCCTGACGCCAGCGGTACTCGGCGTCGACCACGCGATCGGCCGTAAAGACGATGGTCTTGCCGTCGGGCATGAACTGCGGGGCACCGTGGTCGAAGCTCCCGCTGGTGATCTGCCGCGGCGAGCCACCGTCGGCGCTGACCAGATAGATGTGGGTGTCGCCTTCTGTGGTGAACCCCTGGCCGTCCTGCCGGTAGTCCAGCTGCGTCACGATGCGCGGCGCCTCGGTCCACTTGGCGCCAGTGGGAGCCGACGGCATTGGAATGCTCCAGCTCTCCTTCGTCGGGACCAGCATGTTGAACGCGATCGACTTGCCGTCCGGTGACCATTGCAGGTTGCTCGGCGCCTGGGTGAGGCGCGTGATCTGCGAGACGGCACCCTCGGCGTCCATCCAGCGGACGAAGATCTGTGAACCGCCAGGTTCGCCGCGCGCGATGTAGGCGATGCGGGTGCCATCCGGCGACCACTCGACGTTGCTGCCGCCCGTGAGCAGCGCGCGGTTCTTCGTCCCGTCGATGTTCATCATCCATAGTGTGGTTTCCCAGCGGTCGTTGAGCTTGTCGACCCAGCGGCGGCCGTAGATCACCTGCTTTCCGTCGGGCGAGAGACGCGGTCCCTGGACGGTCTCCCACTCCAGATACTGGTCGAGCGTGAGTTTGGTGGAGGGCTGCTGCGCGCTGGTCGGTACGGCAGCGACGAGAGTGAGCAGTCCGGTAGCGACTCGGAGGCGCATGTCGGTTCCTCGAACGAGAAGAAGACCCGTCCAAGATAGGGGTGGGGCGACGGGTGGGAAGGCAAACGCGAGAACGGGTAACGGGCGCGCGCCAGTGTACCCGTTTATCCGTTTATCCGTTTACCGTTCACCCGCTTACCCGTTCACCCGGTCACCGGTCACCCGTTTGTCCGTCTCTGCCTACGCCGCTCTCAGCCACAAGCCCTTCCGCTGGTTCATCGTGTCGCTGCTCACGATGACGATGGTGGCGCAGATCCAGGCGGTGGTGGTGGGGTGGCTGGTCTATCAGGTCACGCGCGACCCGTTGGCGCTCGGTCTCATCGGACTCGCCGAGATCGTGCCGTATGTCAGTGTGGCGCTTCTGGCCGGCTACATCGCCGACCGCACCGATCGGCGGCGCATCTCGATCCTTGCGCTCGGCGTTCTGCTCGTCGCGTCGATCGCCCTGTTCCTCTTCTCGCTGGTCTCGCCCAGCCCGCGAGTCGTCTGGCCGTTCTACGCGGTCATCGCGGTGTGCGGCCTGGCGCGCTCGTTTCTGCAGGTCGCGCGATCGGCGCTCATCGCCGAGATCGTCCCGCGTGAGCTGTTCCCCAATGCCGCGACGTGGCGCAGCTCCACCTGGCAGTTGGGGATGGTTGCCGGACCGGCGTTAGGTGGCATCCTGTTCGCCGCGTTCGGGTCGAGATTCACGTTCGGCGCGAACATCCTGTTGTCGATCGTCTCATTGGGCACGATGATCGCGATCCGGCACGCGCCGACGGCTTTTCAGGCCATGACGGGCTCGATGGTCCGCAACCTGGCGGAAGGAATCCGGTTCCTGCGCAGCGACCGCGTGATTCTTGCAGCGCTCGCGTTGGACATGCTCGCCGTGCTGTTCGGCGGCGCCGTCGCGCTGATGCCGGTGTTCGCGTCAGACATTCTCCAGGTTGGTCCACGCGGGCTGGGGTTTTTGCAGGGTGCAACCGGCGCTGGGGCGGTAACGATGGCGTTCATCATGGCGCACCGGCCTCCTGTCCGTGAGGCTGGCAAGGCACTCCTCGTCGCCGTCACCGTCTTCGGATTATGCATCATCGGGTTTGGGCTTTCGCGCAGCTTTCCGCTGTCGGTCGCTCTGCTGTTCGTCAGCGGCGCGGCTGACAACGTGAGTGCGGTGATCCGGTCGACGATGATCCAGGTGATGGTTCCGGCGGAGATGCTGGGACGAGTCTCGGCCGTGAACGCGATCTTCATCGGCTCCTCCAACGAGCTGGGCGCCTTCGAGTCGGGAGTAGCGGCGCGACTCCTGGGCACCGCGCCGGCCGTTGTGCTGGGCGGCGTCATCGCTCTGGTCACGGTAGCCCTTACCGCGTGGCGAGTTCCGGTGCTTCGTCATCTCAAGGAGATTCGCCCCCACTGACGCCCTGAACACGCCCGGCACCCGGGGACCCTGGTCGCCTTCGCCCTCCTGGCGACGCAGGACATATCCTCCAGAGATTGGGCCAGCCTAACTGCTGTGCCTGACACGCGTTAGGGCCGTGAAGCGGACGTCGTCTCTGGCCGAAACTCTCTGGCAGGGCAACTCGCGAGCGCTGGCCGGCGCTGCGGGGTCTGCCCCTTCCTCCTTCCGCAGCGGTGCCGTCCCCCAACCTCTCCGAGCTGATCCCGCGGGAGCTCATCCAGCGGGAGAAGTGGCTCATGCAGAAGGAATGGGTGCGGCAGGCGACCTACGTCCGCTTCTCCCTCCTCGTCATCGGCCTGACGATGGCGGCGATCGACGTCGTGTTCGACGTGCTCCCCGCACCGTGGGAGCTGTTCGTGGCGGTGGACCTGTTCGGGTTCATGGTGAACGGGCTCGTGGTGTGGGGTTTGCGTCGCGACTTGATCCGCCCCTGGCATGTGTGGGCCCTGCTCGGCAACGACTCGATCATCATCGGGATTCTCGCCGCGTCGATCGGTGAGCTGTCCTATCTTGCCATCCCGTTCTACCTGCTGGCGTCGATCGCGTACAGCCTCAATATCCCGCGCGCCGCGCGCGTCCAGCTGGGTGTCGCCCTGGTCTGCTACCCGATCGCTCGCGCCTTCGGGCTGCACCACGCGACCGGCGCCTGGCCGCTGGCGCTGCTGCTCACCGAGGAGGTGTGTCTCGCCGGCATCGGGTACCTGGCCGTCGCCGGTCCGATCCGCTTCACCTACCGTGTCCGCGGCGCGCGGCGCGCGTTAGGCGCCCTGGCTCGCGGCGATTTCTCGGTTCGACTCCCGGCCCGCGCCCTCGACGACCTCGGCTTCCTCGCCGTCAGTTTCAACGACACCGCTGATCGACTCGGTCAGGCGATGCAATTGCTCGAGGAGGAGATCGACGAACGCACACGCGCCGAGCACGCGCTCCGCGCGTCCAAGGACGCACTCACGCACCAGGCCTTTCACGATCCGCTGACCGGACTCCCCAACCGCGCGCGATTTCGCGAACAGGTGGCCGCCGCGCTGACCGAAGCACCGCGCCGCACGGCCGTCCTCGCCGTCGACCTCGACGGCTTCAAGACGGTCAACGACACGTTCGGACATGCCGGCGGGGACGCGCTGTTGGTCGAGGTGGCCGCCCGGCTTCAGTCGGCGACGCGTGGCTCGGACGTGGTAGCGCGGCTTGGCGGGGACGAGTTCGCCGTGCTGCTTCGCTTTCTGCACGACGAAAACGAAACGCGCGTGGTCGCCGACCGAATCCTCACGTCGATCGATACGCCGGTGATGCTGGGCGATCGGGCGACGTCCGTAGGCGCGAGCATCGGGATCGCGATAGTCCACTGTCGCCCGGACGGCGAGGGGCAGGGAAGCCGGCGCGAGGACCGCGAGGACATCGATCCCGTGGACGCGCTCATGCACGACGCCGACGTGGCGCTGTATCACGCGAAGACGCGGGGCAAGGGCCGGTGGACGCGCTTTGACCCGTCGATGCACGATGCTGCCGCCGAGCGACGCACGCTCAAGAGCGACCTGCGGCGCGCGCTCGCCCGAAACGAGCTGGAAGTCCACTACCAGCCGATCGTGTCGCTCGTCACCGGCCGTATTGACAAGGTCGAGGCGCTGCTCCGCTGGAGCCACCCCACGCGCGGCCCCGTGTCGCCAGCCGAGTTCATCCCGCTTGCCGAAGACTCGGGGCTCATCATCCCGTTAGGCCGGTGGCTCCTCACCACGGCGTGCCATCAACTGGCCCGATGGCAGCGCGCGATCGACGAACGGGAGCCGGGCAGAACGCTCGCGGTGTCGGTCAATGTGTCGGGCCGACAGCTCCAGCACGCGGGTTTTGTGAGCGAGGTCGCAGCGGTGTTACGCGAGACCGGCGTGCACTCCGGCTCCGTAGTGCTGGAGCTGACCGAGAGCGCGGTCATTCACCATCCGGACACCGCGCGGGCTCGGATGCTGGAGCTCAAGGAGGCCGGCGCGCAGCTCGCCATCGACGACTTCGGCACCGGGTACTCTTCGCTGAGCTACCTGCAGCACTTCCCGGTGGACGTGCTCAAGATCGATCGGTCGTTCGTGGAAGGAGTGGCACTGGGCGGGCCGCAGGAAGCGCTCCTGCGTACGATTCTCATGTTAGGCAGGGCGCTCTCCCTGCAGACCGTGGCTGAAGGGATCGAGACGGAGCAACAGCGATCGTGCGTTGCCGCGATGGGGTGCGACTTCGGTCAGGGATACCTGTTCGCACATCCCATGGCGGCAGACGCCGTCGACGACTTGTTGGGGATTGCGTCGCAGCGCGCGTGACCGGTGCGCCGGCGACGCGACCGGCCGACGCACCTGCCGTGCATCCGGCGCGGCCCGCGCGTCACTGCAGCGCCGTCCCCCGATACTTGTCGAACCATCCCTGTAGTGTGGTCAGCTTCGACGCGGCATGGCTGGGTCGCCGCCGGATTCCGTGCGGCTCCTCGGGTACGCGCACGAGTACCGCATCCACACCGCGCATCTTGAGCGCCTTGTAGTACTGCTCGCTCTCCGACATCGGTGTGCGATAGTCTTCCTCTCCGGTCATGATGAGCGTCGGCGTCTTGACGTTCCTGACGACGGACAGCAGCGAACGCTTGTCGTAGTTGGCCTGATGATCCCACGGAAATCCGGGGAACCAGTTGTTGACGGAGCTGGGCGCCATGTCCGCGGTGAGGCTGAAGCTCTCCCAGTTGATCACCGGATAGAACGCGAGCGCGGCGCGGAAGCGATCGGTGTTTCCGATCATCCACGCCGTCAGCACGCCCCCTCCGCTGCCACCGGTGACGAACAGGTTGCGCGCGTCGACGTATCCCTTCGCGATCACCGCGTCCACGCCGGAGTTGAGATCGTGAAAATCATCGCCCGGATACGCGTGGTGAATCAGGTTGCCGAACTCCTCGCCGTAGCTCGTGCTGCCACGCGGGTTGGTGTAGAGCACCACAAAGCCGTTGGCGGCCATGAGCTGTTTCTCTTCGTCGAAGCGATTCCCGTAGTTGGCGAAGGGGCCGCCATGGATCTCGAGGATCAGGGGGTATTTCCGTGACGCATCGAAGCCGGGCGGCTTGATGATCCATCCCTGCACCCGACGCTGGTCCTTCGACGACACATACCAGATCTCCTCCACCTCACCGAGCGTGCGCGACGCGAGGAATCCCGCATTGAGGGCCGTGACCGCGCGCACCTGTGCATTCGGCGTGGCCGGCACGACCGCCACCTGCACCGGATCGTTTGGCGTGCTCTGGGTGAACGCGAGCGTTCCGTCTCTGGCCACCGAGAAGCTCCCGCCGCTGTAGGCCGATTGCCCGTTTCCGAGATTGCGTGCAACGGTCGTATACGTCCCATCGAGGGCGAACCGCGCGACACGGGTATTGCCGTGCTCGTCGTACTGTGCGTAGATCGTTCGACCGTCGGCTGCCCACACGGGCGCGCCGACGGACTGATCGAGCTTCGCCGAGAGCAGGCGCTTCCCGGAGCCATCCCGGTTCATGACGTAGAGCTGTGTGTTTTGATATCCCTGCTTGCGGTCGTCGTAGCCGACCCAGGCGATGTTGCGACCATCCGGCGACACGGCCGGCGCCTGATCGGGACCGAAACGGTCGGTCAGCCGTTTCATGGTGCCGTCTCTGATCGACACCGACCACAGGTCCGTCTCGCGTGCGTTCCATTCCGGATTCTCCCCGCGGCGCGCCGGGAGCACGAGCTCGGCGCCATCGGGCGTCCAGGCCATGCTTCCGCCACCGAACACCTGGCCGCCGTGGTGATGGTCCCCGCTCGTAACCTGACGCGGCACGCCTCCGTCCGCAGATACGACGAAGGCATGAACGAAACCCGCCGGGAGCTCGCCGACGCCGTCGTATCGGAAGACGAGCCGATCGGTGTACTTGGGCGAGGCGGCCCAGGTGGCGCCGGGTGGCGGTGTGAGCGCTTCACCGACGACGAGCGGCGGCTTAGGCACCAGCGCGAGGAATGCGAGCTGTTGCCCGTTCGGTGACCATGCGACAGCGGTGGGAGGTGTCGGCGCGTTCGTGATCGCGTGGGTCTCACCGGTGTCCATCCATCGCACGTACAGCTGTGGCGACCCTCCGCGATTGGAGATCCACGCGAGCCGCTTGCCGTCGGGCGACCACTGCGGCGTCGTCTCGGTGAACTTCCCCGAAGTGATCGGCCGGCGCTCCGATCCATCGCTCTTCACGAGCCAGACATTGCTGTAGCGGCGGTCGGTTGAGATGTCGCTCCACTGCCGGATGTACGCGACCCACAGTCCATCCGGCGAGATCTGCGGCGTCGCCGCGTACTCGAGCTGGAACAGATCGGCGGGCGTCAGGCGGTTGGCTTGCGCCTCTGCGGCGGAGCTCGCACACAGTGCCACGAACGCGAGAGACCGGACGGATCGGATCATAGTGATGCCTCCTCGGCGGGGCGAACGCATGACGATAGTGTGCGTTCGCGCGTCTCGCGAGCGACGACGCGGGGGGATTGGCTGCTCACCAATACACGGCGGCCCCGGCCAATCGCGAATCCCCAATTCCGAAGGTCTTACCAGGCCAGCCGCCAGCTGAGCAGCGTGCCCATCACATGAATCGCCTTCGGCTCGAGTCCGGCACTCAGCGATGGACGGCGCGGCTGGTAGCGCGACTCGAAGGTGACACGCACGCGCAGCTTGTCATTCAGCCGCCGCTCCATGGAGACCCCGGGGATTGCGGCGGACGGGCGGACCCGTCCCAGCACGAACGTGTGGCGCGAGACGTACTTCCCGATCTCGATCTCGGTGCCCCGCAGTACCGTCTGGAAGGCGCCTAACGAGATATCCGCGGGAAGCTCGGCGGGCGTGATGTTCAGGACGTCGGCCCGCGTGCTCCGCGCCAGGTCGGCCTTCGCCTCGTCCACCAGCGCCCCCAGCGCGATGCTCGCCAGCTGACGCGTGGCCAGGGCGGCGACGTTCCCCGCGAGCGACGACCCGCCGGCACCGCCGCCCTCGAGTCCCGTGCCCGAGAACTGGAGGAGTGATGACGACGACTGCCCAAAGGCAAGGAATGCGATCAGGTCGGACTGTGAGAGCGTGGGTTGCGCGTCGCTCTCCAGCGACACGTTAGGCCGTTGCAGCGTGCCCCCGAGGATCACCCGAATATCGAGCGGCGCGCGGCCGGCCTGCCGCACTTCGTACGTCGCCAGGATCTGCAGGATTGGGTTCGGGTCCGGCTCGCCGGTGAAACGCACCGAGCCGCGCGTCACCGCAAACCGCTTCCCCAGGAACGTGTAGTCGCCCTGGTCCGAGTACAATGCACCCGTCACCGCGACCTTCCCCCGCGTCGAGGGATCCATACGCAAGGCGAGATTGCCGTAGACCTCGACGTTCGCGTCAGGCGAACGGCCGAATGTGCCACGCTGTACCTCGAGATCGAGGTCGAGCCGCAGGTTCCTCATCACCTCGGACGGCGGCGCAACATCGAGACTGCGGGCCGTGGCTGTATCGATCACCGCGAAGATGGCCGGGTCCTCGGTGTTGATGACGTCCATCCGATCAGGATCCGGGATGTACACGACACCATGTGTGATCGAGGCGCGCCCGCTGACCGCGAGCGTGTCGATGGGTCCGCGAACCTGAACCGATGCATCGGCGAATAGCTCACCACGATGATCGTCGAGCACGCGCGCACTCGTGCTCTCGAGCGTGACGTCGAGCACCGGGCGGTCGAGCTCCGCGAGAACGATCGCGCCGCGGCCGCGGAAGGCACCCTTGCTGCGCCCCGCAAGCGAATCGATGACCAGCGTATCGCCGGACATGTGGAGGCGCCCGACGATGTCGGTCATGACGACGCCAGTCGAGGCGAGCCCGGCCCGGGCCACGTTCACCCCGATGTCGCCCTCGAGACGCGGCCTGGTCCATGTCCCGCCAATCACGATGCGACCGAACGCGCGACCGTCGAGCACCGTGAGCTCATCGACCAGATCGGGGATCGGCGAGAGGGGCATGCTGTCCCCGACGATCGTGAGTGCGAGCGGAGCGTCGATCATCCGTGACGTGACCGAATCGTCGATCGTGAGATCGATCGGGACCGTTCCCGTTATGCGTGCCAGCGCGCCATTCATGCCGCGGTGCATGCTCCCGTCGACGCGCAGCTGACGCTGATCATAGTCGAGGCGCGCGCGGACGTCGGGGAAGGCGATCCCGCGGTACCGTGCCCCAACGATCGACAGCTGCGAGCCGATGCGCGGCGTGCACCGCGTGCCCTCGAGGACACCGCTGAACGTCGCGACGCCATCCGCGTTCAGGTCGCTCTGCAGCAGCGTGAGCCAGGGCGCGAGCCGCAGACTGTCGATCGCGAGCTCGAGCCGCCCGGGGTCCACATCCGGCAGTTCGCCGTTCACGAAGATGCGGCCCTCGCCGCGCCCGCCGCGGTTGCGGAGCTCGAGGGAGTCGATGGTGATTCCGCGTCCGCGCCAGCGGATGACACTCGCACGCGTCGATGCCCACGCGGTCGAGTCGAAGCGCAGTCGCACATCGCGAAGGCGCACCTCGCCCTCGCCGGTGCGCAATGCGTACACGGCGCCGAGCCGGTACTCCGCCGTGTCACCGGGATACACGGCGAGCTCGAGGTCGCCCTCGCCGCTCTTGTACCGCCCGCGGAACCGCGTGCTATCCAGGGCAAAGCCCGCAACACGCAAGGTATCGACCCCTCCTTCCGCGGTGACCGCGTTGTCGGATGTGCCACCATCCGTCCAGTGGGCCGTCACGGATCCTGCGCCAATCAGGCTCCCCCCCCAGATGATCCCCGACGACCGCGCGACCGCGTCGAGGTCGAATCGTCTCACGCTTCCACGCATCTCGCCGGTTGCGACGATGTTGCCGGCGATGGAGTCCCGCGGAATGGGCGCGACCTTCGGCGCCGCCCCGCGTTGCCTCGGCGGCTCGTTCGACCGCATGTCGGCCGCGAGCTGTGCCGCGGGATCGACTGGCTGCTCGCGCGCCAGCCGGATCGAGTCGGCGCGATCGCGTATGCGCGCGAGCCGGGCCGCCACTCCCGGCCGCGCGGCCACCAGGTTCGTATCGCCCGTGGAGATCCACCGCGCCAGCCCGCCGAGGTCGGTCACCTGGGCGCGATACCGTAACGCACCCGTGCGGCCGTCGACGAGCCCCATGGTCCCACCTAAACTCGCAGAGCCGAACGACGAAACCGCGTGGAGGGTATCCACGGTGAGCTGGCCGTCTCGCGCCGCCAGATTCATGACGACGTTTCGAAACTCGGCGCTGTCCACCATCAGGATGCGCAGGTTGGCCGAGAGCCGGGTGTTCATCGTTGCGAGGGCAAAGTCACGGCCCTCCACTTTTGCCACGCCGTCGATCGTGGTGGTGGGCATTGCCGGGACGATCGATTGCACGTCGATCCGTTGCATCGTGAATGTGCCACTGTATGCGGGAACGTTATCGGACGGGCGCCGCAGCAAGCCGTCTATGCGCAGCGTCCCGCTGTCGGGGAGCTGCAGGTCGAGCCGCGTGGCGAGACTGCGAGGCGTTCCCCACAGACGACCACTCCCGGTCACATCGCCGCGGAAGTCGGTTCCCTTCACGAAGGCCTCGACCAGTTCCAGCGACACCGGGACCAGACGGACCCCGACATCCATCCGAAGACTGTCGCCCACCGCGATGCTCCCGTTTCCCTGAATGCGCGAAACGATGCCGCGCTCATGATGGCTGAGCTGATATGGCCCGCGCAGTGTCGTGGCACTCGATCCCGTCAGGGTTGCCTGCACGTTGAACACACCGTCAATCGGTGTGTCGGCACCGAACTCTCGAAGGATCGACGCCGGTACGCCACCACCGCGCACGTAGAGACCCTGGGCGGTGAACCCGGATCCGGAGCCGATCCCTCCGCGGGCAACGATCCGGAACGGCGGCTGTCGTTCGGGATCGAACATCGCATCGGCATCGACCTGCATGGCGCGCAGTGCTCCGTCGAGGCGCGCGCGCCCCGTCAGCTCGCCCGAGAGCGGCAGCTCGACGTTTGGCGCGAAGCGAGTGATCAAGGACGTCGGCAGTCGCGTGAAGCGGACGTCGGTGTCGCTGAACGCCGACGCCGAGTCCGCAAGTGAGAGCCGGAGCTGCCCCTGCAGCCGCGTCGCCCCGAGATGCAGGTCAGCATTGGTGACGAGATACTCGCTCGTGGCGCTGTCACGCACGACGGCGCGGGCGTCGAGCCGTCCCCCGCCGCTGTCGGGCAAGGACAGGTACGCGCCGCGTACATCGGCGAATGAGAGCGTATCGGCATGGATTGCCGTGAACAGGTCTCCGCTCTCGAGCAGATACGTGAAGGACCCGGACGCGCGGGTCCCGGGGAGCCGAAGCTTGAACTTCGACGACGTCACCGTGTCGGGTCCCACGCGGACTTCGCCAGAGAAGCGGCGGACGTCGAACTCCGGAGGCCGGAACGGTGCCGCGACCATCGACAGGGAATCGATGGAAAGCACGACGTCCTGCCGGAACGGGTCGGCGATGATCACACGCGACAGCTCGGCGTTCAGCGACCGGAACTCCATGGTCTGGCGCAGCCCATACGGCGCCCTGTCCACGCGCGTTCGCGTATCGCCGGCGAGCGCCACCGCCGCAGTGCTGTCCCAGGCCTCGTGCGGCGTCGTCTCACCCGCCAGCCAAGGTCGTTCGATGGTGATGACGCCGTCACGAATGTCCACGTGGCTCAGCGTGATCCAGTCGCCGAAGCCGAGGGATGTGTCCGGTGCGGTCCCCGGCTCACGGTGGAAGATCTGTGCGTAGTTCCATGGCTCGTCGGGCACTTTGATCAGTCGCACGACGGGTCGCTCCAGCGTGATCCCGGAAATCGAGATCCGTCTGGAGAGAAGCGATCGCGTGCTGAGCGACGCCGAGATGCGATCGGCAACGAGGAACGGAGCACCTGACGAGTCGCTGATGCGCACCCGATCGAGACTGAAACCACCCAGGACGTTGCCTTCGATTCGCCCGATCTCGACCCGCCCGCGGATCCGGTCCTGCAACGTGCGAAGGACGACGGCGCGCACGCGGGCGCGGCCGAAGTCGCTGTGTGTGAGCACCAACACGGCGAGGACCGGCAACACGAGAAATGCCACCAGGGCCGCCAGGGAGATGCGCGTCGCGCGTCGCATCAGAAGGCCGGCCCGATGGCCAGATGCAGAGTGAGCCGGCTCAGGATCTGGCGCAGCGCGCCGCCGGTGGCCTTGGCGGGATCGTAGCGACGGGGAGTCTGCAGCGTCACGAGCTGGAAGGTGCTGTCGTCACGTGTGACCTGCGTAATGACGGGCAACGTTTCGACGACCTTCGGACGCACGCCGAGGTCGAGCCGCACCGGACCCGCACGCGTATCGAAGCGGATTCCGACGCCCGGCGTGATGGTCGCGGTGGCACCAAGCAGGTCCGAGAACCGATGTGTTCCCACGATGCCGCCGTCGACGAACACCGCACCGCTGAACCCATGCGCGACCAGCAATGGAAAGCGAAACTCCAGCGTTGCTTCGGCGACCGACGATCCACCCAGTGGTCGCGGCTGGAAGTCGGCCGCGCTGATGGCGTCGTGATTGGGATCGCAACTGCCGTCGACCAGCTGCTCGGCGGAGCACGGGCCATTTCCCGTGGCGCCGGTGAGCTTGGCCGGGTCGATCGTGAGGACGCGCGGCCCCAGGTGGTTTTCGCCGTAACCACGCACCGAGCGCGAACCGCCGGCGAAAAAGAGCTTGCGGGGATGCACCACGAGGACCGTGGTGTCCCCCGGAACACCGAGTGCCTCGTTGGTGCCGGCGAGGGCATTGACGAAGCCGAGCCGGATCCGAGCGGCGAGAACGCTCCGCTTCGCGGTGCGAAAGTACTGGCTCGCGGTGAGGGTCCCGCGATTGTACCGGTACTGAGACGCCGTGAAACGCGACGCATGTTCGAGGTCGAGGCGCGCACGAATGCCCTGGTTAGGCGCGAACGGATCATTCGTCCGATCGATCTGCGCCACGACCGCCACCGGCGCCAATGGATGCCGGTCCTTGATGACGTCGATCGTCGACGGTACGCAGAGGCCGAACGAGACACAGAAGTACACGTCCGATGCCTCGATCCGCGACGCTTCGAAGGTGTACCCGACGGTGGCGTTCGTGCGTGGGCCGAGATCGCGCGTGAGATTGACCGTTGCCCCGACACCGATGTCGGTCACGACGCCTGGCACGCTGCGCCGATGGCTGAAGATCGACGCACCGAGCTGGTTCCCGGTGGTCAGAAACCACGGCTGGCTGAAGTCGATGCTGGCCGACCACGTCGGTCGCAGGAACTGGTCGCGCTCCTCGTCCCTGGCGCCGCTGGTGACGTCGTAGAAGGGCCCCGAACCGTTTAGCTGTGCCGCCAGCAGGTTGCTGATGGTGCCGCGCAGCGTCAGGCGCCGCGCGCCGCCGAGGAAGTTGTAGCGCGTGAAGACGCCGTCGAGCTGCAGGAAATCGGTCGTGGTGAACCCGCCGGTCAGCTCGAAGGAGTGGAGCGGGGCCTCGACGAGCCGAAAGTGTACGGTCTTGGCGCTGTCATCGGGTGGACGCGCGGCGACGTCGACCTCGCTGAACAGGCCGGACAGGTACAGCTCGCGCTGCGACTCCAACAGTGTACTGCGCCGGTACAGCTCGCCCGGGCCGAAGCGCAACAGCCGCCGGATGGTGCGATCGGTGACCGCACTGTTGCCCTCGATTTCGACGGCGTGAACGGTGCTCCGGGCTCCAGTCTCCACGACGAGCGTGACCGGCCCGGCATTACGCGTGTTGTCCACACCCGAGGTGTCGAGCTGAACCGCGCCATCGGCATAGCCGCGCTCCCACAGCGCGTTGTGCAGAAGCACGATCGTCGAGTCCATCGCGACCAGGTCCAGCGGTTCGCCTTCGCGGATCTGGAGCGCCGACGTCACGACCGCGGGAGGCAACACGACGCTGTCGATCTGCTTGACGAGCAGTTTCTCCACGACGGTGGGGTCGCGTTCGTCGATGTCAAAGACCACGCGTACGCCGCCGCCGACCGGCTCCATGCGCGCGGTCACCACGGCATCGCGGTACCCACGTCTCCAGTAGAACAGTCGGATGCGGAGCACGTCACGACGCAGCTCGATGGGGTCGAGATAGCGTCGGCTCGCGAAGGTCGGCGACTGGCTGATCAGGCAGAGCGGCGCGTAGAGGAAACTCCGGCACTTGGTCGGCTGCGTAACGAGTCCGTCGAGCAGAGCCCCCCGGTCGACCTTCGAGACACCGCGTGCAACCAGTGCGCGGACGAGCGGGCGGTCGTCGTTCTTTTGTGCCGCGGCCTGGGCGGCGGCCAGTCCTGACGGCATCGCGAGGGCGCAGAGGAGACCGCCCTGCCTGACGAGTCGGCCGCGCGCTCTCCTGCCACCGCCAGTGGATCGCGCACGGCCCCCGCCATCGGACGCGCTGTCCTCGAGCCACGACCTGGTCGCGTTCCAGGGGAGACGGAGAAACAGCCGCGGCGTCATTCACACTGATACTCGGATGTGTCGATCGCGAGCCATCGAACGCGCGACGAGCGCGCCCGAACTCACAATGCGCGATAGCTGACTCGGCAGCATTCGCCCTAAGGACTAGTCCGATTCTCGCTACGGGAGCGTTGCGCGGCGCGCGGGCACGAACGACCACCGTCGCCGCGGCCATTGTGTGGTCCAGGCTGCCTGCTTCGTGCGGACTGGCAGTTCCGGTACATTCGTCTCACCATGCATCGGAACCTGCGAGCGGGGCGTCTGTCCCCAGGGCTGTTGCAGCGGTACCTCGACCGCGTTGACCACGCTGGCGCGATCGATCCAACACTCGCTACGCTGGTCGCCCTCCATCGTGCGCATCTGCCGGCGATTCCTTACGAAAACCTCGACATCCTCGGGCGGGAGCTCACCCTTGATCCCGACTCGATCTTCCGGAAGCTCGTGGTAGAGCGGCGTGGTGGCTGGTGCTACGAGATGAACGGGCTGTTCGGTCGCGCTCTGGAATCGCTCGGCTTCGAGGTGCGATATGTCTCAGGCGCGGTCGACCGCCCCGATGGGATCATTACGCCACGGGGGGGCGCTGCTGCGACGCGTCGCTGGTTCTGGCGTGACCACCCACACTGTCGAATGCGCCGGTGAGTACGCCTGCGCGTTCCGCGACCACTTCGGTCTCGAGCCGCCGGACGTCGAAGCGTTGTTCCCGCGAGTTTGGTCTCGGCACCTGGAGCGGCTGACCAGAGCGGAAGTGCTGTAAAGGACAAACTACCCGAGTGCGCGCCTCGCCACTGGCCCACCAACGCGCGCGACGAGAAATCCATCATACCCTTTGCCGCCGACGGTCTGAATCGCCGTCGCCTCGACGCGCGGCTCGGCGGCCAACGACTCCACGAATGCACGAATCCCCTGGACGCTCGCCGAGGAACTCGATGCCTGCACCACCTCGCCGTCGCGCACGACGTTGTCCACGACGATCACGGTTCCGTCGCGCGACAGCTGGAGCGCCGCTTCGAAGTAGGGAAGGCTGTTCTCCTTGTCCGCGTCGATGAAGATGAGATCGAATGGTGACGCGCGCTCGGCGATCAGGCGAGCGAGGCTGATCGCCGCGGGGGCAACCCACACCTCGACACCATCGGAGAGCGCGGCGGCGGCGATGTTCTGTCGGGCCACGGCGGCATTTGCGTCGCTGATCTCCAGGGTGATCAACCGCCCGTCGGGCGGGAGCGCGCGCGCGAGCCAAATGGTGCTGTAGGCCCCAAGCGTTCCGACCTCGAGGATGCGCCGCGCGCCGGCGAGCCGGGCGAGGAGATAGAGCAGCTTGCCTTCCGTTGGTGTGACGCTGATCGCCGGAAGACCAGCGGCCGCGGACGTCGCGAGTGCATGGTCGAGAACAGGATCCGCCGGGATGAGGCGATCGACGAGGTAGGCATCGACCGCCGACCAAACGGTCTGCAGAGGCGAAGGCACGTCAGGAGTGAGGCTGGGTGCGAAACCACTCGACGATTGCCGGCATGTTGGCTTCGAAACCGCCGGGAAGGAAGACGTTGAGCGCTCCGGCGCGCCGCGTGGTCCTGTTCTCGAAGTCGTGCGTCACCCCTGCCGGGATCCGAAGAAACGTGCCCGCGGCCGCGTCGACATGCTGGTCGCCGACCAGGAACGTCATGGTCCCCTCGATCACGTAGAACAGTTCTTCGTTCGTCTCATGAGCGTGGGCACCGGGCCCAGGCTTCTCCGGATCGACCCACCAGATCGAGACCGAATACCGGTTGCCGGTCTCCTCGCCGTCGGCGAGGAAGACGCTCTGCATCGGGCCGCACGGATAGTGGCGGCCTTCTCCGGCGGGAAGCAGGATGACGCCCGCCGGCAGTGGCCTGGTGATCGATGACATCGCGAGTTGCTCCACGCGTTCGGGACGAGCCGGCTATCGAATCTGCTTGCCCAACGCAAAGTCGTACAGGGTCGCCCGTCGCAGCCGGTAATACGCCAGCCAATACCCCCGCAGCGCCTGCACGTACTGCTGCAGTGCCTGGTCCTTCTCGTTCTGGGCAATGTACAGGTTGTCGATCCCGATGCGTCCGATGATATACCGGTTCTTGGCTACTTCGAACCGCTTGTTTGCCACCGTGTCCGCCTTGGCCGACAGATTCAGTTGGCTTTTGGACTGATCGAGCTGCAGGACGGCAAAGTGTGCCTCCTGCATCAGTTGCTCCCGGGCCAGCCGCTGGTTGGCGTCGACGCGATTCTCGTCGGCCTTTGCCGCTTCGATCGAGGCGCTGCGCTGCCCCCACTGGATCAGCGGCATCTGCACTGCGACCGCGAGCCGCTGCGCATTGCGGAGGTCGCGATATGCCAGGTCGAACCCGGTGGCTGACTGGTTGTAGCCAACGCTTGCCTGCAGCGTCGCGCCGAAGCCGTTGTTGAGCCGCGCCTCGTTGATGCGCCGTTTGGCCTGGACACCCTGCAGCTCCTGCTGCGACATCTGCGCGCGATTCCGCAGCGCCTGCGCGACCGCGATCGTGGTATCGCCCTTCGTCTCGGGCACGTCGCCCGTCACGGCGATCGGCAAGGGTGTTCCCGCCGGCACGTTGAGCTGCAGGCGGAGCGCGGCCAGCGTGCGATCGAACTCGAGACGCGCGTTGTTGAGGGCATTCCGGGAACGCAGCAGCGCCAACTCACTCTGCAGCAGATCATTCTCGCCGATCTTCCCGACCTCGTAGCGGCCCTTGTTGAGCGTGAACAGCGTGTCGTTCACCAACGCGTTGTTGGTCTGGTTCTCCAGCGTCGTGCGTGCTGCGTAGTGGTCGAAGAACGCGTTGAGCGTGGTGATCGCCACGTCCTCGCGGGCCTCGAGAAACTGACGTTCGGACACCTCGATCTGCAGGTTCTGCTCACGAGTGTCCCACTTCTGATCATTCGGACGGAGCAGCTCCTGCTGCACGCCGATGAGGAACGGCGTCGACGACCAGTTGCGCACATCCCGGTCGCCCGCGATCTGCAGTCGTGCGATCGACGACTGCACGAACAGGTCGCCACCGGTGACCGGCAGCCTCTGCGCAATCCGCATGTTGAGCGACGTCTGATTCTGCTGCTGCGCGCGGTAGAGGGTGCTCCCGTCGGGCTGCAGGACCGGGATGATCGATCGGTTGTACGCCGGGAGGTCGCCGGCCAGCGAGACCTGCGGGAGAAGCCGTGCGCCGAACGCACGATCGCGCTGGCGGGCCGCCTCACGGCTGCTGGCCGCTGCCCGGGCGCCAAACGATTCCCGCTGCGCCCGCTCGATCGCCTGATCGAGCGTCAGTCCGCTCTGTGCGCCGCCGGAAACAGGCACGCAGAGCGCGGCAAGCAACCACCAGCGTACCGTCAACTCGTTAGGACTCATCATTCGTACCTCAAACAGACGACCGGATCCTGCTGCGCCGCGCGGTACGCCGGCACGATGCCGAATACGAGCCCCACGGTGAACGAAACGCCGAACGCGACGATCACCGACACGCCGGACACCAGGGTCTTGATATCGGCGAACTGCTCGATCCCGAAGCTCAGCGCAAGGCCCAGGATGATGCCCGCGCCGCCGCCGGCCACGCTGATCAGCACCGCCTCCATGAGGAACTGCGCCAGGACGTCCTTCCGCGTTGCACCCACCGCGCGCCTGACGCCGATCTCCTTGATGCGCTCCAGCACCGACGCCAGCATGATGTTCATGATCCCGATGCCGCCCACGATCAGCGAAATCGAAGCGATCGCGCCGAGGACGATGTTGAAGATCGTCCTGGTTCGCTGCTCCTGCTGCAGCAGCAGCTCGGGCACTGTGATCTCGAAGTCCACCACCGAGTTGTGCCGGCGGGACAACATGCGCTGGACGATCTCGGCGACCGGAGACACGAACCGCGCCTCCTTCACGCGCACGACGATCCGGTCGAGCTGGTGGTAGTTCACCCGTTCGGCGCGTACCTCGGGATCTTCCTGGGCGTTCTGATTGGGATTCTCGTTGAACTCGCGGGCGGCCATCTCCACTTCCTGTTGCGTCACCTGCGAGCGGTTCCGATACCGGACGAGCATCGTGTGGATCGGCACATACACGTCCATGTTCGGGTCACGCACCCCCAGTCGCTCCGAGACTTCCTTGCTCACGACCCGGTCATCGAGGACGCCCACGACGGTGAGCCAGTTGTCGCCGGCCTTGATCGGCTTGCCGATCGGGTCCTCGGTGGTGAAGAACCGCGAACGAATGCCGTGTCCGATGATCGCCACGGGCCGGCCGTTCTGGACCTGCGCGCTGTTGAACCACTCGCCCTGTCCGAGCGTCAGATTGAGCAGCTTGAAGTACGTGGTGTCGACGCCCACCACCTTGCCCGTTCGGCGGCGTCCTTCGCGCGTGACCAGCGAATTGAGAACGACCTCGGCGCTGGTCATCTCCACGTTGGGGATCACGCGCTGGATCGCTGCGGCGTCGAGGTAGGTAAGCCCAGGCGTGTATTTCTTTGGCTCCTTTTTGCCGTCATCCTCCTTCGCCGCCTCCTCTTTCTGTTCGACCAGCGGCGTCACGATGACGTTGTTGGAGCCCAGCAGCCGCATCTGCTCGAGGATCTCCTGTTCGGCGCCCTTACCAATGGCGAGCATCGCAATGACCGATGCCACGCCGAACAGAATGCCGAGCGAGGTGAGCGCCGCGCGCAGTTTGTTATGGCCGACCGCGACCACGGCGGTACGGAGGCTGAACGCGACGTGCGCGCTGAACTGCCCGCGCAGGCGCGCGAGGGTCTCGAGGTCGAGCTGCACGAGAGTTCAGCTCCGGGCCGAGGGCGCGGCGGGTCCGCTGGCCGTCTTCGGTGCGGCGCTGTTGCGTGGTGGGGTCGCTGGAGCCTCGGGCTTCACGGGGATGGGCGTGCTCCCCCGCGCCGTGTCACCCTGCGTCTCCTTCGGCTTGTCCCCCGAGCCGGGCAGGCGCACCGTCTCGACGCCGCCGCGATTCGCCGGCGGTGAGAGGTAGATCTCATCGCCGTTCTGCAGGCCGCGACGGATCACCACCTCGTCGTCGTTCATCGCGCCGGTCTCGACTTCCTGCCGGCGGATGGACGAACCGTGCTTCTTGTAAACGTATGGAACGTCGCCCTCGGCCATCACCGCTTCGAGAGGGACGGACATCGCATCCTTGACGGCGTAGGTCTCGATCGCTGTTCCCGTCGTCATGCCGGGACGGAGCGTCGTGTCCGCTTCCGACACGAGAATCTTCACCTCGAACACCTTGGCGTCCGAGTTGGGGCGCTGCTCGCCCACGTTAGCCACCTGCGTGACCTTTCCGGTCAGCCGTTTGCTGGGATCGGCGTCGAGCGTGATCGACACCGGATGCCCAACGGCGATCTTTCGCACGTCGATCTCGTTGACGTAGGTGATCGTTTCCATCTTCGACAGATCCGGCAGCGTGGCCACTGTTGGATCCCACGGATTGATCTGAGAACCGGCCACCTTCTTTCTCCCATTCCACTCCTTGACATAGATGACCATCCCGGATGCGGGGGCCTTGATCGTGAACCCCTGCATCACCTGGTCGACGACCGCGAGCTTGTTGCGCTGGCGCTGCACGTCGGATCCCACCTCACGCATCTTGGCCTGCGCCTGCTCGGTTTTGGTCTTGTAGTCGATCTTGGCCTGGGCCAGGGCGCGGTCGGCCTTTTCCAGGTCGATCTCGGTCGTACGGCGGACCGAGGGGGCCTCGTAAATCGACTGCTCCTTGGCGATCCGTTTCTCCTCCAGGCTGAGCTCCATCGTGCGCATCTCCTCGCGCGCCTTGGACAGATTCAGCGTGGAGTCGAGCTGGGCCTGCTCGAGCTGGGCTTCTGCCTTCTGCAGCGCGAGCTGCACTTCGGCGCGTTTGGCGGCAATGGCAGCGCGATCGAGCTCGGCGACCAGGTCGCCTTCCTTCACCGTCGTCCCCTCCGGGACGATGGAGACGATCTTCATCTGGTACGTCTCGGCCTGCTGCGCGTTCGGCGGACCCTGGACCTGGACGAACTTCACCGCCCGGAGCTCTCCCGCGGTGGTGACGACCACTTTGAAGTCCCCACGCTTTACGCGTGTCGTAACAGCCTCTCCCGTTGCTGCAGCTTCGCCATCCCTCGCCACGAACCAGGCGCCTGACACGAGCACTGCGAAGATGATGACCACGATGGTCCAGCGGGATCGGAGGTATCGCATGGCCCAAGCCTCTGGGGAGGTCAGAGTAAACACTGCATCGGGGATCGCACCTGCGCCGTTCCGTTAGCCTCCGCGGACGGCGGGCTGTGGACTCCAGCCACAGGAGTCAGACACCTCAACACGGTGCAACGTTGACTCAGGGCCGGACAGAGCTCGATCGGTTTCTTCACCAACAGCTAACGATTGCCTGGCTGAACCGCACTCATCCTGGAGGCGGGAACGGACGATGAAGGACGCTGGGGCCCTTGCGAAGGCAACCAGCGGGTCGACACTGCGCGGCGTCGTGACCATTGTGTCACGGATCAGGATCCGTTGATCGCGGTGTCTCCCGTCTCCCGTCTCCATGATCATCGACGAGCGGTACCTCGCCATCGTGCGGCGCGATCGCGGCCACGATGGCGAGTTCTGGTTCGGCGTCGGCACGACGCACGTCTTCTGCCGCCCTTCCTGTCCGCGCCGGACGCCCCTTCCCGAGCACGTCGAGGTTTTCGACACTCCGGCCACCGCGCTTTGCGCGGGGTTCAGGCCCTGCACGTGGTGCAAGCCGTTAGGCGACCGTTCGGCCGCAACGCTGAGCGAGCAGCATGTGGAGACTCCGTTGGGTCAGATGGTCGCCGTGGCGTGCGACCATGGCTTGACTCTGCTGGAGTTCACGGATCGTCCGATGCTGGCGACCCAGCGAGATCGGGTCCGGCGGCTGTTCGGCAGCGAGATCGTGGAGCAACGTGCACCGATCTTCGATCAGGTCGAGGAGCAGCTGCGGGCGTTCTTTGCCGGTCGGCGCACGAGTTTCGATCTGCCCCTGCTGCCGCTGGGCACCCCGTTCCAGCGACTGGTGTGGCGCGCACTGCTGGAGATCCCGAGGGGTAGTACGGTCTCTTACGACGAACTGGCCCTGCAGCTCAACAGGCCGGGGGCGCAACGCGCTGTGGGCCGTGCGAACGGGGACAACCGCATGGCGATCGTGATTCCCTGCCACCGCGTGATTGGGAGCGACGGGTCGCTGACCGGCTATGGCGGCGGTCTGTGGCGGAAACGCGCGCTGCTCGAGCTCGAAGGTACGGGTGTGACCAGCAGGCTGGTGCCTCGACCGGGCCACGCGGCGACCAGCACCTAACGGGGGATGCGGAGCCTTGCCACGGCGCCCGGGCGGTCCCGCCGATTCTCGATGGTCAGCGTCCCGCTGTGTCCCTCGGCGATCTGGCGGGACAGCACCAGCCCGATCCCCGATCCGTCGGCCTTGGTGGTAAAGAACGGGATGAACAGGTTGGCTGTTCCGCTGATGCCCGGACCTTCATCGAGCACTTGCACTTCGACCGCACGGTCATCGGCCTCCCAGCGCACGGTCACCCCACCTCCCTGCTCGGCGACGGCATCGACGCCATTCCGCACGAGGTTGATCAGCACCTGCTCGATCTGGTCGGGATCGCCCATCACCTCGACCGCCGGACCGGGTTCCACGGTCACCGGTGCGCGGGTGTCCAGCGCGGCAATGCGGCGCACCAGGGTGCCGAGGTCGAACCGTCGCTTGTTAGGCGCCGGTAGCCGGGCCAGCCGCGCGTACGACGACATGAAGCGCGACAACGACTCGGCGCGTGTCGCGATGATATCGAGGCCACGCTGCATGTCGTCCCGTTCGGCCCCGCCGCTTCCCGCGCGCTCGGCGATGTCCTGCAGGCTCCCCGCGATGGACTTGATCGGGGCCAGCGAGTTGTTGATCTCGTGGCTCAGCACGCGCACCAGCCGCTGCCACGCCATCAGCTCCTCCTCACGCAGGCTCTTGGTCACATCGGTGACCACCAGCAGTGTGAGCGGGCGACCTTCCTGGCGGAACGTGGTGCGCCGCACTTCCCAGCGACCCGAGCGCTCCGGAAACGTGTGGTCGTACACGCGTGGTGTCGTGCCCCGGAGCAGGCCGTCCATGCCTAACGCGGATGCCGGCCGGCCGGCCAGGCGCTCGAACCGCTGGTCCAGCAGGCGCTCTCCGGCCCGGTTGGACAATCGCAGCATCCCGGCGTCATCGAAGGCGAAGATCGCGACATCGATCTCCGACATCACGGCGCGGAGGAGTGACGTGGCCTCCAGGGCGCCGAGTCGCTGGGATCGCAGGGTCTCGCCCAACATGTTGATCTCGAGGAGCGCCAGGCCGAGCGCATCGTCGGACCGGCTCATCCGTGCCCGCAGCGAAAAGTCTCCCTCGCGCAAGGCGGCCAGCATGTTCGACAGGGTCTGGAGCGGTCGGACCACGCGTTCCCGAAGGGAGATCGCGCCGAGGAGCCACGCCACGGCCACGAATCCGCCGACAGTCCAGACCGTTCTCGGCCTGTAGTCTCCAGCCACGAGCAGGAGAATGGTCGAGACGACCGCGGGCAGGCCCGTCGCCAGCGCGATGAGGAAGACGCGCCGTTCGTGCGGGACCGGTGTTCGCGGAGGACGTGGTGGGGTCGGAGCAGTCACCGAGCCCCCGTCAGTTGGCGTCTTGCGGCGCGATGCGGAAGTGATCGAGCCGCCGGTACAGGGCGCTGCGACTGAGACCAAGCGCTCGCGCCGCGCGGGAGACGTTGCCCCCATGTTTCGCCAGTGCCTTGCGGATGAGAATCTTCTCCACGTCCTCGAGCGGCAGATCCTCCAGCCGCGCGATCGGCGAGACGGCGGGACGCAGCGCGAGATCGCCAGGCGCGATGTTGTCACCCCGCGTGAGCAGCACCGCCCGTTCGATGACGTGGCCCAGCTCGCGAATGTTTCCCGGCCAGCTGTGATCGAGCAGGGCCTGCATCGCCGCTGGCTCGAAGCCACGAGTCGTCTTCCGATAGCGCCTCGCGTGCTGCTCGAGAAAGGCATGCGCGAGCGGAGCGATGTCTTCGCGTCGCTCCCGCAAGGCCGGCAGATGGATCTCGATGGTGTTGATGCGAAACAGGAGGTCTTCCCGGAACCGGCCTTCCTGCACTTCGCTGTTGATGTCGGCATTGGTGGCGGCGAGGACGCGCACGTCGGCGCGTCGCACCTTCGACGAGCCCACCCGCTCGAACTCTCCGGTCTGCAGCACACGCAGGAGCTTGGCCTGTTGTCCTAACGAAAGATTGCCGATCTCGTCGAGAAAGAGCGTCCCCCCTTCGGCAATCTCGAAGCGTCCCGGCCGGTCGACCTTGGCATCCGTGAACGCCCCCTTCACGTGGCCGCACATCTCGCTCTCGAACACGCCCTCGGCGATGCCACCGAGATTCACCGCCACGAAGGGCCGCGTGGCGCGCGGAGAGGTCGAATGCATCACGTTGGCGACGAGTTCCTTCCCGGTGCCGTGCTCCCCGGTAATGAGCACGTTCGCGTCGGAGGGCCCCACCCGGTCGATCAGCTGCAGCACGGGTCGCATCACCGGGGACTCCGCGATGAACGATGGAAAGCGCTGCCCCCCCTTGAGGGTCAGGTTCTCCCCTTCCAGCCGCTGGTTGCGGCGCAGCGCCCGCCCCAATTCCACCGCATTGCGGAGGATGGAAAGGAGTCGGCCGTTATCCCAGGGTTTCTCGATGTAGTCCTGCGCGCCACGCCGCATCGCTTCCACCGCGCTATCGATGCTGCCCCACGCCGTCATGACCATCACCGGCAGCGTGGCGTCCAGCGATCCGATCTGCTGCAGGAGGTCGAGGCCCTCGCGCCCGGACGTGGTGTCGCGCGTGTAGTTGAGGTCGATGAGCGCCGCGTCGTAGTCCCGCACCGTGAGCATCGCCAGGGCATCAGCCGGCGTCGGCGCGGACTCGACGACGTACCCCTCGTGCTTGAGGAGCAGCCGCAGCGCTTCGACAATGTCGGACTGGTCGTCAGCGATGAGGACGCGAGGGGACGCCATTCAGAACGGCTCGGTGCTGGTTGCGTCTTGCTGGTGCTGGTGGCTAGGGCTGGTCTGGAACTGGCGCTGGGGGCGGGGCTGGCGCAACCAGCGCACCCGCCCCAGCGCCAGCCGGAGCTTCCGGACCCGTACCAGCAACAAGTTCCAGCAAGAAGCAACCAGCAGCCAGCCCGTTCTTACGCGACAGGCGAATCGTCGACGATCCAGCCGTCACGCAACGTGATGATGCGGGACCCGAAACGGGCGTTTTCCTCAGAGTGGGTCACCTGCACGATCGTCGTGCCGGCGCGGTTGAGTTGCACGAACAACTCCATGATCTCCCGCGCCTGGGATGAGTGCAAGTTCCCCGTCGGCTCGTCGGCGAGGAGCAGCGAGGGCTTCGCGACCACGGCGCGGGCGACCCCGACGAGTTGCTGCTGCCCACCACTCAGTTGCCGCGGGTACAGGTCCTTCTTGCCGACGATCTGAAACCGGTCCAGCGCGTCGCCGACGATCGCCGCGCGCTCGTCCCGCGGCACATCACGATAGGACAGGGGAACGTCGAGGTTCTCCGCGACCGTCAGATCGTCGAGCAGGTGATACTGCTGGAAGACGAATCCCACGTACTTGCGATTGAGCGCTAGACGCTCCTTGTTCGCCATCGCGTGCACGGGATGCGTCCGAAACACGAACTCTCCGCTCCACTGCCCGTCGAAGAGTCCCAGAATTGCCAGCAGCGTCGACTTGCCAGCGCCCGACGGTCCCATGATGGTGATGAACTCACCCGGCTGTATGTCAAAGCTGACGCGACGCAGAACATACGACCGGCCCGCCGCTGTGTCGTAGAACTTCTCGACACCGTGCAGGGAGACGAGCGGCCCCACGACAACCGCGTCTTCGACTGGTGCCGCCGCGGCCTTGCTCGATCGAAAGAAGGACATCAGATCACGGGGAACGGGGAGCAGGGAGGGGGGTGCGCGCTTCGCGCTTCCCGGTATGGCAAAGCTATCGGACGGCGTGGCTGGCGGAACTGATCATTCGGCGCGAAGCGCGATGATCGGGTCCACCCGGGTCGCGCGCCGGCACGTACGAGGCCAGCAGAGCGACCACGGCGAGGATCAGCGGGATGGCAACGAACGTCATCGGGTCGGTGGCGGAAATCCCGTACAGCGTGCCTCTCAGGAGCTGGGCCAGGCCCATCGCCGCCGGGACCCCGAACAGCACCCCCAGTGCCAGGAGTCGCAGACCACTCCCCAGCATCAAGCCCAGCACGTCCCGGGGCCTCGCACCCAGGGCCATTCGCACGCCGACCTCCTGCGTCCGCTGAGCCACCGCATACGACATCACGCCATAGAGCCCAACGCTGGCGAGTAGCAGCGCCGCAGCACCAAAGATGGCGAACATCGCGCCATAGATGCGGCCCTCGAACATGCGATCGCGGATCACGTCTTCCATGGAGAAGACGCGGCTGATGGGCAGGTCGCGGTTGAGCGACGCGACGACACGCTTCACCGCGGTCACCTGGGCGTAGGGGTCCGCCGGTGCTCGGAGCACGATGCTGGCCGCCGCCCAGGGACTCTGGTCGAGGGGGACGTAGATCTGTTCTTTGCGCGTGCGGTCGCCGACTTCGCGCGCAATGACGTCCGACACCACACCGATGACGGATACCGACATCGAGTCCGAACCGATCGTCAGAGTCTGGCCCACCGCATCACCCCTCGGCCATTCCTTGCGCGCCATCGACTCCGAGATCACGGCCACACGGGCGGCGCCGAGTCCATCAGCTTCGGTGAAATCGCGCCCACGCAGGACCCGGATGCCGAAGGTCGCGAAGTAGCCCGGCGAAACCGGGTTGTAGAGCGCGCCGGGGACTTCGGTCGCCTCATACGTCCGCCCCGCCACCCGGTACGCGTTTCCGGAGCAGCAATCACCGATCGGCACCCAACCGGCGAGCGCTGCATTGTGCACACCGGGAATCGCTCGCAATCCCTCGAGCATGTCACGCCGCGCGATCGCGCGAGCCGAGTCCGTCGCGTAGCGATCACCGGTCAGCGACACCTGTGCGGTGAGGACGTTCACAGGGTCGAGCCCGAGCGTTGCGTTCCGCGAGCGCATGAAGCTCTGCACCATGAGCGCGGCCCCGGCCAGCAGCACGAGCGACAGGGCGAGCTGTGACACCACGAGGCCGGCGCGAAGCCGACCGACGCTCGCGTGCGCGCTGCCGCCACGTCCCCCCGCTTCCTTGAGGGTCTGAGAAAGCTCCGGTCGCGACAGCCGCAGCGCGGGCACCACGCCGAAGGCCAGCCCCGAGATCACGGTGATGCCCAGCGTCATGAGCATCACGGTTCGGTCGATGTCGAAGCGCATCCAGAACGCCACCGTGGTGGGAAGGCCCCACTGGATGAAGGCTTCCGTCCCCCAGGTGCCGAGCAGCACGCCGAACACGCCGCCCAGGAGCGCAAGCAGGAGACTCTCGGTCAGCAACTGCCTGACGAGTCGGCTCCGTGTGGCTCCCATCGACAACCGCACGGCGAGCTCGCGCTGGCGGCCGGAGCCGCGGGCGAGCAGGAGGTTGGCGACGTTGGAGCAGGCGATGAGCAGCACGAAGACCACCGCGCCGACCATGGTGAAGAAGATCGACCGGACCTCGGAGCGAACGTCCTCACTGAGCTCCTGCATCCAGGCGCTGAGATCCTTGTTCGTCTGGGGCTGCCGCTCGGCGAGCGTGCCCATGAACACGGCGAGCCGCTCGTTGGCGGCCTCCATGCTCACACCGGGCGCGAGCCGACCCACGACCTGCCAGGACACGATGTCGCGCCGCGTTCGCTGTGCTTCGCTAGGTTCCGGTGGCAGCCAGATGTCGTCCGTCTCGGGGAAGCGCACACCCTCCTGCATCACGCCGACGACAGTGTAGGGCACGCCATTGAGCGTGACGCCTCGGCCGATCCACGAGGAGTCGGCGCCGAACTTCCGTTGCCACAGGCCGTGTCCCAGGACGACCGCACGCCCCTCCGGTTCCTCCTCCGGCCGGAAGAAGCGGCCCAGCGCCGGCCGGAGTCCCAGCATCGGGAAGAGCGAGGCCGTCACCCGGGATCCCTGCACCCGCTCCGGTTCGTCCATGCCTCCCACATTCCACGCGCCACTTCGATACCCGCCGACCTGCGCGAACACATCGGGAAGGCCCTCGCGCACGTCCTGGTAGTCCGGCCACGACCAGCTTTCGTAGTTCTGCCGCTCCTCGGTCATCCGCCACGTGTTCACGTGCATCAGGCGGTCCGGCTCATGGTAGGGCAGCGGCCGGATGAGGATGGCGTTCACCGGACTGTAGACGAACGTGTTGGCGGCGATGCCTAACGCCATGCACAGGACGGCGACGCCCGTGAATCCCGGCGACTTGAGGAGGGAGCGGACGGCGAACAGGATATCCTGGCGAAGGGCGTCCATGAGCGGGACCGGTCTGGAGATGGGACGCAGGCGGGGCCTGCCGCGCGGCCAGGTCCCGGTCAGCGTCAGGCGGAGAGCACCAGCGCGAGGATGGAGACCGCCCCCAGCACCAGCCACGTCAACGCGCCGCGCAGGACGAAACGCCACGACGGTGTCCCGGCGCGACCCTCCGCCTCGACGAGGCGGAGGTGTCGCTCGGTGGCTGATGCGGGCTGCGGGACGGCGCTCACACGGGCGCCCCGGCCATTTCATCCACCACTCGTCCGTCGAAGAGATGGATCGACCGGTCGGCATGGCGCGCGTAACGAGGATCGTGCGTGACCATGCAGATCGTCGCGCCACCGCGGTGGAGCTCGCGAAGCAGCTCCATCACCGCTTCGCCGTTCGTCGAGTCGAGGTTACCCGTCGGCTCGTCGGCGAGCAGAATCGCCGGGTCGCCCGCGACGGCACGGGCCACCGCCACACGCTGCTGCTGACCGCCGGAGAGCTGCGACGGGTAATGCTTCATGCGGTGCGACATCCCGACCCGCTCCAGCGCCTCCTGCACGCGCTTGCGACGCTCGGCGGTCGCCATCCCGCGATACGTCAGCGGCAATTCCACGTTTTCGTACACCGTGAGGTCGCCGATCAGGTTGAACGCCTGGAAGATGAAGCCGATCTGGCGGTTGCGAATCCGCGCCCGGTCCGCGGCCGAGAGGTTGGAGACGTTCTCACCGCTCAGGACGTACGAGCCGTCCGTGGGTGTGTCGAGCAGCCCGAGAATCGACAGCAGCGTGGTCTTGCCGCATCCGGATGGACCGGAAATCGAGACGTACTCTCCTGGGCGGATTTCCATGTGAATGTCCGCGAGAGCATGCGTCTCCACTTCGTCCGTGTAGAAGATCTTCTTGATGCCTTCCATGCGGATGAGCGAGTCGGCCGATGGCGAAGGAGAGGTCATAGGTCTGGGTGGTGAGAGGACGGGACTGCCTGACGACGGGACGAGTAGACGCGTGGACGAGTAGACGAGTGGTGCCTAACGCTGAATGCGGACCTTCTGCACATTGTCGAACCGGGACATGTCCGACACGATGACACTGTCGCCGACGGCGAGCCCCTGCTGCACCTCGATCGTGCTCACCGAGGCGCGGCCGAGTTTGACCGTCACGCGCTCCGCGGTCTTGCCATCGGCGCTGACTTTGAACAGGCCGACGTTGGTTTCGGGCTGGCCATACGCGGGCCGGGAGACGTAGAGGACGTTCACCAGCCGCTCGAGCTCGATCACACCGTCGACCGACAGATCCGCACGCGCCCCCTTCGGCAGCTCGCCTTCGAGGGCGACTTCCACGGTCACGGTTCCGTTCTGCGAGATGGGATCGATGCGCATCACCTTGCCTTCAATGAAGCCGTTGCGCGTATCGATCGTCGCCCTCTGGGCCAGCGCGACGTCCTTCACCTGGGTCTCGGGAACGCGCAGCACCGCCTTGAGCTTTCCCGGCTGCGCCACCCGAGCCAGCTCCTGGCCCGGATTCACCCACTGCCCGAGTTCCCAGTTGAGCGATTGCAGCACGCCATCTTCGCCGGACAGCACCCGCATCGACTGAACGCGCTCGGTCTGGAACCGGGCAATCGCACGCTGGCGCTCCAGGTTGGCGACGGCCTTCTCGATCTGTTCTCCCATCGCCCGACTCATCAGATCGAGCCGCTGCTGCTCGAGTGTGAGACGGTTCTCGAGCTCGACCGCCTGGTCGCGCGCCCGCTGCACTTCGTTCTTTGACGACAGGTTCTTGGCGTCGAGACCTTCGAACACGGCGACGTCACGCAGCGCGGCCGATCGCTGCGACTTCAGTTGTTCCACCTGTGACGCCTGGCTCAGGCGATTGCTCTCGAGCGTCGTGCGCAGCGTCACGAGGTCCTGCTCCGCCTGCGTCAGCTGGCGCTGGGCGTTGAGTGCCTCCAGCTGGACTTCCGGGTTGCTCAGCACGAGGATCACCGTCTCCTTCGTGACGGGCGAGCCTGGGCGCAGAGGCCGCTCTTCCACGCGGCCCGCGGTGACGGCCGCGACATATCGCATCTGCTCGGGCACGAGCGTGCCGGGCGCCCGAACCTGCCGCACCATCGTGTTGCGCACGACGGAGTCAATCCAGAGCTCTGCACGAGGAACACCCTGGGGCCGCGCTTCCAGGTTGCTCAGCGCAACCGTGGTGGCGGCGATGCCGATCACGCCCCCGGCAATGAGGATGTTCCGTTTCGTTTTCTTGGGTGGATCGCGCTTGATGTCCACGAGAGAATGGCTCGGGTGCGTCGAGGGTTGGACAGCAGTTTCTGCCCTTTCGATTCATCAAGATAAAGGGAAGAAGCGTGCCCCCTCCAAGGAATCGCGCAAGCGTTTGTCAGACAGTGGGTTAGGCCAATTACGAAGATGCGCGCGGCTGTGCGCCTGCGGGATGCACTGTCCGGAAACGAACAGCGCGGTCCGTTTGGGCCGCGCGTGGTCCGGTGACAGGAGGCGACGCTCGAGCTAGAGTCCCACGCTGTCGGTGACTTCGTTTGAGGCGAGGAATCGACGGACGCCGACCCAGTTTCTGCGGAACCACGTACCGGGCTTTTCGATCGAAGACTCGACGACTTCGCGTTGAGACGTGCTGGCGTGGACGAATCGGCCTTCACCGACGTAAACCCCGATGTGCGAAACACGCGAGCCGCTGCCGAACGTGAGCAAGTCTCCGGGGCGCAGCTTCGTGATGTCCTTGGCCACCTGCGCTCCTTGCTGGGCCTGCTCGCGCGCCGTCCGTGGGAGCTCGATCAGCAACGCCGCCATCACGAACCGGACGAGGCCACTGCAGTCCCACGCCTTGCCCGGTCGTTCGGCGCCAAGAATGTAGCGGGTCCCGAGCTGCGACCTGGCCGTAACCGCGATGGAGTCGTGCACGCCGGCGAAGGGCAGCGCGACCACAAAGGCTGATTCGGGTTGACTGGATGTCACATCGGCTGGCAGAGCCGCCGGCGCAAGCCGGACGGCAACAGAGTCTTTGAGACGCTGCGCAGAGCGGCTGAATTCTTCGAATGGCTTCTTTCGACCCTGCCGCTCGGGACGCTGCGCCTCTCCCGTCGTGGTGAGCCCGAGGGAAACAGCGAGGAACGCGATGAGGCGGAAGGTGCTACGTGCGGGCATTCCCCTGAGGACTGGACGGCGCAGTTGCAAGGTACCCACGGCCGAACGAACCTCAAGAGACGCAGATCACAGAGCGCTACCGAATGCCGACCACCTTGTGCATCTGCAAGCTCAAACGCCACTTCGGGTGCTCGAGGCAATAGCGGAGCGCTGCCTGTGTGTTCGACTCCCGTAGCGGTCCGTCCATGGGCTGCAGCGAGAAGTGCCGGAAGTGAAGTGACTCGAACGCGTGGGGAGGTGCGTCCGCCTGCGGGTACACCAGCTTGAGCTCGTCGCCCGAGGTTATCACGAGCTCGGCGCGCGCTTTCGGGCTCACACAGGTCCAGTCGATGCCGGACGGCGGATGCAGCGTGCCATTCGTCTCGATCGCAACTTCGAACCCGGCCTGATGAAAGGCGTCAACCGCTCGGTCGTCGAGTTGGAGCAAGGGCTCACCGCCGGTACAGACGACGAATGGTTTCCCCCCCGGAGTGCCAGCCGTCCCTGCATGCCAACGCGAGGCGACGGCTGCGGCGAGCTCTCTGGCGGTGGTGAACTTGCCTCCGTCCGGCCCTATCCCCACGAAATCGGTGTCACAGAACGTGCACACGGCGGCGGCGCGGTCCAGCTCGCGGCCGGACCAGAGGTTGCATCCGCTGAAGCGGCAGAACACGGCCGGGCGTCCGGCATGGACGCCTTCGCCCTGGAGCGTGTAGAAGATCTCCTTGATCGAATACAAAGCAGGGGACTGGCTAAGCGGGGAAGCGGTAAGCGGTAAGCGGATAAGCGGTAAGAACGGGCGGGTGCTGGGTGTGAAGCGTCGAGTGTCTAGGCCGGGGCGTAGCGCGTTG
>JBQTIW010000243.1:0-17134 GCA_052387735.1 Gemmatimonadaceae bacterium
TTCCTCCAGTTCGACCGGTTCTTCGGCACGAACTTCTATCAGACGTCGGCCGGCGCCGACCCGCTGCTCTGGCAACACCTGTTCTGGGTCTTTGGACACCCCGAGGTGTATATCCTCGTTCTGCCAGCGTTCGGACTCGTGTCCGAAGTGCTGCCGACCAACTCCAAGAAGCCGCTGTTCGGATACCCGGTGATGGCCTACTCGGGCATTCTGATCGGGTTCCTCGGCTTCGGCGTGTGGGCGCATCATATGTTCTCGGTCGGCATGGGCCCCATTGCCGATTCGGTGTTCAGCCTGACGACGATGCTGATCGCGATTCCCACCGGCGTGAAGATCTTCAACTGGATCTTCACGCTGTGGGGGGGGGCCATCCGGTTCACGGCGGCGATGAAGTTCGCGATCGGCCTCATCGCCCTCTTCACCATCGGCGGCATTTCCGGCATCTCGCACTCGTCGCCACCCTCCGACCTGCAGCAGACCGACACCTACTACATCGTCGCGCACTTCCACTACGTGCTGTTCGGCGGCGCGATCATGGGCATCTTCTCGGGGATCTACCACTACTTCCCCAAGATGTACGGCCGCTACATGGACGAGACACAGGGCAGCTGGCACTTCTGGCTCAATTTCATCGCCATGAATCTCACGTTCTTCCCGATGCACTTCGCCGGGATGCTGGGGATGCCGCGCCGCATCTACACGTACGATGCCGGCCAGGGATGGGACACGTTCAACATGTTGTCGACGATCGGTGCCTTTTTGCTGATGCCGTCAACCGCGCTGTTCGTGTGGAACTTCTTCAAATCCAAGCGGGGCGGTGCGCCGGCCCCCAACAACGCGTGGGACGCGGCGACCCTGGAGTGGTCGATCCCGTCGCCGCCGCCGGAATACAACTTCGCCAAGATCCCGGTGGTGCACTCGCGGTATCCGCTGTGGGACCTCACGCATCCCGAGCGCACGATGGAAGTGCCGCACACCGACACGGGCTGGGAGCAGGCCGAGCGCCACACGGGCGAGCATCACGTGGTCGGTCACGATGATCTCGGCGACATCGCCGACATGCACATCGAGTCCGAGCGTAAATCGGCGAAGGAGCTCGGCATTCCCATGCCCTCACCCACACTCAACCCGCTGTGGACCGCACTCGGGATCGTCATCATGTTCACCGGACTGGTGATCCTGCCGCACAACACGATGATCGGCTTCACTGGCATCTTCGGCGGCGCGGCCATGCTGGTCGTCTTCCTCTACAATTGGCTCACGACGCCGCTCGAGGACATGCCCGCGCATGCCCCAAGCGGGGGGCACCACTAGACCATGCGCGCATCGGATGCCTTCGGCCGCCCGCTTCCATCCTCCGTCATTGTCCTGGGAGACCAGCCTAACGTGTCAGCCGCTGCCGTCGTCGCTGCGCCCGGTGCGCACGAAGAGCACCATCACTATACGACCACCGGGCTCGATCATCGCAAGATCGCGATCTGGGCCTTCATCGGGTCGGAGTGCATGCTCTTCGCTTCGCTCATCTCGACCTACCTGATCTACAAGGGCCGCAGCGTCGTGGGGCCAATGCCCCACACGTCGTGGACGAACCCGCAGACGCAGCAGGTCTTCGCCCCGATCCTGAACATCCCCGTCACGTCGGCGTCCACCTTCGTGCTCCTGATGTCGTCGCTGGCGATGGTCCTCGCCCTCGCGGCCGTGGAGAACAAAGGCAAGCCGCTGCCGCCAGATGCCGGATTCGGAACCAGACTCCTCGCCTCGTCCAAGGTCTGGCTCTGGGCCACCTGCCTCCTCGGCGCAATTTTCCTCGGCTTCCAGGCCTACGAGTTCACCTCGTTCGTACACGAGGGTCTCACGATCAAGACCAACCTGTTCGGCTCCACCTTCTTCACGCTCACCGGCTTCCACGGCGCGCACGTCACCGCGGGCGTGATCTGGCTCGGCACGCTGCTCGCGATCGACTACAAGCGCGGGCTCGGGCCGAAGGACACACTCAACGTCGACATCGCGGCGCTGTCCTGGCACTTCGTGGACGTGATCTGGATCGCGATCTTCACGCTCATCTACCTCATTCCGGACTAAGGGACGCCCATGGCGAACGAACACTCACACGCCACTCCCGATCACGAACACGAGCACCCCACGTGGAAGACCTACAAGTGGGTTGCGCTCTGGCTCACGTTGATCACGATCGTCGAGGTCTGGATCTACTACACGCCGTTCAAGGGGTCGGCGTTGTTCATCCCGTCGCTGCTCCTGATGTCGGCCGTGAAGTTCGTGATCGTCGTCATGTTCTACATGCACCTCAGGTATGACCACAAGCTGTTCCGGGTCCTGTTCACCGGACCTCTGCTCATCGCGATGGCCACGCTCATGGCGCTGCTCTTCCTCTTCTCGAAGTTCGTGAACTAAGGGCAAGCGGGTAAACAGCATACGGCAAACGGGTAAAACCGGTAGGCGGGTAGATGGCAAAGAGGCCGCACGTCCTTTGGGATGTACGGCCTTATTTGCTGAGTCGAGCCGTCTGCAACCCGTGATACCTTCGGGCGATAGTGGGGCGCTCTCTGTGTTTGCTACCTTTTGTGAGCGACAAGTGAACGCACCTCACACCTGGAGATCGCCATGGACATTGTGACCTGGCTCATCGTCGGACTCATCGCCGGACTGCTCGCGAGCGCAGTGGTTGGGGGCATTGGATACGGCCTGCTCGGCGACATCGTGGTCGGTATCGCGGGTGCCATGCTCGGAGGCTGGCTCTTCAGTGCGCTCGGCATCAGCGTGCCCGTCGCCGGCCTTCCGGGGACGATCCTCGTGGCATTCGTCGGCGCGGTAGTACTGCTGCTTCTGATCCGGGTGCTCCGTCCTGGCGGCCGCCTCGTGAAGTAAAGATCGAGGCCGCCCGCGTCATCGGCGAGTGGCACGGCTGATGACATTGTCGAGCGGGAACCGGGAACGGCCGTACGGAAGGGCCGAGCACCCCGGAGGATGCGCGGCCTTCGTTGTCGAACACGAACAATGCCGGAGCGGTAACTCCCGTCTCCCGTCTCGCCTCTACGTCCGTCCCACGAGCGCTTCATCCGTCTGGT
Source organism: Gemmatimonadaceae bacterium (assembly GCA_052387735.1). Taxonomy (GTDB): domain Bacteria; phylum Gemmatimonadota; class Gemmatimonadetes; order Gemmatimonadales; family Gemmatimonadaceae; genus RBC101. The sequence continues at coordinate 3,087 of JBQTIW010000243.1, forward strand.
GCAGCGCGTCCGGATGCTTGCGCAACAGGTAGCGGCTCCTGACGAATGCGGCGAGCAGATTGGCACCCCGACCTGGTCCAGGCGACGCTCACGAACCTGGGCGAGGTTCACGCGTAGCCGCCTGCCCGGTCTTCAGCCCGCCTCCCGGAATTCCCGCTCCGGAATGCTCATCCGCCGACAGAATTCCACACTGAATGAGATGGCTACCTGGACGGCCCACTCGGCGCAGGCCGCGTCGAGCCGAAAGTGCTCCGTACTTGTACTCGGGCGCGCTCGTCGGGTCGCGGTGGAGTGCGTGGCCCGCGGATCCGACTCCCGAAGCAGGAGCAGGTCCCGGCGTCGCGTGAGGCGGTCCGCCTCGAGAAAGGGTGATCGTCCCGGATGAAAGGGATCGGCATCCCACAAGGCCAGCAAGAGCTGATACTTGTGCAGCGTGGAAGCGCCCTCGTTGGCGCGCCACGTGCGTGTGAGATGAGCGACAAAGCGTCGTGGGTGGTGACGGCCGTTCGTCAGTCCGCCCTCCTGAAGCTCGCGGAACAGCGCATCGACGCTGGCCTCGAGGAAGGCGGCGGAAGACAGGATCGCCGCCGCGACCAGATCGTGGTATCTGTCAATGTCCTCACGACCGAGACTGGCGAGGCCGCGTTGCTCGGCCGCCGACGCGCCATTTGCATACGACTGCGCCGCCACCAGGTGCTGGTGCAGGAAGGCACGCCTAACGCCGATTGCGGCCTCGGCCGGCCGCGGCGCGGCGACGGGAGGAGTCACGGAAGGATCACGGCGGGCGGGACTGAGCGGAATCATGCGCTGTAATACGGCGCAGTCGGCTACATGTGCCATTGTCCGTTGTCGGGGGTACGGCCATCACCCCTATACAGGAGGCTCTCCTATCTCGCGAGAGAGAGGCGCATCTGGCTCCGGCGACTAAGTATCTAAAGCGGGCACAAGGCCACTGTCGTCGTGTATGTAACGATGTCCTGCTCGACGGGCGCGACCGGCCCACCTCCTCTCCGGAGCTACCACGATGCCGCTCGTTACTCGCCTTATCGATGCCATCACGGTGGGGTCCGATCACCCCATGCGCCGCCTTCTGGCGTACTACACGATCCTCGCCGGTCTTGGCGCGCTCTCGCTCTGGCTCTTCCCGGCCTTCGCTCGCGTGCTGTACAACGACATCACGCAGGCCGTGCCGGATGCGCCCTTCCTCCTGCAGGACGGACTCAGCTCCGCCGCCACCGAGGTCTCGGGAGCAGGCCCATCGGGCCTCACGTCACTCCTGCTCACCGCCGTTGCGTTGGGATCCAGTCTGCTGCTGATGCTGCCGGTGTCCTGGGTCTACATGTCCGCGCGCCAGGTACGGGGGCACAGCCAGGCCATCGTGCAGACGCTCATCATCCTGCCGATCGTCGTCGCCGGGATCGTGTTCGTCGTGCGCAACAGCCTCGCGCTGGCGTTCAGCCTGGCCGGCGTGGTGGCCGCTGTGCGGTTCCGCACCACGCTCCGCGATGCGCGCGACGTGGTCTTCATCTTCCTTGCCATTGGTGTGGGGTTCGCCGCCGGCGTCTACATGCTGGGCATCGGCTTTCTGGTGTCGATGTTCTTCAACTTTGTGGTACTGCTCACCTGGCGCTACGGGTTCGGTCGCAGTGCGCTCGCCCCCACGGCGGCGGCCCAGTGGAAGGATCCGCTCTCCTCGCTGGCCTCCAGCAGCGACCAGCACAAGGTCCCGGATCGTGAAATCCTCCTCGCGCTGACACCGGACAAGGTGAGCGCACTCGCCGAGCGCTTCCAGCGCGTTCAGCACGTCCAGGGCAACGGGAAGGGCAACGGCAAGCACAAGCAGCGCTTCAATGCGGTCATTTCGATCGCGACCGGCAACGTGACGGAAGCGCAGGCGGTGGTGCAGCGCGTGCTCGAGAACACGACCAAGCGCTGGGCACTCGACGAGGTCGTGACCAACACGGGAAAGCCGTCGGAGATGTATTACCTGGTCCGGCTGCCCAAGAAGGTCACTCGCGACGAATTGATCACCGCCGTGCGGGCCGAGGCCGGGAGCCTTGTGACTTCTGTCGAGGTCGAGATGGCCGTGGGCGTCGAGCAGGAGGAGGACGCGGCGTGAGGTCCCGGTGGCTGCTGGTGGCATGGATTGTCGTACCGGCACTCGCTGCAGGCTGCCGCCAGGAAGCCAATGCCGCCGCGGCGCAGGCACTGCAGGCCGAGCTCGCGTCGCGTGAGCGTCGGCTGGCATCCCGGCTCGCGGATACCGAGGACGCTGCCTCGAGCGCGCCGATCGCCCAGTGGGTCCTCCCATCCTCGTTAGGTGAGATCTCGGGCCTCGCGCTCATGCCCGATGGCCGGTTGCTCGCCCACGACGACGAGCGCTCCCGCGTGGCCGTGATCGACCCGCGGCGCGGCGTCCTGCTCAAGGAGTTCTACGCCGGCAACCGGGAGACGAGGGGGGACTTCGAGGGTATCACCGTCGTCGGTGACGTCGTGTACCTCCTGGCGAGCAAGGGCCAGGTCTACGCGTTCCGCGAGGGGGCCGACCACGCCGACGTGCGGTACGTCATGACGGACACCAGGCTGGGCAAGGAGTGTGAGTTCGAGGGAGTGGTCCACGATCCCGTGACCAATCAGCTGGTGCTGGCCTGCAAGCGCGTTGAAGGCAAGGACCTCGACGGCCATGTGGTGCTCTACCGAGTCTCGCTGCCGCTGTCGCCGTCCTCGGCCATCACCCGCCTGGCGATTCCGCTCGAACAGATGCGCCGCACGCATCCGTGGAAGGCACTGCATCCTACCGACATCACGCGCGACCCGGCCACTGGTAACTACGTAATGGTAGCAGCACTCGAGCGCGCACTCATCGAAATCACGCCGGATGGCGTGGTCGTGCGGGCCATCCCGTTGCCCGGCGTGCACCTGCAGGCGGAGGGTGTCGCCCTCACGCGCGACGGCGTGCTCATCATCGGCGATGAGGGCCGAGCTCGTCCAGCAACGATCACGATGTACCGCTGGCCCGTGGCCGGCACTTCGGTGGAGTGATTATGCGCAGGTTGACGCGTTGGCGTCGGGCCGCGGTAGGCGCAGCCGCGATCACGATCGCGTTGGCACCGCTCCAGAACAGAGCGCAGAGCGGATCGAAGAGGGTCGCGTCGCGAGACACAGTTTCCGCAAGGCCAGAGGTTCGTGAACGCATCCCGCACACGATCTCGTCGCCCGACAGCGTCGTCGTCGTCGCCAACGGCCGCTACGATGCAGGCGACGTCCATCGCTTCCTCCTGGGCGACACGTATCGCGACCTGTGGGAGCTCCCGATCAAGGTGCCTGTGCTCGATCTCACGCGATTCGCCGGAGGGCTCAGGGCCACCGAAGAAGGCGGGGGCAACCAGACGAAGTCGCTGCGGTTCCAATCTGCCGATGGCAGGACGTGGGTCTTCCGGCCCGTTTCGAAAGACAGGCTCGCCGTGATCGAGCGGTGGAGGGACACGCCGATCATGGACCTCTTCCGCGATGGACAGAGTGGTTCGTTCCCGGCGGCTCCGGTCGTCACGCCGCCGTTCCTGCAGGCGATCGGGATTCCGCACCCCGTTCCGCTGCTGGCAGTCATGCCTGACGATGAGCGCCTCGGCGAGTTCCGCGAGAAGTTCGCGGGACGGCTCGGCACGATCGAGGAACATGTGAGCGACGCCGAAGGCGACCCCGGCTTCGGCGGCGCTGTGGAGATCCTCGACAGCGAAGAGCTGTTGGAGCGGATCAACAAAGAACCAAAGCGCCATGTCGACGCCCGCAAGTTCCTCCAGGCTCGACTCGTCGACATCATGCTTGGTGATACCGACCGTCATCGCGATCAGTGGAAGTGGGCGCAGATGTCGCCTGGGGATTCCCTCTTGACCCCGATCCCTCGCGATCGCGACCGGGTGCTTGCGACGCACGACGGGCTACTGTTGAAGGCCGCACGCCTGATGAAGCCGTACCTGGTGGAGTTCGACAGCACCTATCCCAGAGTCGCGAGCATGGTCGGGTTTGCGCGCGATCTCGACGATCGGCTGGTCGCGGAGCTGGATTGGAAAACCTGGGATTCGGCCGTGACCGTCGTGCAGCGTGCCGTTACGGATTCGGTCATTCATGCGGCACTCTACGCCTTGCCGCGGGGGTATCACCCGCACCTCGCCATCCTCGAGGGGAAGCTCCGGTCGCGACGCGATCGCCTTGGCGATGCCGCGGCGGACTACTATCGCTCATTGTCGGAGATCAGCGACGTGCACGGCACGGACCACGCCGACAACGCCCACGTCGTGCGGAACCCGGATGGTACCGTGCTGATCCAGCTTGGCGGCGCGACGGCGCCGTGGTTCTCGCGACGCTTCGATCCCAGGGAGACGAAGGAGATTCGGCTGTTCCTGCATGGCGGCGACGACACGGCGGCGGTGAGCGGGACGGCAGGTCCGGGCATCGTGGTGCGTGTCGTTGGTGGGGGCGGTACCAATCAGCTGGCCGATTCGAGCCAGGCGACCGGATCGCGACCCCTCACGCGCCTCTACGACCGCGCAAAGGGCAAGGAGGAGAAGTTTGAGCCCGACAGCGGGTTCAACCGGCTCCCGTGGGTCTCGGTGCATGGCACTTATGTGCCGCCTAACAAGGACTGGGGCACGAAGACGTCACCGGTCGTCTTCATCGGCTCCGGACGCGGGCTTGGCGTCGTCCCGCGCCTCGGCGCGAAGCGCTACCGCTATGGCTTCCGGCGCTGGCCGTACAAGAGCATGATCGGCATCCAGGGGGAATACGCGAGTTCGACCAGCGGGTACCGCGCCCTCGTGCAGAGTGATTTCCGCTTCGAGGACTCGCCCCTGCACCTCGGCGGTCAGGCGGAGATGAGCGAGTTCGAGATCATGCAGTTCTTCGGGCTCGGCAATGATGTCCCCTACTCTCGCCATCCATTCTTCGACGTCGACCAGCGACAGTGGATGCTGCGGCCGGTTGTCGCGTATGCGTTCGGGCTCAACCGCGACGTTTCAATCGGGCCGGTGATGAAGTTTGCCACGAGCGACAGCACGCCTGACCGGTTCATCTCCGAGCAGCGCCCGTATGGCTTTGGTCGGTTTGGTCAGGTGGGGCTCGAGCTCAGGCTCAAGCACGATACGCGCGACAATGCATCGAACCCGCTGCACGGTTTCTACATGGAAGCGGTTGGCAGCACGTGGCCAAAGGCCTGGAGTCTGACGAGCGCGTTCCACCGGGTGGGAGCGACGGCGTCGACGTATCTTCCGATGCCGGGCCCGAAAAACACCGTGCTGGCGCTCCGGGCCGGGGGCGAGAAGATCTTCGGGGAGTTCCCCTATTACGAATCGGCATTCATCGGGGGCTCGCGTACGCTGCGATCGGCGCGCTATCATCGGTTTGCGGGCGATGCGTCGCTGTTCGGCACCAGTGAGCTGCGAGTGCCAGTCGCGCGCGTTCCCCTGATTCTTCCCTGGGATGTTGGATTGCTCGGTTTTGCGGAGACCGGTCGGGTGTTCGTCGATGGGCGCTCGCCCGGCGGGTGGCACAGCGCAGTGGGCGGCGGATTCTGGATCGGCGTGCTGGGTCCGTCCACGGGCGTGTCTGTGCTCTTCACCAATGCGCGGGAGCGCGGCCTCATCCTGGGAACTGGAGTGAGTTTCTGATCGGGCCGCCTAACGTCGGATACGGTACGGACCATGCCATTGCTTCGATCTCTTCGACATCAACCACTTGTTGTAGCCGTTGTCGCGTGTGCCCTCGCCTGTCCGCCCCCGGTGAAGATCACCCCTCCTCCGGTGACGGCGACTGCGGAGGAGCTCGCGTTGGCTGGCGCGTCGGTGCTCGTTGGCGCCGGCGACATTGCGACCTGTAATGCGACGGGCGATGAGCAGACCGCGGTCTTGGTGGACAGCATTCTCAAGGCGGACAGCGTCGCGGGGGTGAGCGATGCCGTGTTCACCACCGGCGACAACGTCTACCCGTCCGGCCGCGAAGTGGACTTCACGCGATGCTTTACGCCGTCTTGGGGAAGTCCAAATCGCCGCATCATGAAGAAGATCTACCCGGCGGTCGGAAATCATGAGTACGATACCGAGGGCGCCGTGCCGTACTACGCGTACTTTGGCGAGCGCGCAGGTCCCCCCGGCAAGGGCTACTTCGCGTACAAGATCGGCGAGTGGCGCGCGATCGTGCTCAACAGCGAGATCGCCACGAACCCCCGCTTTACGGCGGTGGACAAAACAGCGCAGGAAGAGTGGCTTCGCAAGGAGCTGGCCGATAACCCCACCAAGTGCACCCTCGCGTACTGGCACCATCCCCGCTTCAGCTCGAGCTTCCACGGACCCGATGCGGAGATGCTGAAGCTGTTTCAGATCCTGTACGAAGGAAACGTCGATCTCGCCCTCGTCGGTCACGACCACACATATGAGCGGTTTGAGCCACAGACCGCCGCCGGGGCACGCGACACCCTGCGGGGAATACCGCAGATCGTGATAGGGACGGGAGGGGCGAATCTCAGGGGCTTCCGCAGCCCGGTGGCCAACTCCGCGGTTCGAATCGAGGGCTACTATGGAATTCTCAAGCTGACGCTTGGCAAGGAAGAGTTTCAACGGGCGTTCATCGATACCGACCGGCGCATCTGGGACCCGGGCCGCGGCAGGTGCCACTAATCCAGACCAGCTGAAAGCTCCCGATCGCGGCGGCATCTCGAGTCCCGCTCCTGAACTTACGAGCGTGCCAAGCAGGCGTTTGAACCGGCATCTACTCCTAGAGAGGTAGGCTGACGCGCTCCCTTGAGAGCATGCTGCCTGGTGCATACTGCGCCAGATTCATGACCCTTGAGTACACGCCACACACCCTGGACGGGCGCGACCTAGCGAGCTGTCCGGCCCCCCGGCCAGGGTCCAATCCACAAACAATGGAAACCGCCGACGACGCCAGACTGGACATCGGACGTACTCCTATGCCCGCACCTGCGGTTGCAGCGAACGGCGATCATATCGACGGGGGCGACGGCCAGCGGCCTGATGAGTTCTCGACCCAGTTGCTCCAGGCCTTGCAGGCCTTCAGGGACGGGGACTTCAGCGTTCGGCTCCCCGTCAGCCTCACGGGTGTCAACGGGAAGATCGCCGATTCGTTCAACGATATCGTTGCCGTCAGTCACCGACGCGCCGTCGAGATCTCGCGCGTGTCCCGTTCCGTCGGAAAGGAAGGAAAGCTGCGTGAGCGTATGTCGGTTCCGGGCGCCACGGGCGCGCGCGCCGACGAAGTGGCCGCCATCAACACGCTCATCGATGACCTGGTCTGGCCGACGACCGAAGTGACGCGCGCCGTGGGTGCCGTCGCCAAGGGAGATCTGGGGCAATACATGGCCCTCGAAGTGGACGGACGCGAGCTCGAAGGCGAGTTCCTGCGCTCGGCGAAGCTGGTCAACAGGATGATCGACCAGCTGTCCGTGTTCACCTCCGAGGTCACGCGCGTCGCCCGTGAGGTCGGCACCGAGGGGAAGCTCGGCGGTCAGGCGCAGGTGAAGGGCGTGTCGGGTGTGTGGAAGGAGTTGACGGAGTCGGTCAACCAGATGGCCGGGAATCTGACGGCCCAGGTACGCAGCATCGCGGACGTGACGATTGCCGTGGCCAACGGCGACCTGTCTAAGAAGATCACGGTGGACGTGCGCGGCGAGATCCTGCAGCTCAAGGAAGCCATCAACACGATGGTCGATCAGCTGCGATCGTTCGCCTCGGAAGTGACGCGCGTAGCGCGCGAGGTGGGAACGGATGGAAAGCTCGGTGGACAGGCGGTCGTGCCGGGGGTTGCCGGCACGTGGAAGGATCTCACCGACTCCGTGAACGCGATGGCGTCGAACCTTACCGCCCAGGTGCGCAACATCGCCGCCGTGACGACGGCCGTTGCCCGCGGCGACCTCTCACGCAAGATCACGGTCGACGTCAAAGGCGAGATCCTCGAGCTCAAGAACACCATCAACACGATGGTGGATCAACTCAACGCCTTCGCGTCCGAAGTGAGCCGCGTGGCTCGCGAAGTGGGAACCGAGGGAAAGCTCGGCGGGCGTGCGGTCGTGCCTGACGTGGCCGGGACGTGGAAAGACCTCACCGACTCGGTCAATGCGATGGGTACCAACCTCACCGCACAGGTGCGCAACATCGCCGAAGTCACGACGGCCGTTGCACGCGGTGATTTGTCGCGCAAGATCACGGTGGACGTGAAGGGTGAGATCCTGGAGCTCAAGGACACCATCAACACCATGGTGGACCAGCTCAATGCTTTCGCGTCGGAAGTCACGCGCGTGGCGCGCGAAGTGGGCACGGACGGCAAGCTTGGTGGCCAGGCCGTCGTGCCGGGTGTCGCCGGCACCTGGAAGAACCTGACCGACTCGGTGAATTCGATGGCCTCGAACCTCACGGGCCAGGTGCGCAACATCGCCGACGTGGCCACGGCCATCGCGCGCGGCGACCTCTCGTCCAAGATCACCGTGGACGTGCGCGGCGAGATTCTCGAGCTCAAGGACACCATCAACACGATGGTGGACCAGCTGAACGGATTCGCATCGGAGGTGAGTCGCGTCGCCCGTGAAGTGGGATCCGAGGGCAAGCTCGGTGGTCAGGCCCAGGTACCTGGCGTCGCCGGCACGTGGAAGGATCTCACCGACAACGTGAACTCGATGGCCTCGAACCTCACGGGCCAGGTACGCAACATCGCCGACGTAGCCCGCGCCATCGCACGTGGTGACCTGTCCCGCAAGATCACGGTCGACGTGGCGGGTGAGATTCTCGAACTCAAGAACACCATCAATACGATGGTGGACCAGCTCAATGGCTTCGCCTCCGAGGTGAGCCGTGTAGCCCGCGAAGTAGGTTCCGAAGGTGAGCTCGGCGGGCAGGCAGTCGTGCCCGGCGTGGCCGGGACGTGGAAGGATCTGACGGATAACGTGAACTCCATGGCCTCGAATCTCACGGGCCAGGTCCGCAACATCGCCGAAGTCGCCACGGCCGTGGCCAATGGCGACCTCTCCAAGAAGATCACCGTGGACGTGAGGGGCGAAATCCTCGAGCTCAAGAACACCATCAACACGATGGTCGACCAGCTCAACGCGTTCGCCTCCGAGGTCACCCGCGTCGCACGCGAAGTGGGTACCGATGGGAAGCTCGGTGGACAGGCCGTGGTCCCCGGCGTCGCGGGAACGTGGAAGGATCTGACGGACTCGGTGAACGCGATGGGCACGAACCTCACGGGCCAGGTCCGCAACATCGCCGAAGTGACGACGGCGGTGGCGCGCGGTGACCTGTCACGCAAGATCACGGTGGACGTGAAGGGCGAAATCCTCGAGCTCAAGAACACCATCAACACGATGGTCGACCAGCTCCGCTCCTTCGCCGCCGAGGTGAGCCGCGTTGCCCGCGAAGTCGGGACCGAAGGAAAGCTCGGCGGCCAGGCGCTCGTGCCCGGCGTGGCCGGCACCTGGAAGGATCTGACCGACAACGTGAACCAGATGGCCGGCAATCTCACGGCCCAGGTGCGCAACATCGCCGACGTGTCCACCGCCATCGCGCGGGGCGACGTGTCGCGCAAGATCACCGTGGACGTGAGCGGCGAGATTCTGCAGATCAAGGACACCATCAACACGATGGTAGAGCAGCTGCGCTCATTCGCCGCCGAAGTGACGCGCGTGGCGCGAGAAGTGGGAACGGAAGGAAAGCTCGGCGGTCAGGCCGAGGTCGCCGGCGTCGCCGGCACCTGGAAGGACCTCACCGACAACGTGAACTGGATGGCCTCGAACCTCACCGGCCAGGTGCGCAACATCGCCGACGTGTCCACCGCCATCGCGCGTGGCGACCTGTCGCGCAAGATCACCGTTGACGTGAAGGGCGAAATCCTCCAGCTCAAGGACACCATCAACACGATGGTCGATCAGCTCAACGCGTTCGCCTCGGAAGTCACGCGCGTGGCGCGCGAAGTGGGAACCGAAGGAAAACTCGGCGGTCAGGCCGTGGTGCCCGGTGTAGCAGGCACGTGGAAGGATCTCACGGACAACGTGAACTCCATGGCGTCCAACCTCACGGGCCAGGTGCGCAACATCGCCGAAGTGACCATCGCCGTGGCCAGCGGCGACCTGTCGCGCAAGATCACGGTGGACGTGCGGGGAGAGATCCTGCAGCTCAAGGAAGCCATCAATACGATGGTGGAGCAGCTCCGCTCGTTCGCGTCGGAAGTGACGCGGGTGGCGCGCGAAGTGGGAACCGAAGGACGGTTAGGCGTGCAGGCCGTCGTGCCCAGCGTGGCCGGAACCTGGAAAGACCTCACCGACTCGGTGAACGCGATGGGCACCAACCTCACCGCCCAGGTGCGCAACATCGCCGAAGTCACGACCGCTGTCGCTCGCGGCGACCTCTCGCGCAAAATCACCGTGGACGTGAAGGGTGAAATCCTGGAGCTCAAGAACACCATCAACACCATGGTGGACCAGCTCCGCTCGTTCGCCGCCGAAGTCACCCGCGTCGCACGCGAAGTCGGCACGGAAGGAAAGCTCGGTGGTCAGGCGATGGTGCCGGGTGTCGCTGGCACGTGGAAGGACCTCACGGACTCGGTGAACGTGATGGCCGCCAACCTCACCGACCAGGTGCGCGGGATCGTGAAGGTCGTGACAGCAGTAGCCGAGGGCGGTCTGCGGCAGAAGCTCACCGTGCAGGCCAAGGGCGAGATCGCAGCCCTCGCCGAAACGATCAACAACATGACCGACACCCTGGCGACCTTTGCCGAACAGGTGACGAACGTGGCGCGCGAGGTGGGCGTGGAAGGCCGGTTGGGCGGCCAGGCACACGTACCTGGTGCCGCCGGAACGTGGAAGGATCTCACCGGTAACGTGAACCTGCTCGCCGCGAACCTCACGAACCAGGTGCGCGCGATCGCCGAAGTGGCCACCGCCGTCACCAAGGGCGACCTGACGCGGTCCATTCAGGTGGAGGCGCGGGGTGAGGTCGCCGATCTGAAGGACAACATCAACACCATGATCGACAACCTGCGCGGCACCACGGAGAGCAACCAGGAGCAGGACTGGCTCAAGACCAACGTGGCCAAGTTCGCGCGGATGCTGCAGGGACAGCGCGACCTGGTGACGGTGGGCCGCATGCTGCTGACGGAGCTCGCCCCGCTCGTCCATGCGCAACAGGGCGGCGTCTACCAGATGCAACGCCCCGAGTCGCCGGAGAATCCGGACGATGCTGCTCTGCTGCTGTTGTCTGGCTATGCTCAGGGGCCGGAGCAACCGCGTCGTGTCGCCGTCGGCGAGGGGCTCGTGGGGCAGTGCGCGCTGGAGAAGCAGCGGGTCCTGCTCACACGCATCCCCAAGACCTACCCGCGCATCCGCTCCAGCCTGGGCGGAGCGCCGCCGGCGACCATCGTGGTGCTGCCGGTCCTGTTCGAAGGCGAGACGAAAGCCGTGATTGAGCTGGCATCGCTGGAACCCTTCACGGCGACGCATCTCACCTTCCTCGAACAGCTGACTCAGTCCATCGGCGTGGTGTTCAACACCATCGAAGCGACCATGCGAACGGAAAATCTCCTCCGCCAGTCGCAACAGCTCACGATGGAGTTGCAGACGCGACAGACCGAGCTGCAGTCCACGAACGAGGAGCTCGCGTCAAAAGCCAAGCAGCTGGCCGAGCAGAACGTGGAGGTGGAGCGCAAGAACAAGGAAGTGGAACAGGCGCGCCACGCCCTCGAGGAGAAGGCGGCCGAACTGGCGCTGACGTCGAAGTACAAGTCGGAGTTCCTGGCCAACATGTCGCACGAGCTGCGCACACCGCTCAATTCGATCCTCATTCTCGGACAGCAACTCGCGGAGAACTCGTCGGGCAACCTCACGGAGAAGCAAACCGAGTTCGCGCGCAACATTCACTCCGCGGGCACCGACCTGTTGACGCTCATCAACGACGTGCTCGACCTGTCGAAGATCGAGTCCGGCACCGTTACGGTAGAAGCCGAACCCGTGACCTTCCTGTCGTTGCGCGACAGCGTGGAGCGCACCTTCCACCACCTGGCCGAAGCGAAGAACCTGACGTTCGACGTGGAGATCGATCCCGCGCTGCCCCGCACGCTCAGCACGGACCCCAAGCGTCTGCAGCAGATCCTCAAGAACCTGCTGTCCAATGCGTTCAAATTCACGTCCCACGGTCGGGTGTCGATGAGCGTGCGGGAGTGCAGGAGCGGCTGGGGCCCGGACCATCCGGTGCTGCAGACCGCGCAGACGGTGGTGGGGTTCACCGTGACCGATTCCGGGATCGGCATTCATCCCGACAAGCAGCGCCTGATCTTCGAAGCGTTCCAGCAGGCGGACGCCGGCACCAGCCGCAAGTATGGCGGCACGGGCCTGGGACTCGCCATCAGCCGCGAGCTGGCCACCTTGTTAGGCGGTGAGATCCGCCTGGCAAGCTCGATGGGTCAGGGCAGCACCTTTACGCTGTACCTCCCGCTCGTCTATAGCGGTCCCGCGCGCGCAATGACGGCGCCCGGTGGCGGCGCCGTCATGGACGGCTACGCGGCGCCGGCGACAGCCTTCCCTGTGCTGGCGGTCGCGCGCCCCGAACCGGCGATCGAGGACGATCGCGAGGTGATCGAACCGGGTGATGACACCCTGCTGATCGTCGAAGACGACGCACACTACGCACAGATCCTCCTCGATCTGGCGCGCAAGCAGGGGTTCAAGGGAATCGTCGCCGGGCGCGGCCAGACGGCCCTCGGCCTGGCCCGCGACTACCGACCCACCGCCATCACGCTCGACGTGTTCCTCCCGGACATGTTGGGCTGGACGGTGCTCAACAACCTCAAACTGGATCCGGTCACGCGGCACATCCCCGTACAGATCCTCTCGGTAGAGGAGGAGCGGCAGCGCGGGCTCGCCTACGGCGCGCTGTCATATCTGGTGAAGCCGGCCACGACTGACGACCTCGAGCACGCGTTCGGGCGGCTCAAGACGTACGTCGCAACCAGTCCCAGACACCTGCTCATCGTCGAGGACAACGACATCGAGCGGGAGAGCATCGTGCACCTGCTGTCGCACGATGACATCCGGATCACCGCCGTCGGTTCGGGAAGGGAGGCACTCGAGGTCCTCGGTGAGTCCGAGGTGGCGTGCTGTGTGCTCGACCTCCGGCTGCCGGACATGACCGGCTTTGAACTGCTGGAGCGGATGCAGTCGGAACAGACCATGCGCGACGTGCCAGTCGTGGTCTTCACCGGCAAGGAGCTGAGCGAAGCCGAAGAGGTGCGCCTGCGCGGCCTGGCCAAGAGCATCGTGCTCAAGGACGTACAGTCTCCCGAACGGCTGTTCGACGAAACGGCATTGTTCCTGCACCGCGTGATTGATGTCCTCCCCCCGGACAAGCAGGCGCTCATGGAGCGACTCCACGGCTCCAACGAGCTCCTGCGCAAACGAAAGGTCCTCGTGGTCGACGACGATGTCCGCAACATCTTCGCGCTGACGACCGTGCTGGAGAACCGCGAAATGGAGGTCGTCGCTGCGACCAATGGCCGGCAGGCGATTGAAATCCTCTCGCGCACGCCGGACGTCGAGGCCGTGCTCATGGACATCATGATGCCGGAAATGGACGGATTCCAGACGATGCGTGAGATCCGCCGCAATCCGCGGTTCCGTTCACTGCCGATCCTCGCGCTGACCGCCAAAGCCATGAAGGGAGACCGGGAAAGGTGCATGGAGGCCGGCGCTTCTGACTACATCGCAAAACCGGTGAACACCGACCAGTTGCTGTCGCTGCTCCGAGTCTGGCTGCACCGCTGAGCTTGCGATGACGTCAGAGCGTTTCGACGCCATGCTCCCTCCGCACCTGGACAACGCCCTGCTGTTGCAGGCGGGGCGCCTGCTGCCGGCGTCCGACCCTGAGATTGGCGAGGACCCGGCACCACTCCTCCTCGTCGACGACGAATCGCGCAACCTCGATGCCCTCGAGGCAACACTGGAGGCCACGGGCTGCGCGCTGGTGCGGGCACGCTCGGCCGAGGAAGCGTTGCTCGCC
>JBQTIW010000244.1:0-16148 GCA_052387735.1 Gemmatimonadaceae bacterium
GGACCGCGCATCGTCACCTGCTGATTGGGACCCGAGCCGGTGAAGGTGAATTGCAGAACGCGGTCCTCAACGCCGTCGCCGCTGTTGTCGACCTTGATCTGGTACAGCAGGTTGGTATCGAAGCCGGCGGTTGCGCCCGCGGCCGGTGTGATAGGCGAGGACGTGGTCATCACCAGCACGATCCGATCGGGGGTGGCACCGGGAAACGCATAGACATCGTTGATGTCCATGCGCGGGCTGAGCTCTACTTCGGGTGTGTCCTGGTGATCCGACGCGAGCCCGGTGGTGGCTGCGGTCACAACCGCGAGCGCGGCCGCGGTGCCGATAGCGCGCGTTGTCGCGAATCGGCGCAGCGACGAGAGGTACTTCATGACGCCCTCCAATGGAATGGTCTATCAATGGGATGAGCGACCGGCCAGCCTGACGAGTTGTCGGTCACAGCCCTAGTACGCCGGCCGCGCAACGACGGATTGCCCTTGAGGAGGACGGACGGATTGCCCACGGTTGTCGGAGCGTCGATGTTTCGAGAACAACCTCGACCGGACTTCGGTGCAACGCTCGCTCGACGACCTCACGACGCAGGTGTTCGATCTCGCCATCGTCGGCGGGGGAATCACCGGCTGTTGCATCGCGCGCGACGCGGCGCGACGCGGTCTGCGCGTTGCCCTGATCGAGCGTCGCGACTTCTCCAGCGGCACAAGCGCCGCCACCTCCAAGATGATCCACGGGGGCCTACGCTATCTGCAGACACGGGAGTTCCGCGTCGTCCGGGAATCATTGCGTGAGCGGCGGATCTGGCAGCACATCGCCCCGCACATGGTCGTTCCGCTCTCGTTCCTCCTCCCGACGCTCGGAACGACGCACGATCTCAGTATACGGACAGGCCTGGCGCTGTATGATCTGTTGTCGTTCGATCGCAATCGCCAGCTCGATCCGGAGCAGCGGCTCGCGGCAAGTCATCATTTGTCGGCACACGAGACCGTGGCGCGCGAGCCGGTGCTCGATCGGCCTGGCCTTCACGCAGGCATGGTGTACAGCGACTGTCATGCATTCTCGCCAGAGCGCCTCGCCATCGAATGCCTCGTCGACGCGGCCGCCCACGGCGCGGTGCTCGCCAACTATGTGGAAGCCAGTGCGTTCGTCGAAGGAACCCCGGCGATCCTCCGTGCCACTGACTGCCTGACGGGGACCACGCTGCCCGTGCGCTCGCGGATCGTGGTGAACGCGTCCGGTCCGTGGACAGACCAGGTGTCGACCCGGCTCGGCGGCGACGGCGCAACTCGGGTGACCCGATCGAAGGGCATTCATGTCGTCGTGCCTTCCATCACCACGCACTTTGCGCTGACCGTGCCGGTACGCCGGCGGCATTTCTTTGTCATCCCCTGGCGAGATCACTCGCTGATCGGCACCACGGACACCCCATTCGCCGGCGACCCCGACGACGTGGGTGTGTCTGAGGAGGAGATCGCCGACTTCCTCGAAGCCATCAATGAAGGATTGCCCGCGGCCCGCCTGACGAGGGACGACGTCGTGGCGTCGTACGCCGGATTGCGCCCGCTCGTGGCCTCACACACGGGTGACAGCTACAAGGCAAGCCGGCGAGCCGAGATCGTCCGGGACGATCGGGGGATCGTGTCGGTGATCGGCGGCAAGTGGACCACCTCACGGGCCCTGGCCCAACGCTGCGTGGATCTCGTCGTGCACCAACTCGGCATCACCGCCCGCGAGTCGGATACAGCGGAGGCGCGACTCCCCGGCGCAACCGGAGGCGGTGTCGAGGCCGCGATGCCCCGGCTCACTGCGCAATACCCAGGCTTTGACCATGGAAGCCTGCTCGAAACGCAGCGAATCTTTGGCGCTCGCGCGCAGCAGGTACTGGACCTTGCGGTCTCCGACGCGGTCCTGGCGCAACCGATCGCGCCGGAGGCGCACGACCTCGCGGCCGCAGTGGTCTTCGCGGTGCGCGAGGAGATGGCGCTCACGCTTTCCGACGTGCTCTTTCGACGCACGGGTCTTGGCGCCGTCGGCACGTTAGGCAGCGTTGGCGTGTCCAGCGTCGCCGCTCTCATGGCTCGGGAGCTCCGCTGGAGTGACGCGGAGATGGCCGCCCAGATCGACGGCGTCACCGAGCACTACCGCCGCGTATCCATGTATCGCGCGGCATGAGAACGTTCGCGGTCATCAACCCACACTCGGCGGGGGGGCGAACGGGTCGGGCGATTGCCGGAATCACCGCCGCGCTCGAACGCGTCTGCGCGCCCCTCACCGTCGCGGTGACGACTGGACCGCGCGATGCGGAGATGCGGACTCGTCAGGCGCTGCGCGGAGGCTTCGAGCGAATCGTCGCCGTCGGTGGTGATGGCACCGTCAATGAGGTCGTCAACGGATTCTTCGAGGGGCGCGATCCCGTGAACACGGGGGCCGAGTTTTCATTGCTGGAGCTGGGCACCGGTGGCGACTTCGGCAGGACGTTTGGCCTGCCCGGTAACCTCGAGCCCGCTGTAGCGCGAATCGCCAGCGGCACCGTCCGGCCGATCGATGTGGGACACGTGCTGTTCCGCACGGCGAGTGGCGTGGCGCGAGAGCGCTACTTCGCGAATATCGCCAGCTTCGGACTCTCGGGCGACGTGACGGTCCGGGCGAACCGAGCCCTCCGGCTCAAGGCACATGTCGGTGGGTTGGTGTTCCCCTGGGCGGCGGTGACCGGACTGCTGAGACCGCAGTGCTACCGCGTGCGCCTCGCGCTGGACCGTGGACGGGTCGAGGAGCTCGACGTCGCCACGGTCGCCGTGTGCAACGGCGAGTTTTTTGGAGGCGGCATGCACATGGCGCCCGGGGCCTTGCCTGACGACGGGCTATTTGACGTGGTGGTTGTGCTGGCCGTACCAAAGCTGCGCCTGTTGCGCACGCTCCGGCTGATCTTCTCTGGCAAGCACATCGCGTGCCCATTCGTCAGACGGTTTCGGGCCCGGTCGGTCGTCGCTGAACCCGTCGCGCCAGGACAGATCTGGATGGAGGTCGACGGTGAGACGCCGGGGGCGATGCTGCCTGTACGGTTTGATGTGGTTCCGGGTGCTATCAGGTTCAGGTGCTGACTCGACAGTTCTTCGAGCCCCCGCACGTCTTCAGATCGACTTGAAATGGTCAAACGGCTGCCGGCACTCCTTGCACACGTAGATCGCCTTGCACGCCGTCGAGCCAAACTCGCTCTTGCAGATCGTCTGGTGCGAACCGCAGAACGGACACGCGATCGCGAGCTTGCGGCGCAGTGGGACCAACTGATCTCCTTCCGCAACCGCGTGGACTGGAGGCGCGATGCCGTATGCCCGCAACTTCTCGCGCGCCTCGTCCGTCATCCAATCCGTCGTCCACGGCTCCCGGTACACGGTGCGCACCCGCGCACCAGGTACACCGTGAGAGGCGAGCGCCCCGACGATCTCGTCCTCCATGACCTGGAGTGCCGGGCATCCGGAGTACGTCGGCGTGATCTCCACGGTCACGCGGTCAGGGCCGAGCAGTACATCGCGCACGACACCGAGCTCCACCACGCTGAGCACCGGAACCTCGGGATCCTTCACGTCGTGTAGCCAGATGAGAACCTGCTCGCGGGTCAGCTCGGCAACGGACATCTGATTACCATTTGGCGCCGGGGTGCGATCGGGGCAGGATCTGCATCTCGGCCAGCATGTGCCCCAGATACTCGGTATGTCGGCCACGACGGCCGCCACTGACGACCCGCGCGTCCTGCGGGATCGTGAGTGTGGCGCGGGCCATCGTCTCGCGGAGACTCAGGTCCCACGGCGTGCGCAGCGTGGCGGGATCCACACCAATCCCCTGCTCCGCCATTGCGCGATCAGTCTCGTCCGGGACGAAGAGCTCCGCGGAGAAGGCCCAGAGCTGATCGAGCGCCTCCTGTGTACGGCGGTGACTTTCCTCCGTTCCATCGCCGAGCCTCACCACCCACTCTGCGCTGTGTCGCACGTGGTACTTCGCTTCTTTGAGGGCCTTGGCGGCGATCCCTGCCAGCTCCTCGTGCGAGCTCTTCGCGAGGCGCGCGAGCAACAGCACGTCGAAGGCGTCAAAGAGGTACTGCCTAACGAGCGTAAAGGCAAAGTCGCCGATCGGCAGCTCGACGAGCTGTACATTTCGGAACTCGTACTCGTCACGGTGGAACGCGAGCGCGTCGTCGTTGCGCCCCTTGCCCTCGACGTCCCCGGCGAGCCTGAGCAGCGCGGAGGCCTGGCCGATGAAATCGAGCGCGAAGTTGGCCAGCGCAATGTCCTCCTCGAGAATCGGCGCATGCCCGCACCAGAGCGAGAGCCGATGGCCGAGCACGAGCCGGTCATCGCCGAGACGGCAGAGGTACTCGAACAGCGGATTGCGCGACGTTCCGGCTGTGGGACCCGTGGGCGCGACGCCCGCGACCCAGTCGTTGTGCCGCGTAGCGCCTCCCGCCTCCCGTCTCCCGTCCCCCGTCTCAGCCACTAGATCCGCACTCCGCGGGGCGACCTGTAGAACTGCGGATGACGATACGCCTTGTCGGATCCGGGATCGAACAACGGACCCGCCTCGCTCGGACTCGACGCCGAGATGGACGCCGTGGCAACCACCCAGATGCTCACCACCTTGCCGCGCCGCGCGTACACGTCGCGCGCGTTCTGCATCGCGTGCTCGGCGTCTGTCGCGTGGACACTGCCGGCGTGTTCATGCGGAGCGCCCTCCCCCTCCTGGGTGAAGACCTCCCACAATGGCCACTGAGTATCGGACATCGAACGGGGAACGGGTAACCGAAAAAACGGGGAAACGCGTAAACGGGCGGGCGCCGGGGCGTTAGGCGGCGGTCGTCCGGGTGCGCTGTTCCTGTTTGGCTGCGTATGCTTCGGCGGCGTCGCGGACCCAGGCGCCGTCTTCGTGGGCTTTGCGACGTGCGGCGATCCGCTCGCGATTGCAGGGACCATTACCGGTGATGACCTGCTGAAACTCCGTCCAGTCGATCGGACCAAACTCCCAGTGCTCCGTCTCCGCGTGGTAACGAAGATCGGGATCCGGCACCGACACGCCGATGGCCTGGGCCTGGGGAATGGTCAAGTCGACGAAACGCTGCCGGAGCACGTCGTTGCTCTCGCGCTTGACTCGCCAGCGCATGAGTTCCGCCGAGTTGGGCGACGCCGCATCGCTCGGCCCGAACATCATGAGCGAGGGCCACCACCAGCGATTCACCGCGTCCTGCACCATCGCGCGCTGCGCCGGCGTTCCGTTCGCGAGCACCGTGCAGATCTCGTAACCCTGCCGCTTGTGGAAGTTCTCTTCCTTGCAGATGCGGATCATCGCGCGGGCATATGGACCGTACGAGGTCTTGGCCAGCATCGTCTGGTTCACGATCGCTGCGCCATCAACGAACCACCCGATGACGCCGATGTCAGCCCACGTGAGCGTGGGGTAGTTGAAAATGCTCGAATACTTGGCCTTCCCCGTCAGCAACTGCTCCACCAACTCCTCTCGCGAGATATCGAGCGTCTCCGTGCCGCAGTAGATGTAGAGTCCGTGACCGGCCTCGTCCTGCACCTTGGCGAGCAGAACCATCTTCCGGCGCAGGCTCGGCGCACGTGTGATCCAGTTGCCCTCGGGGAGCATCCCCACGATCTCAGAATGCGCGTGCTGTGACATCATGCGGATGAGCTGTTTCCGGTAGCGCTCCGGCATCCAGTCCTTCGGTTCGATCGTCTCGCCGCGGTCGAGTCTTGCCTCGAACTCGGCGAGTTTGACGGGGTCTTCAGCGCTCTGGGTCACAGCGGTCATTCGACTCTCCATAGTCCGTCGTAATGATGGCGCCAACTCTCAGCGCCGCAACGGGTTCCGGAATCTAACACCGTGCCCCGCCCCGCGCGCCAACCCGGGCAAGCCAGCCGCCTGCCCCGCGTCCGGCTTACCCGTTTGCCCGTTTGCCCGTTTACCCGCTACCCTTCCCGCAAATGACCACCCCATCCCTCCTCGACGCCGGCGAGGTCACGTTTTCCGTTTCCGAGGGCATCGGCACAATCACGTTCGGACATCCGCGCGGAAATTCGCTCCCCGGTGCGTTGCTTCGCACGCTCGCCGCAACGATCGAGGAAGCAGGAACGCATTCCGATGTGATCGTCGTCCAGCTCCGCAGTTCGGGCGCAGGGCCATTCTGCGCCGGCGCATCGTTTGACGAGCTGCGCGCCATTCAGACGCCGCAGCAGGGGCTGGAGTTCTTCTCGGGGTTCGCACGGGTGATTCTGGCCATGAAACGCTGCCCGCGGTTTATCGTGACCCGGATCCAGGGAAAGGCCGCGGGGGGCGCGGTGGGACTCATCGCTGCCTCCGACTATGCCGTCGCCACCGGTTCCGCCGCGGTGCGTTTGAGCGAGCTCGCGATCGGCATCGGACCGTTTGTCATTGGTCCACCGATCGAGCACAAGATTGGCCGTGCGCACTACACTGCCCTCTCGGTGGATCATGAGTGGCGCGACGCCGCATGGGCGCTCCAGGTGGGTCTCTACGCGCGGGTCGTTGAATCGCAGGCGCAACTCGATATCACCCTGGAAGCGTTGCTCCAGCGCCTCGCCAGAGCACACCCGGCAGCGATGGCACAGCTCAAGCAGGTGTTCTGGGACGGCACGGACCACTGGGACGCACTGCTTGCCGAACGGGCCGCGATCAGCGGCACGCTCGTTCTCTCCGAGCACAGCAAGCGCGCGATCGCGGCGTTTGCCACAAAGACCTGACGGTCCGCTGCTCAAGGGCGTGTTCTGGGACGCGACCGCCGTGCTCGAATTGTGAATGCATGCAGCGTGCGTGGCGGCGCGACTTCACAGCGAGCCGGAACACGACGCACGGCTGCCGCAGTAGCTCGTCTCCCTTTGGGACATGCGTAGCACAGCTCCCGCACGTGCCGCTTGACCCTACGGTTGCGACGGTTCAAGAACAACGAAGCACGAGTAGCCCAGGCAGCACCAGAAGCATGAGAAGCCCGAGTGCGACGAACGGTGCGATCTCGGGCTTCCCGTGCTGGTTGTGCCTCCATGCTTCTCGCTCGTGCGCTTACCCGTTACGGTTGCCCCACGACCGCCGCGCACGCTCCCGTCGTCTCACCCCGCGCCAGGCACTCGTTGAGCGGGAACGGCCACTGGGTGAACACCCGGTGCGTCGCCAGATCGCGTGGGAGCTGCGACAGTCGGTTGTAGCGGCGCATGTCGGCCCACCGATGCCCCTCGAAGTACAGCGAGTACCGCTTGTTGTAGAGGACCTCGTCGAGCAGCGCCGCGGCCGTCACCGGACCGCTGTACGCCGCCAGGCCCCCCGATGTCGTGCGGATCACGTTGATGTCCGTCACCGCTGCCGCCAGGCTGTTGAGTCCCACGTTCGCCTCGGCCCGCAGAAGGATCAGCTCCTCGTTGCGGATGATCGGGAGCGGGCTCGTAGGCGTCGCGTACACCGTGACCAGACGGGTGCTGGAAACGCCCTGTGAGGTCAAGGGGGCTGCTGCCGCCGCCTGTTTGTTCTGGGCCCGAAGGTCGGGGGCGCCGTTCGCGCGGCGTTGCGCGTTAGGTACGAACGAGGCGTGACCGCGTAGCGAGCGCCCGGTCCCATCGAAGTTGCCGTTCTGCACATCACCCGACCCGGTGCTGAAGGAGTGATAGGCCCCCGTCGTCAGGCTGCCCGCCACGTCGATGAACGAACCCTGGAGCGCGGTGAGCACCCCCTGGAAATCGTTCAGCTGCATTGCCACGCGCGCGCGAAGCGCACGGTTGACCTTGACGAAGTTGGCCGGCGTATCGAAGCCGGCAAACCCCGGACTCAGCGGAAATGCGAAGGTCGTCCCCGCCCCCTGCAGATCGGTCTGCCCCTCGTTGAGCAGCGCGATGACGCGATTGTACACCTCCTGTCGCGATGCAAGAGGCGCCGGTGCCGCGGTCGGATCGAGATTCACGTCGATCGGAGCCCCAAACCCGTCGCGCAGCAGGATCACCTGAAACAGGTCGAGCGCTTGCACCGTCTTGGCAAACCCCTTGATGCCGGCGCGCTCCTGTGCCGACAAGGTCGCCACCTTGTCGACCGCATCTCGCACGATGTTGGCGTTTCGGATGTTCGCGTATCGCGCGGCGAAATGCCCGCCGCCAAAGGAACCGGGTTGCAGCGGCCCTTGGAGCAGCTCCGTGACAAACCGCGGATCGTCGGACGACAGCAGGTACGACTCCCGGCCGAGGATGCCCAGCTGTGAGTGCAAACCGGCGATGCCGGTGCGGGCACCGATCAGCAGCCCCGTGGCTGCCGTGGTGACGCCGCTTCTCGTCGGCGCATCGCGGAGCGACTCGAGCGCCGGGTTGTTTGGATCGGTAACGTCGAATGAGTTGCAGGCGGCAATGCTCACAATGCCCATCGCCGCAACCAGTCGAGAGGATCGTCGCATATGAGACCTCGAAGATGATGTGCGCATGGGTCAGAACCTGATGTCGATCGACACCACGAGCTGGCGACTGGGTGGATAGGGCGCGACGTCGATGTTCCGCGCGATCGCCTGGTTTCCGAAGTTGCTCACCTCGGGATCCATGCCCTGATAGTCCCACCATTTCACGAGATTTCGTCCGCTGACCGACACGCGTGCCGACGCGAGGCCTCTCCAGAGCGACGACACCAGGCTGCTCGGCAGGTCGTAGTAGAGCGCCACCTCGCGCACCTTCACGAAGCTGCCGTCCTCCAGATAGTTCGGCTTCAGCACTCGGCCGAATCCATCGAGCCGGCGCTCACCCTTGGTGCGGCTCGACCCCGTGACGGGATCGGCGTAGTCAATCGTCGTCTGCCCGAAGTCATAGAGCAGCTTGGTGAGGTTGACGACGTCGGTACCCTTCTGCCACTCCACCAGCGCGTGCAGCCCGAGGCGCTTCCACGTGATGTCATTGGTGAATGACATCCGGAAGTCCGGGTTCGCATCGCCCAGCGCAACGACCGTATCCCTCCCTGCCCGGGTCGTATCCACACCAAGGATCTGCGTGGCCGACTTGTCGCGCTCGATCTGGAACGAGCCGAGGGAGATGCCGAAGCCGCCGGTAGCGAACCTCGGAACGGGCAACGCGGTGATGACGCCCCGGTTCCGAGAGAACGTCGTGCGGAACACCCAGTTGGTGCTGACACTCTGTACGGGGATCACCCCCACCGCCACCTCGACACCCCGCGTGCGCAACTCACCGCCGTTGAAGTTCTCGAAGGCAAAGCCTGACGACGGTGGGAGATTGCGTGTCAGCAGCAGATCGGTGATCAACTTCTGGTAAACGGTGGCCTCGAAGTTCGCGCGTCGATTGAAGAGCGAGCCGTCGGCGCCGAGCTCCACTTCGCGTTGCCGTTCCGGCCGCAGGTCGCGCGCACCCGTGGTGCCGGCGACAATCAGCCCCGGCAGACCAGTGATGTTCTGGCTGGCGGTCAGCGGCGTGAAGCGCTGGCCGAAGAGCGGCTCGTTACCCGACTCGCCATAGGCGCCTCGCACCTTGAGCTCGTCGAGCATCGCCACCCGATCGAAGCGGTACGACGCAGCGGCCTTCGGGAAGTAGTAGTACTTCTCCGCGTCCGCATTGAGCGAGCTGCGGTCGCCGCGCAGACCCAGGTTGACGGTCAGCCGGTCATCCAGGAGCTGGACTTGCTCCTGCACGAACAGGCCGGCGTTGTTGATCGGTTGGCGCACCTGGCGCACACCGACCGCCGTGCCCGCATCGACGTTCGACTGTCCGGCCACCAGGTTGCGACTCGTGATGCGCGAGATGTCAAGCTTGCGCGTGACATACTGCGCGCCGACGGAGGTCGTGGCCGTGAATCCGCTGCCCGGTGTCCAGGCATGGATGGCGCCAAGATCGAAGTTCATGTTGAGGTTGTCGCTGTTGCCCAGCAGCGACGTGCCGGCAAAGCCGTCCTGCGGCTCGAACTGCAGCTCTGGCGGGAAAAACAGCGCATTCTTCTGGACGAAGTAGTCGACGCCACCTAACGCCGTGAACCGGAGGTTCTGCGTTGCCCCGCTCAGGGCCTCGAAGTTGCCCCGCAGCACCGGCGAGAAGCGGTACACGTCCTCACGGTTCCGCATCAGCGCCGCCGTCTGCAGCGGGTTCGAGCTGCTGAACGGATTATTGGGAAACACGCCGTTCCTGGCGCGCAGATCGACGATGCTGGGCGTGAACGCCAACGCGTACCAGTAACTGGTGGATGTGTTGTCGTTGTTGGTGAGACCGCGCTGGGCACGCGAATGCATGAGCGGTGTGCTCAACGCCATGCTGAACCGCGCGCCGATGCGCTGATCCACGTTCAGGCGCATCGACTCACGACGGAAGCCGGTGTTGGTGACGACGCCTTCGTCGTCCTGCAACTGCGCCGACGCGAAGTACTGCGCGTTGTCGCTGCCGCCGCTCAGCGAGACCACGGTCTCACGCACTGGCTTGTTGCCATCGACGAGGAACTGTTCATTGTCGTAGAACGCGCCGGGTTGCCAGTTGTTTCGGGCGGCCGTTCCCGCGCCGTACGCCGCATCCACCTCGGCGACGGTGTTGAAGCGCCGCGTCTTGAGACGGTTGAGGACTTGTGAGATGCCGGCGCGCTGGCGCGCATTCACCTGCACGCCACCCGAACGGCCGCGGCGCGTCGTGATGATCACCACGCCGTTCGACGCGCGGCCACCGTAGATCGCCGACGCGCTCGCGCCTTTGAGCACCTCGATCGTCTCGATGTCGTTCGGGTTGAGGTCGGCGATGCGGTTGACCTGTCCGTCCTGTGTGAGGGAGGGATTGGCGCCGCCGGCCGCCTGGGTCACCGCGTTCTGATTGCTGGCGATGGCGACATCGCTCATGAGCACGCCGTCGACGACGTAGAGTGGCTGCGCGTCGGCGTTCACCGAGGTCACGCCACGCAGGCGGACCTGCACGCCCCCACCGGGCGCCCCGCTGTTCTGTACGATGTCGGCACCGGCGATCTTGCCCACCAGCTGCTGCTCGATGCTCGCCGTGGGCACCATCGCGAGGTCCGCCGCATCCACCAGCGCCACGGCGTTCGGCGCGTTGCGACGCTCGATGGTCGTGGCCTGGCCGGTCACCACGACCTGCTCGATCTTGAACACGTCGCGCTCGAGCCGTACGTCGATGGTCGACGCGCTGGCCGGCGCCGGGATTTCGCGACCCCGGTAGCCAAGCGACCGGACGATCAGCATGACATCGCTCTGCGGAACGCTGGTGAGCACGAACTGCCCGTTAGGCCGGACGGCGGTCCCGATGGTGGTCCCCTTCACCAGCACGGCACCGGCTGTGACCGACTCCCCCGTCACCGAATCGCGCACCGTTCCGCTGATCGATCGCGTCTGCGCTGACGCGGTGAACGCCATCCCGGCAAACACCGCGCTGCCGATGGCAGTGACACGCCACAATCTCATGAGCTCCTCCTCTGTTTCCGCGGTCCGCGCAAGGAGGGCATCGCGTTACTGGCCGTCAGCGATGCCCGCGCGTGCGACTAACTCCGCTTGAAGGGACCGGCTTTGCAAGGGACTCGTCAGGCGCGAAAGGCGTGGCGAACTCAACAGTACGGCTGCGTCACGGGCCGCGGAGGGCGACTGCTCGTGTCGGACTCCTCGTCGGAAAGGCACGGTCCGCAGCCCGCGTGATGTGCGTGATCCGTCTATCCGTCCGATCCGTCTAGCCTTCCATCCGTCCGCCTCAGGACGTCGGGGGGTTGAACGCCGCGTGCTGCTCCCCAACCCAGCTCTGATGATACTTCGGATCCTCGAAGCCCATCGCCAGCTTCGCCACCTTGAGGGGCCGGAAGGAATCCATCATCACGGCGAGCTCGTTGGTATACTTGGCACCGATGCTCGCTTCGGCGCGTCCGGGGTGCGGCCCGTGCGGCAACCCGTCCGGATGGTGCGTCACCGAACCGTACTCGATCCCCTTGCGGCTCATGAACTCGCTCGACGCGTAGAACAGGACCTCGTCGGAGTCGACGTTCGAGTGGTTGTACGGCGCCGGTACCGCGTTCGGGTCGAAGTCGTAGGGCCGCGGGCAGAACGAGCAGATCACGAAGCCGTCACCCTGAAAGGTCTGGTGCACCGGGGGCGGTTGGTGAATCCGGCCGACGATCGGCTCGAAATCGTGAATGCTGAACGCCCACGGGTAGAAGTAGCCGTCCCACCCGACCACGTCGAATGGATGGTGGTCGAGCATCAGTTCGTTGAGGGCGTTGTACTGCTTCACGATCAGCGGGAAGTCGCCCATCTCGTCACGCGTGTTGAGCGCCCCCGGCCGGCGAATGTCGCGCTCCGAGTACGGCGCGCCTTCGAGCAGCTGGCCGAACTCGTTGCGGTAGCGCTTGGGCCACCTGACGTGACCGGCGCTCTCGAACACGAGGAGCTTGTTAGGTGCCGACTGGTCGATGCGCCACCGGTGCAGGATGTTGCGGTGAATCACGACGTAGTCTCCTTGCCGGTACGCCAGGTCGCCGAACACCGACTCCAGCACCCCGCTCCCTTCGACGACGTACACGACCTCGTCCGCCTGGGAGTTTCGATAGAAATGCGCGTCTACTTCGTCGGGCTCCACGTACAGCATCGCGATGTCGGCATTGAACAGCAGCGGAATACGGTCGAGCGTCGGACTGCCCCCCTTCTTCGCGCGCGCCGTGAGAAAGTGGCGGTGCCGGAGCGACGTGTCGTCGTCAGGCTCCCACACAATGTCCTTGAGCTTCCGCGCCGACCGCACCGTCGTCGGCGGATGGGTGTGATACAGCAGCGACGAGGTGCCGACAAATCCCTCGTGGCCCATCAGTTCTTCCGCGTACAATCCGCCATCCGGGCGGCGGAAGACGGTGTGGCGCTTGCGTGGGAACTGACCTAACGAGTGGTAGATGGGCATGGGAGACGGGAGATCGGAGACCGGAGACGGGAGACGGAAGACGCGAGACGGGAGAGCGCGGAACAACGCTCCCATCTCCCGCCTCGAATTAGAGATTTCCTCTCGCGGCCTGTTCCCTCTCGATGGACTCGAACAGGGCCTTGAAGTTCCCCTTCCCGAAGCTCTTGGCCCCCTTACGCTGAATGATCTCATAGAACAGCGTGGGACGGTCCTGAATCGGCCTCGTGAAGATCTGCAGCAGGTACCCTTCGTCATCGCGGTCTACCAGAATGCCCAGCTCCTTCAGGGGCTCGAGATCCTCGTCGATCCGCCCGACGCGTTGCAGCAGGTCGTCGTAGTACGTGGTAGGAGTGCGCAGAAACTCCACCCCGCGCGAGACGAGCTGGCGGACCGTCGAAATGATGTCGTCGGTCGCGATGGCAATGTGTTGCACGCCAGGGCCCCGATAAAAGTCCAGGTACTCCTCGATCTGGGACTTCTTCTTGCCCGACGCGGGCTCGTTGATCGGAAACTTGATGCGCCCGTTCCCGTTGGACATCACCTTCGACATCAGTGCCGAATACTCGGTGGAAATGTCCTTGTCGTCAAAGGTGAGCAGGTTGTGGAACCCAAGGACGGTCGAGTAGAAGTCCACCCAGGGATTCATCTTCCCCAGCTCAACGTTGCCCACGCAGTGGTCGACGTACTTGAGGCCAATTGAAGTGGGCTTGTACGCCGAGCCGGCGGGAACGAAGCCCGGCATGAACAGGCCGCGGTAGTTCCGGCGCTCCACGATCGAGTGGATCGTGTCGCCGTATGTACGGATCCCGGCCGCGACGATGTGGCCATGATCGTCCTCGAGCACCGTCGGCTCGTAGGCCGATTGGGCGCCGCGCTCGATGGCCTTCGCGTAGGCCGTGCGGGCATCATCGACCCAGAAGGCGATGTCTCTGACCCCGTCGCCATGCAGGTCGACATGCTGGGCGATCGGGCTTTCAGGCCCCATGGGGGTGGTGTAGACAAACCGGAGCTTGTCCTGGACGAGCAGGTAGCTGGCGCGGTCGCGTACCCCTGTCTCGGGACCGCGGTAGCCCACGAGCTCGAAGCCGAACGCCGTCCGATAGAAATGTGAAGACTGCTTGGCGTTTCCTACGTAGAACTCGATGTAGTCGGTCCCGTTGATCGGGAACGTATCATGCGCCGTGTCGGGGGCCGGAAGAGTGGTCGAAGCCATGGCCTCGAGGGTTGGGGGTACGCGATCTGATGCTGAGCCAATCTAACCGTCAGGATGGCACCTCTGGCGAGGTACCATGACCCCTGTCTTTGTCCGACCTCGACACTTCCTCTACCTTTGGTCCCGTGTCCCAGACCACGTCACCGTCTCCGGAGTTTCAGAGTCTCTCTCAGCTCCTCGGCGGCCAGTACCGCATCGAGGAAGAGATCGGGCGTGGCGGGATGGGTGTGGTCGTGCGGGCTCGTGATCTCAGGCTCGACCGCACCGTGGCGATCAAGACGCTTCCGGCACACCTGGCAGCGGACCCCGGCATTCGGGAGCGCTTTCTCCGCGAGGCACGCACCGCAGCCTCGCTGTCGCACCCCAACATCGTTCCCATTCATCACGCCGACGAGGTACAGGATCTGGTCTTCTTCGTCATGGGGCTGGTGGACGGGGGGTCAGTCGCGCAGCGGCTGCGGCAGAGCGGGCTCTTTGCCGCGCCGGAGACGATTTCGGTGTTGCTCGACGTGGCGGCGGCGCTCGGATACGCCCACGACCGCGGAGTCATCCATCGCGACATCAAGGCCGAGAACATCCTGCTCGACGAGCGCCATTCCCGCAGCATGGTCACGGACTTCGGGATCGCGCGCCTCGCCGAGTCCGCGCCGATGACGGCGACCGGAACGGTGCTGGGCACCGTCTACTACATGAGCCCGGAGCAGGTCTCGGGCGAGCGGCTCGACGGTCGCAGCGATCTATACGCGTTAGGCGTGCTCGCCTTTCACATGTTGAGCGGTCGATTTCCCTTCGAGCACGAGGCCCCGTCGGCGGTGCTGGTGGCACACGTCACCTCGCGCGCCCCAGCGCTGCGGACGCTCGCGCCGCACGTGCCCCAGGGCCTGGCCGATGTCGTCGATCGCCTCCTCAAGCGCGATCCTCGCGAGCGGTTCGAGACTGCCGCGCACGTGAGCGCCGCCCTTCGCGCTGCCGGGGCCGCTCTCGACCCGAACACCTCGCCCCCACTGTCACCGGTGGTCTCGTCGACCGAGGCCAACCGATTGTGGGAGCGAGCGGCGCTGCTGCAGCAGATGACCGGTCACGTGGTGCCGCCCCCTTCCCCGGTACCGGCAGGTTCGAGCGATCCGGTGCCAGGGACGAGCGGCTATCGGCTGGACGACGTGCGCGACGCCGCCGAGCAAGCGGGCATCGGCTCCAGGTACATCGATCGGGCCATCGCGGAACGAACCCCTGCCGCAATCGCGGGCACGGGGTTGGTGCGGCAAGGCGCCAAGATGTCCGAACCCGTGAATCGATGGATGGGCTCTCGCACGCGACTCGAATACGAGGCCATCATCGATGGTGAGTTGTCCGAAGACGAGATGGAGGAAGTGGTCGATGAGCTGCGGCGCAGTCTTGGGGAGTTCGGGAGCGTGAGCACGGTCGGTCGCACGATCACGTTCACCTCGCAGTACTCCGCGCCTTCGGGCAGCTACCCGCGCAAGTTGCAGGTGTCGGTTTCGTCGCGCAGCGGGAGAACCACGCTTCGCGCGTACGAGGACCTCCGGCAGCTCGCCCACGGCGTGCTCTGGGGTGTCACGGGGGGCGCAGGCGGTGGACTCGGCGGCGCGGCGTTCGGCATCATCATGGGAGTCACTAAGGGCGCGGCGATTGCGGTTGCACCGTTTGCATTCCTGGGAGTCGCCGCCGCTGCGTACGGAGCGGCGCGACTGATCCTCAAGGCCGTTGTGCGGAACAAGGAGCGCGAGATTTCCGGGTCAATGGAGCGTGTCGCGACGCGGATCAAGGAGCTCATCGCCGCCCGCCGACCGGCGCTCGGAAGCGGCGGAACCGGTCGCCGCTGAGTGCGCTTAGGTCATGGTCGTCATTGCTGCTGACGTCAGGACGCCCGGCGGGACGATGGTATTGGCCAACGAAGGAATCGAGCCGTCGCCTGACCTCTCAGCTGGCCAGCTCCGGGATGTTTCGGTACAGCTCCAGCGCCTGGGGATTAGCCAGCGCGTCGGTGTTTTTCACGACGCGCCCGTGGATCACATCAC
>JBQTIW010000245.1:0-6868 GCA_052387735.1 Gemmatimonadaceae bacterium
GATGCCGGATGCGGATGTGGCCGCGAGCTGCAGCGCGTGGAGCGCCTCGTGCCTAACGCCGAAGGGGTGGGGATCGATCTCGCGGCGGGAATGGTCAACGCGGCGCATCGCGATGCCGTGGCGCACGGGATCCGCAACGTGGCGTTCGTCCAGTCCGACGTGGGTGACCTGCCGGCGGAGTTCACAGGGCAGTTCGACGTGGTGTACAACTGCCTGGCGCATCACCACTACCCGGAGCCGCAGCGCGCGTCGCGGTCGATCCTGCGGGCCCTGCGGGGCGCGGGCGTGTACTGTATCGTTGATCCCGGCCCGGCCTGGTTCAACGCGATCAGCTCGGGTCTCGCCAGGTGGGGCGATCCCGGGTGGATCCGCTTTCATTCTCCGGAAGAATTCAGCGTCCTGCTTCGCGATTCGGGCTTCGCGCGGATCGGGTCGGTCGAGCTCCTCCCCGGATTCAACTTGACGGTGGCCCAGGCGCCGGATTGACGGGCGGGCGCACGGGCGCGCGGGTCGAAGCTAAACCGTTGATGGAATCAGCGCGCCTAACTCGCGGGTGCGGATCTCGGTGGCGACGCGGGCGATGAAGTCGTCGACGGCCAGGATCTCCTGTTTCTTCCCCTGCCCTCGCTCACGGACGGCGATCGTACCCGCTTCGGCCTCACGCTTTCCTACCACTGCCATGTACGGCACCTTCATCATCTCGCCGTCACGGATGCGATAGTTCAGCGTATCGCTCCTCGCATCGAGGTGCGCGCGGATGCCCGCGGCCTTCATCTTCGCCGTGATCGCGGACGCCACTGGTGCCAGATCATCCGAGATGGGCAGCACCCGCACCTGCTCCGGCGAGAGCCACACGGGGAACGCACCGGCGAAGTGTTCGATCAGGATGGCCATGAAGCGCTCGAACGACCCGCTCACCGCGCGATGGATCACCACCGGACGGTGCATCGTGTTGTCCTCGCCGACGTACTCGAGGTCGAACCGCTCGGGATTCGCGTAATCGAGCTGGATCGTGCCCAGCTGCCAGGAGCGACCTAACGAATCTTGCACGTCGAAGTCGACCTTGGGTCCGTAGAACGCTCCGTCGCCGGTCTTGAGCTCGTAGGGCATTCCCGTCTTCCTGAGTGCGTCTTCGAGCGCCCGTTCGGCCCGGTCCCACATCTCGTCGGTGCCCACCCGCGTCTCCGGCCGTGTGGCGAACTTCACCGACGGCGTCAGGCCAAACGTCGCGTAGTAGCCAAGGATGAATTGCGCGAGCCGTGCGACTTCCTCGGCGATCTGTGAGTCCATCAGGAAGACGTGACAATCGTCCTGCTGGAACTGCCGCACCCGGGTGAGCCCCGACAATGCACCGGTCAGTTCGTTCCGGTGCAACACGTCATAGGTGCAGTACCGCAACGGAAGCTCGCGGTACGAATGCTTCCTCGCCGAGTACAGGATGTAGTGCGAGGGACAGTTCATCGGCTTGAGCGACATGTCGTGCTCGTTGGTCTCGTTGTTGAGCACGAGGAACATGTTCTCGCGATATTTCCCCCAGTGGCCCGACTGCTCCCACAGCATCTTGTTATACAGGAGCGGCGTCTTTACCTCCTGGTAGTCGTCGATCTGCAGCTCGCGCAGGTACGCGTTGATCGTGTTGATGATCGTCGTCCCGCGCTCGGTCCAGAATGCCGCCCCCGGCGAGACCTGGTGGAACATGAAGAGGTCGAGCGCCTTCCCCAGCACCCGGTGGTCACGCCGCTTGGCCTCTTCGATCCGAAACAGATACGCGTCGAGATCCTCCTTCTTCCACCACGCCGTGGCGTAGATGCGCTGGAGCATCTGGCGCCGCTCGTCGCCACGCCAGTACGCGCCAGCTGTATGGAGGAGCTTGAAGTGCTTGAGATACGACGTGTCGGGGACGTGCGGGCCGCGGCACAGGTCGATGAACGGTCCATCCGTGTAGGTGGAGATCACCTCGTCCGCGCCGAGGTCCCGAATCCGTTCGAGCTTGAGCGGATCGTCGGCAAAGCGCTGATTGGCCTCGGCCCGATCGATCTCTTCGCGCACGAAGGGATACCGGTCGGCGACCACCTTTCTCATTTCCGCGTCGAACGCCTCGAGGTCCTCGGGTGTGAAGGGCTTCTCCACTTCGAAGTCGTAGTAGAAGCCGTCCTCGATGGCTGGACCGAATCCGATCTTCGCGTCGGGCCGCAGCCGCCTGACCGCGGTGGCCAGGATATGGGCCCCCGAGTGCCGCAGGACCGCGAGCGACTGGGCATCGCGCTCGGTGAGGACGCGAAATGGGCCGCCTTTGCGTAGCGGCGTCCCCAGGTCGAGCGTCTCGCCGTCGACGACAACCGCGACGGCCGCCTTGAGCAGGCGTTCACCAATCGTGGCCACCACCTCCCGCGCCGGGGTGCCGGGGGGAACTTCGCGAGTGGAGCCGTCGGGGAGGGTGAGTACCAGGGACAAGCGATGAGCGGGTAAGCGGTAAGCGGGGCGACACCTAACGCAGGGCGTCAAGCACCGGCGTCATCCGTGGGCCAACGGTCAGTGTGAGGTAGACCCCACCTCCCACCAGGACGGCCACAAGTCCCCATCCCGCCCACCATCTCCAATCGCGCGACCGCGAGGGATCTTCCGCAGGGGTGGGGTCCATCAGCACAAGTTAGGCGGAACGCGAGGCACGAAGCAATCGGGCCAGCCCCAAGCGTCACTCGCACATCCGTTTACCCGCTTACCAGCTAGACCGATCGCCCTTACCCGCTTCCCCTTCCCGCTAGATTCTGGGGCATGGCCAGCACACAATCCCCCCTGTCCCCATCGACCGAGATGCCCCCGCAGTTCGACCACCGGGCGGTCGAGTCGGAGTTGTACGCCAAATGGGACGCCAGCGGCGTGTTCCGCGCCAGCGCGGAGCGGTCGCGCCGCGCGGGCGGCAACCGGGATCCCTTCGTGATCGTGATTCCCCCGCCAAACGTGACCGCGGTGCTGCACATGGGTCACGGCCTGAACAACACAGTCCAGGACGTCGTGATCCGCTGGCGTCGCATGGTGGGAGACGAGGCCCTGTGGGTTCCCGGCACCGATCACGCCGGGATCGCGACCCAGAACGTCGTTGAG
The DNA here is from genome assembly GCA_052387735.1 of Gemmatimonadaceae bacterium. GTDB lineage: Bacteria > Gemmatimonadota > Gemmatimonadetes > Gemmatimonadales > Gemmatimonadaceae > RBC101. Next base: position 3,106 of record JBQTIW010000245.1, read on the forward strand.
AAGATGCTGGCCAAAGAAGGGAAGACGCGATTCGACATCGGGCGTGAGGCGTTCGTGGCGCGGACGGCTGCGTTCGTGGACGAGACGGGGGGCACGATCCTTCAGCAGTTGCGGGCGATTGGCGCGTCGGCGGACTGGTCCCGCACCGCCTATACGCTCTCACCCCAGCTGTCACGCGCAGTGCGCGAAGCGTTCGTGCGCCTCTACGACAAGGGGCTGATCTACCGCGGCTATCGGGTCATCCATTGGTGCCCTCGCTGTCTCACCTCCCTCTCCGATGAGGAGGCCGAGCACCACGAGACCAGCGGGAAGCTCTATCACATCAGCTACCAGCTCACGCCGGCCAATGCGACCGAATCGCCCCGGAGCATCACGGTCGCGACCACGCGCCCCGAGACGCTGCTAGGTGACGTCGCCGTGGCGGTCAATCCTAACGACACACGGTACGCCGACCTGATCGGGCGGACCGTGCGTCTGCCGATTGCGGACGTGGAGATCCCGATCATCGGGGACGATTACACCGATCCGGCATTCGGCTCCGGCGCCCTGAAGATCACGCCGGCGCATGACGCCAACGACTTCGAGGTCGGCCAGCGCCACAATCTCCCCATGCCGGTGATCATGTCACCCACCGGCGAGATGAAGGAGATGCAGGACGCCGCGGGTCGGGTGCCGCCGTCGATCGCCGGATTGGACCGGATGGATGCGCGCCGCGAAATCGTCAGGCAGCTGGAGGCTGCCGGTCGGATCGTCAAGGTCGAGCTCCACCAGCATTCGATCCGGCAATGCTACCGGTGCGACACGGTGGTCGAGCCGCGGCTGTCCGAGCAGTGGTTCGTGCGCATGAAGGCCCTGGCCGAACCCGCGCTCAAGGCCGTGCGCACGCGCACGATCCGCATCCTGCCCAAACAGTGGGAAGCGGTCTACGTGAACTGGCTCGAGGGCATCCGCGACTGGAACATCTCGCGACAGCTCTGGTGGGGCCACCGCATCCCGGTGTGGTATTGCGACGCCTGCGGCAAGGTCACGGCCAGCCAGACCAACGTCGCGACCTGCCCCTCCTGTTCGGGACCGGTGCGCCAGGATGAAGACGTGCTCGACACCTGGTTCTCCTCGGGACTGTGGCCCTTCTCCACGTTAGGCTGGCCGGACGAGACGCCCGACCTCAAGGCGTTCTATCCCACGGACCTGCTGGTCACGGCACCGGAAATCCTGTTCTTCTGGGTCGCCCGCATGATCATGACCGGGTTTGCGTTCATGGGGGAAGCGCCGTTCCACACCGTGTATCTGCACGGGACGGTGCGCGACACCACCCACATGAAGATGTCGAAGTCGCTGGGCAACGGCATCGACCCGCTGGACGTGGTCGACCTCTACGGCGCCGACGCCCTGCGATACACCGTGATCGCCGGCATGGGGATGGGCGCCGACACGATTCTCGACCCCAACGACCTCGAGCGGTCGTTCGCCCCGGGCCGCAACTTCGTCACCAAGTTGTGGAACATCGGGCGGTTCCTCCTCACCAACGTCGGGTCCAGCGCCGTGGACCCCCTCGACGACATCGCCCCCGAGCGCCTGACGAGCGCCGATCGCTGGATTCTCGGCCGGCTCAATGCGGCGGTCGTGGCATGCAATGACGCGCTAGGTCCCGCCCGCCCCGTCGCGCATGTCTGGAAGGACGAGGAGAAATACGCCGGCCTGCGCCTCAACGAGTACACGGAAGCGGCGCGCACCTTCGTCTGGAGCGAGCTGGCCGACTGGTACCTCGAAGCCGTGAAAGCACGACTGGCCACCGCCGGCGACGACCGCGAGGTCGCGCGCGCCGTGCTGGTGCACGTGTTCGACCAGGCCCTGCGACTCCTCCATCCGATCGTGCCCTTCATCACCGAGGCTCTGTGGCAGCGGCTACCGGTCGCCAATCGGAACGGCGACGCGTTCGTGGCCACCGCACCCTGGCCCACGCAGCGCGCTGTCGCGGGCGACCCTCGCACGTTCGAGGTCGTGCGCGAGGCCGTGGTGGCGATACGCCAGCTTCGGGCCGACTACGGCATCCCGCCCGGCAAGATGATTTCCGGATTTGCCAGGGCGAGTCACGCCGCTCGCGCGAGCCTTGCCGCCGAGGCAGGAACGATCGAGAAGCTCTCGTCGCGCTGCACGCTGTCATTGGTCGAGGAAACGCCGGCCGGGTCCGCGGCACATCAGGTGCTCTCCGATGGTACAGAGATCATCCTCCCGCTGGCAGGAATGATCGACGTGGACAAGGAATGCGCGCGACTCAAGGGCGAAGTCGAGACCCTGGACAAACAACTGGTCGGCCTGCGGGCACGCCTTGCCAACGAGAACTTCGTCGCGCGCGCAAAGCCGGACGTGGTCGAGGCCGAGCGCGGCAAGGAGCGGGACTGGACCAGTCGGCGCGAGCAGCTGGCGGCAAAAGTCGCCTCGTTGTGCGGCGCCTGATCGCTGGAGCCCTGGTCCTCGCGGCGTGCGCCTCCCCCGGAACGCCGCCTGGCGGTCCGGAAGACGACGAGGCGCCCCTCATCGTTCGCGTTCGGCCCGACACGAATGCCGTCAATGTGCGCGCAGGCAACATCGGGTTTGACTTCGACGAGGTTATCAGCGAGCGCGCACAGGGTGTGACCACCCTTGCCGACCTGTTTCTCATCTCCCCGAGCAACGGTCGCAATGACGTGTCATGGCGGCGGACGCGCCTCGAGGTCCGTCCTCGCGGCGGACTCCGGCCCAACACGACCTACCGCGTGACCATGCTCCCCGGGCTCACGGACCTCGACGGCAATGTGGATTCGGTCGGCGCAAGCGTCGTGTTCTCTACCGGGCCGACGCTCGCGAGCGGCCGTGTCACCGGAATGGTCTTCGATTGGCTGGCGGAACGTCCGGCGCGCGGCGCCACCGTCGAGGCGATCGTGTTGCCCGATTCGATACGCTACATGGCCATGGCGGACTCGATGGGTCGCTATGAACTGCGCAACATGCCACCCGGGCGATACGTGCTGCGCGGTCTGGTCGATCAGAACAAGAATCGCGAGCTCGATCCGCGTGAGCTCTTCGACACCCTCACCATCGCGCTGCAGGACTCCCTGTCACGCGAGCTCCACGCCATCTCGCGCGACACGCTCGGCGCAGGGATCGAGCGCGTGGACATCGTCGACAGCCTGACGCTGCGGGTACGGTTTGACAGAGCCCTCGATACTGCGCTCACGATCGTCCCGACGCAGTTCACGCTCAAGAAGGGCGACTCCACGGTGGTGGCCATTCGGACAGCGATCGGAGGCCGAGCCCTGAAACGCATGCAGGAGGACTCGGCGCGAACCAAGGCACTGCAGGACTCGATTCGTGCCGCGAATGACACGACCAAGCGCGACTCGACGCGCGCTGCGGAGCGTCAGGCGGCAGCCGCGGCGGCCGCGGCGCGCGCGCGAGCCGCGGCACGCCTCCGCGCCGGGACTCCGCCGGTGGACACGACTCCCCCACCCAAGCCCAGCGTGAAGATTCCCGACACGGAAGTGGTGCTTGGGCTGGCGGACCCGCTGCCGGCAGGGACGGCATTCCGGCTGCGCGCTCAAGACATGCGGACTGTCGTGGGCCATTCGAGGAGCTCGGAGCGGACCTTCACGTCGCCGCGTCCACGCCCTGTGACGGATTCCGCACGGAAGGATACGGTTGGTCGAGGGCCTGGGGATTCGGGATTGGGGATTCGGGATTCGGAATTCGCGACTGGAGAATCGAGAACGATCACAGCGAGGGT
>JBQTIW010000246.1:0-13756 GCA_052387735.1 Gemmatimonadaceae bacterium
CGGCAAAGGAGCTGACCGAGCTCGGCCTTCGCACGCTTGTCCTCGAAGCGGGCCGCTCGATCGTCCCCGACCGCGACTACACCGAGCACACGCCGCCCTGGAAGATGCCCTTTCGCGGCCTGGGCGATCGTCGAACCGTCGACGCCCGGCAGGCGATGCAGCGCAACTCGGTGTCGTTCGATGAACTGAGCCACCAGTTCTGGGTGGACGACGTCGACAACCCGTACACGACTCCGGCAGACAAGGCCTTCCACTGGTTCCGCGCCCGACAGGTGGGCGGCAAGTCGATCATCTGGGGACGCCAGGTCTATCGGTGGAGCGATCTGGACTTCGAGGCCAATCTGCGCGACGACGTTGGCGTGGACTGGCCGATACGCTACCAGGACCTCGCACCGTGGTACGACCACGTGGAGCGTTTCATCGGCGTGAGCGGCCAGGCTGAGGGTCTGGCCCAGCTCCCCGATGGTCCGTTTCTTCCCCCGATGGCGCTCAACTGCGTGGAGCAACACGTGCGCGAGCGTCTTGCGACGCGGTTTGGCCGCGACCGTGTGCTGACGATCGGCCGTGTCGCCGTCCTCACTCAGCGGCACAACGGGCGCGCGGCGTGCCACTACTGCGGCCCCTGCCATCGCGGCTGCATAACGAAATCCTACTTCAGCAGTGTCAATGCGACGCTCCCGGCCGCTCAGGCCACGGGTCGGCTGACCCTGCTGCCCGTCAGCGTGGCGCGCAGTCTCGTGCTCGACGAGACGACGGGCCGAGTATCCGGCGTGGTGGTCGTGAACGCAAAAACGAAGGAGGTCCGCGAGTACACGGCGCGACTCGTGTTCCTCTGCGCGTCGGCGCTGGAAAGCGCGCGGCTGCTGCTCAACTCGGCGACGCCGCGGTTTCCCCACGGGCTGGCCAACTCGAGCGGCCAGGTGGGCCGCAACGTCATGGACCACATCAAATGGGGTGGCGCGAGCGGGATGTTCGAAGGCTGGACCGATCGCAGAACCACTGGTGACCGTCCCAACGGCATCTACGTGCCGCGGTTCCGGAACGTCACCGCCCGGCATCCCGACTTCATTCGCGGGTATGGGTTCCAGGGGTCGGCGAGCCGCGCAGGGTGGCAGGGCACGGTGCGCTCACCGGGCATTGGCCTGGCCTTCAAGGAGCGGCTCAGCCAGCTCGGACCGTGGAGCATGACGTTCGGAGGATATGGGGAGATGCTGCCCCGCGAGCAGAACCGCGCGACCGTACATCCCACGTTGACCGACGCCACGGGCATACCCACACTACACATTGAGTGCATCTGGAGCGACAACGAGCTGGCCATGCATCGGGACATGGGCGTTGCTGCCGCCGAGCTGCTCGAGGCCGCAGGGGCCAGCGACATTCGGCTCGACCAACGGGGACCGAGCACGCCGGGCAATTCGAATCACGAGATGGGCACGGCGCGCATGGGCCGGGACCCCAGGACGTCGGTCCTCAACGCCTGGAACCAGACCTGGGACGTGCCTAACGTCTTCGTGACCGATGGCGCCTGCATGACGTCGAGTGGGTGCCAGAACCCCTCGCTCACGTACATGGCGCTGACGGCGCGGGCCTGTCACTACGCCGTGGAAGCGCTGAAGCGCGGGGACCTGTGACAGCGGCCGAGGCCAGTACTACTTTCGGCTGTTCGCCCTGGATTCCTCCCTTCCCGACCTTGGCTCGAAGGCGCGACGACGTGACGTGGAACAAGCGATGGAAGGCCGCGCGGCCCCCGCCTCGCACACGGGCCGCACGCAGCTGATCCCTGAATACGTCTCGCATGTCCCCGCCAAACCGGTCGCGAAAAGCGCGCGGAAACATCGCGAGCAGCCAGGCAAACAGGCGATCGGATCGTGAGGTGGATCGGTCAGTGCCGTTCATGTGGCCAGCCTTCGCACGAGTGCGCGCACCGCGGGCGAGTTGACCAGCGCCTGCAGCCGCCGAACCTCTTCGGCGAGCGCCTGCGGCGCGAGGTCGTTGCGCTGTGGGACGAGTACGAAGCGGCAGAATCCCCCGAGGCGCGACTCGCCAAAGCGCTCGACAAGCTGGAGACGATTCTGCAGCACACGCAGGGGCAGAACCCGCCCGGCTTCGACTACGGGTTCAACCTCGGGTACGGTCGCGAGCACACCGCGCAGCCTCCGTTGATCGCCGCCATCCGCGATGTGCTGGATCGGGCCACGGAGGACCGCGCGCGCGACGCCTCGCGACATGGATCGTAGCCGCGGCCGTCACGATCGTTGCGGCTCGTCACGAAGCAACGGCATCTTCGCGTACTGTGCGGGGATGGACACGATGGGTTCGTCCAACCTCACCTCGGCGCGCCGCCGACCTACGACACGAACGTAGCCGAGGCAGCGACCGTGATCCACTTCTACCGTCTGCAGTTCCGTGGCGTTTTCCGGGCAAATCACCCGCTGCCAGTCGAGCCACAACCGCCACCCATCCGGCAGGGTGTCTGCCCGTTCGACGGCCACGATGCCGGTTTTCTCCCAGTGCCGACGCCACCACTCCGGCGAATGGAGGCAACACAGGCCCGGCTCCCACCACGCTCGAAGGTGCTCGGGAACCGGGCCGTCGATCTCCTGCATCAATCCGGCCCCTGCAATGCCGAGGAGACCGTCCGGCTTTAGGAACCGCGCGAGGTAGTTGAGGTACAGGTCGTCGGTGCCGTAGTACGGAAACGAATCGATACTCGTCACCACGTCGAAGAACTCTGTGGCGAACGGCAGCGACCGGGCGTCGGCGTGGATCGGGAAGACGTCGTCCTCGAGACCAGCATCCGCGATCCGCCGGAGGTTTTCCGAGGCGCTGAACCACAGATCAGTGGCCCACACCTGCACGCCGAACTCGCGGCAAAGGAAGATCGACGAGGCCGCCCGTCCGCAGCCCAGGTCCAGCACGCGCATGCCTGGCCGCAGATGCAGTGCCTCGGCAAGCCACTCGGTCATCCACAGCGAGTTGGCCCCACCACTCACACCGGCGATGACCCACTCGGGGTGATACCGCGATGAGCGGCCAAATCGCTCCGAGAGGAGGCGTGCGTCCGCCGTCATGTGAGACTCCTTGTCAACGCCGACCGTGGCTTGCTGCCTAACGAACTCGCAGTTTTGGGGCGCAGCCGACGCCACACTGCAAGCGCGATTTATCCCGAGGGCGAACTCCCGGTTCGTGGGCGCGCGGAATGCTCCGGTCAAGATGCGAGGGACGTGCTCGCCGGCGCAATCGCCTCGTGCGCTGCTGTGTGGCCGCGAGCGCAGGTCCGGGTTCGTCAGATCGCACCGATTCCCACGCCCGTCTGGTCCGCACCGGGGCCAGACCCGCTGAACACATCGGCCGTGCGACCGGTCTCCTCTGCATAACGAGCGGCGACCTCGCGCAGGGTCGTTTCCGCCTCCGTCGTCCCGAAGATGGCCACCGTTCCCCCACTGCCACCCCCGGTGATCCGCGCCCCGAACAGCCCGCTGCCCGCACCTGACTGCCTGACCAGCGATACGAGCCGGTCGGTGCCCTCACTGCCCAGTCCACAGGCGCTGTAGCTCTCGTGCGACGCGTACATGAGGTGACCGAGTTCAGTCGCGAGCGCGGGCTCCTCTGGCAGGCGCTCCAGCAGCTCAGCGAATCGCCGGACGCGGACATGCTCGTACACCGGGTGCTTCGTCGCCTCGCGGACCGGGTACACCTGATCAGTCGTCACCCGCGTGACGCTGTCGGTGATGCCGTGATGGTTGGCCAGGAACTCGGCACCCGACATCCGCTCCGGCAGTCGCGCCTCGAATCGCGTGCTGAACTCGTCAGGCGCCACGTTGGCGAGATAGCCGTGCCAACGATCGCCCCCCATCGCCGCGATCATCCGAGCGCCCATGAACGCGGCAGCCCGCACGGTGCCATAGCTGGCGCCCGTCACCGCGTGGCGCAGACCGGAGTCGATCCCGTAAAAGCGATATCCATCCGGAATCGTCACATGTCCCTCGACGGTGGCTGGCTGGCACAGCAACCGCAACAAGTGGTCCTCGCGACCGCACGCGGCGGTCATCTGATCCATGATGCCGCACGGCGCGCCGGCGACCCGGTTCTCCGCCCACTGGCACAGTGCGGCGCTCTCTTCGGCGCCAGGATCAATGCCGAGACAGGCCGCGATCGCCAACATGCACGCCACCTCTAGCGCGGCCGAGGAACTGATGCCCTTCCCTTCCGGCACCTGCGAGTCGATCAGCAGGCGCAGCCCCGAAACCGACCGGCGCCCCGCCGGGGGCAGCTGTGTCAGAGTGGCCAGGTACACACCAACGACGTACGCAGCCCACCGGTCCTGCTCTCGTGCGGCAAACCAGCTCGCGAGCACGTCGGGGTCGGCGAGCGAGCCAGACATGAGCGCATCGACGTCGATCTGAAAGCGATGCGGGTGACCAGCGCGCAGCGACACGATGTCGAGCGCACGTCTGGCCTGCCGTTGTGCGATCGCAAAGGTGGAACGGTCCAGTGGCAGTTGAAGCACGAGGGATCCGCTGTAGTCGGCGATCCCACCCATGACGTCGAGCCGAGCCGGGGCACGGGCAATGGTCAACGGCTCGCCTGGTGTGAAGAACACCCCGAATTCCGAGCGCCGGCTCCGTGTCAGCAGGTCCAGCCCAGGCGCAAACCACCCCGCGTCCGGCCCGTCGCGGATCTCGGCGATCGTGCGGCGGCGGATCAACGTCAGTCGCGTGCGCCGGGGAGCAGCCCCCGTGCGGCGAGCGCGGCCAGCAACGCCGGTTCCATGCGCTGGCGCAATGCCTCGTTTGCGTAACCGACCCATGACACATCCGCCAGCAGATCGAACGGGGCGTCGACGCGCTCCCCATACGCACCCGTGAGCACGACGCCGGACTCCTCGGCGATGATCGCCGTGCACAGATCGTACGGATGACAACAGAGTGACAGCGGAAGCCCACGGCCGGCGAGCACGGAGTGCATCAGCGGGCGGAGGTCGGCAATGAAACGGTCGTGACCGGCCATCAATTCGTACAGCTCTCCCCCGGTCGACATGTACTGATCCTCGAAGCACGACGCCTTCCCCAGGACCGGCGGCCCCAGCACGGCTCCCATGATCTCGTCGTCCACCGCGCTCAGCACGTCCCGGGCGCCAGGGAAGAACCGCACCAGCGTGGCGAATCCATGCGCTGGTGTGTCGGCGCGAGAGGGCCGGAGGATGATGGGTTCGTCGGTCTTCGTCAGGCGGTTGAAGCGGCGTGCCATCGCTCCCTGACCGCGAATCGCCCACAGCTGATCCGAGAGGTGCTGCTTGAGCAGTGGGATTTCCGTCTGCACGCCGAGGACGACGTCTCGCAGACGGGTGCCGCGGCCCTCGTTAGGTGCGATGCCGGTGAGAATCCAGGCCGGCCGTTTCTGGTACATGAGTCCGCGGGTGCCGTCGATCGGATCGACCAGCACCCGCCAGGGACAATCCGCCTCCGGTGTGCCGTGCGGCAGCGCGACGCCCTCGGAGGGCAGACCTTCGGCGACGAGCCACATCGGCTCCTGGCGCGCCAGGTCGCTCAGCCCGTCCACGAGCACGCGCTCGCTGATGCGGTCCACCTCGTAGACGGTATCGCCCGCGTCATCGCTCGCAACCGCGGCGAGTGCCTCCATCTGCCGCCGTTCGCAGGCGTCCACGACCACGTCCCTGATGCGGCCGTGCAGAGCGAGGATGGCCGGGAGGAGTGGGCGGCAGTCACGCATTCGGGGCGCCGGCACGAAAGTGCACGGGAGACGCGGCGCGCAGCTCAGCCGCCTTCTCTTCGGGTGCCGTGTCGTTGAGGAAGTTCCCGCCGCCGATCTCCGGTCCCGCGAGATACTTGAGGAGGCCCGGCTTTCGCAGTGGCGGGTGAATCTGAATATGAAAGTGGAATCCGGCGTGCGTCCTTCCGTCTGTAGGGGCCTGGTGCAGCACCATCACGTACGGAAAGGTCATCCGCCAGAGATTGTCCATCCGCACCAGCGTGTCACGCAGGACCGCCGCGAGGTCGTCCAACTCGGACGCGCTCAGCGCCGCGACACTGGCGTGTGTCGCCCGCGGTGCCACATAGGTCTCATACGGGTACCGCGCGAAATACGGCACAAACGCCAGCGCGTCTCCCCGCTCTGCAACCATCCGGCGCCCATCCGACGCCTCGGCGGCAATGATATCCTGAAACAACACGCGACCGTGTTCGGAGAGGTGCGCCGAGGACGCTGCGGCCTCTACCTCGATCGTGCGGAAGACGAAGTTCGTTGCGTAGATCTGGCAATGCGGGTGTGGATTGCTCACGCCGACCACCTCACCCTTGTTCTCGAACATCAGCACGTGGTTCACGCCGGCCATGGCGCCGAGCTCGGTATACTGACCCTGCAGCGTCGTGAGGAGGTCAACCACGGCGTCATGCCGCAACTCCGCGAGGGTGAGGTGGTGGCGCGGAGTATAGCAGACGACGCGCGACCGCCCGTTCGCACGCCGGTTCTCATAAACGCCCGGTGCGGCCTCGAGGTCCTCGGGCGCGTCGGGGCCGACGCAGGGGTGATCGTTGTCGAAAACGAATACGACTGGGTCGTCGGGATTGCGACGATCGGTGACCCGAGCATTCCCGGGGCAGAGATAGCAGTCGGAAACGTGGGGTGGGAGCTGGCTCCGCGCCTCGCCAATCGTTTCCCCGTGCCAGGGTCGGTTGTTCCGGTGGGATGAGATTACCACCCACTCTCTGCGCAGAGGATGCCACCGTTCTTCCCAGACCATGGGCGCGGAATCTAGTAGCTCGGCTGAGACTGGTCCCAGGCCTGAGTCGAGGAGAAGCTTGAGGGGTCGCCACGCGACCCCTCGGCTTAGTCTCATGACCGATCACCCACCTCGTGTCGCTCTTGTTCGCCCGCCGCCTAAAGCAGCGGCGATGACACTCCGACCTCCGTCGTTGTCATCGACGCACCCTTAGGCCCGTTGACCTCTCCGCCTCGCAGCCCCTTGTGACCCGTCCATGGTGACCGGGGTCAAGCGTAAAGAAGGCCTTGCTCAGACCAGCGTCCCTGTCCCATCTTGGCTGTCGAGGCAGTTCACCCCCTTTCCGGGGTTCGGTTTCCGAATGCGATCTCTGACTTCATCCACCTCCATCCTCCTGCGCTACGGACCGCGGCACTTCGCGCGTCCGCGCCTGATTGGCGTTGGAGCGATCACCGCGAGCGAAGCTGCTCGCCGAGGACGAGCACCCTAGGTCTCCCTGGATTCGATGTCGTGATCCGGCCTTTCGGGTGCTGTGCAGACCTGGAAGGCCTTTTCGTTGCCCTCTCCCCTGCGGATCACGGACATGAATCAGGACATCATCACCCGATACATCGGTCAGCCGGCGACCCTGCCGGCGGCCTTGCGTCAACGCCTCGAGCGCGACTGGGCGGGCGATCCGGTGCAGCTGTATGCATTTGGGGATCTCGACGGCGCGCTGCGGCTCACGGGTCAGTGGCTCGCGTTAGGCCCGCGCCACGTCGCACTGGCACGCGCTGGAACGGACGGCTCGTGGGATGTGCACTCGGTGGAGCGCACACGCATCCAGGCGGTGAAGGAGTCGCCGGGACTGAGCGCCAACACGCTGCTGCTTCTGGGTGCGCCTGACGATCCGCCGCTGGCGCTCGCGCGCTACACGCAGCGACAGCGCGGGGCGTTCGAGAACATCCGTTTTGTCCTCGAGGAGGCGCTGGCGGGCCGCACGGTCACGGCCGACGACCCGGACCGGATGTACGCGGACGCGGTGGCCCGACCGGTGCGTGACGCGCAGGCGCTGGTAGCCAAGCGGAGGGCAGCAGTCGTGCTGCGCCTGCTGCACTACCTCACGCCCTATCGCCGCGAGCTGATCCTGGGCCTGTCGTCGGCGGCCGTGATCACCACGGTCAGTCTCGTCCCTCCGTATCTCGCCGGCTTCCTGATCGACAAGGTGGTCCGGCCCGCGCAGGAAGGCACGCTGGCACGCGATGCCGCGATGACGATGGCCTGGATCGCGGTGGCCACGATGGGCGCCGTGTACGTGATCCGTCAGGCCGCGGCCGTCGTGCGCCTCCGGCTCATGTCGGTGCTGGGCGAGTGGGTGGCGCGTGATCTCCGGACCGAACTGTACGAGCACATCCAGCGACTGAGCCTGTCGTTCTTTTCGCGCAAGAAGACGGGCAGCCTGATCACGCGCGTCACGTCAGATACGGATCGTTTGTGGGACTTTCTCGCCTTCGGCGTGGTCGACGTGTCGCTGTCGCTGGTCATGCTCCTGGGCCTCTCGACCGTGCTGCTGTTTCTCGACTGGCGGCTGGGTCTGATCATGACCCTCCCCGTTCCGGCGCTGTGCTGGTTCATCTACCGGCATGGCGAGCGGCTGCAGCGCGTCTTCCTGCGCGCGTGGCGCAAGTGGTCGCGCGTCACGGACGTGCTGTCGGATACGATCCCGGGCATCCGCGTGGTGAAGGCCTTCAACCAGGAGAATCGTGAGATCAGCAGGTTCGATGAGCGGAACGAGGCCGTCACGGACGAGTTCAACCGGATCCATCACATGTGGACCACTTTCTGGCCGCTGCTGATGTTCGCCGTGCACTCGATGACGGTCCTCGTGTGGGTCTTCGCCGTCCCGCGCTTGTTAGGCGACGGTGCGTCCCTGTCCGCCGGTGTGTTCGTGTCCTTCCTGTTGTACACCACCATGTTCGTGGGACCGATCGAGGTGATCGGACAGATGGCGCGCACGATCAACCGGGCGACGAGCTCGGCCCATCGCGTGTTCGAGGTGCTGGACAGCGAGCCCGAGGTGCGCGACACGGCGACCCCGGTGCGCCTCGAGCCGGTGCGAGGCGGCGTCACGTTCGCGAACGTGAGCTTTGCCTACGACGGTGTGCGGCAGGTGCTGCGCGGCATCAGCTTCGACGTCCGGCCCGGAGAGCTGATCGGCCTCGTGGGCCCCTCGGGCGGCGGCAAGTCCACGGTTGTGAACCTGATCGCGCGCTTCTATGACGCGACCGGCGGCGGCGTACGCATCGACGGTGTGGACGTTCGAACGCTCGACACCGGGCACTATCGCGAGCAGCTCGGTATGGTGCTCCAGGATCCGTACCTGTTCCACGGAACGGTCCTGGAGAATATCCGATACGGTCTTCCCGAAGCGTCGTTAGGTGAGGTGGTCGCGGCGGCCAGGGCGGCCAACGCGCATGACTTCATCTGCCGGCTGGGCCAGGGGTACGACACGGTGGTGGGCGAGCGTGGGCACACGCTGTCCGGTGGTGAGCGCCAACGGGTCTCGATCGCGCGGGCGATTCTGCACAACCCGCGCATCCTGATCCTCGACGAAGCCACCAGCAGCGTCGACACGGAAACAGAACGGGAGATTCAGGAGGCGCTGGAACGACTGATTGCCGGTCGGACGGTCTTCGCGATCGCCCATCGTCTCTCCACGCTGCGCAAAGCATCGAGGTTGTTCGTGCTGGAAAACGGCCGGCTCGCCGAGTCGGGTACGCATCGGGAGTTGTTGCAGATCCCACATGGCATTTACAAACGGCTGTATGAGCTGCAGCTGCAACTACAATAGGGGGACAGGCGATCGGTGATACGCGAGCAGGGAGTACTGCGTGGTCTGCGCGAGCAGGCCATCTCGATCATAGCCTATCGCCTATCGCCCATCGCCTATCCCCTACCACTCGAGGAGCACGCCCATGCAGGGATACGAAACGAGAATCGAGCCTGAGGAAACAGCCGACCCGCCCGAAAGCCAGCCGACCCTGCGGCGCGCGCCGAACGGTCGGCTCACGGTCAGCCGTGACGGCATCATGATCGCGGTCAAGGTACAGATGTGCTTTCCCTGGTCGGAACCGCGGCGGTTCTTGTCGCTCCGCGACGACGAGGACGGTGAAGTCGTGCTCGTGAACGATCCGGCCGCGCTCGACGAGGCGTCTCGTCAGGCGCTGGACCAGGCACTGGCCGAGGCGGGCTTCGTGCTGGAGGTCACGCGCGTCGTGTCGATCGAGGAGGAAGTGGAGATTCGCCAGTGGAGCGTGGAGACCACGCATGGCAATCGGTCGTTCCAGACACACCTCGATGACTGGCCACGGCTGTTGCCCTCGGGCGACCTGCTGATTCGTGACGTCTCGGGTGACCTGTATCGGCTGCTGAACCCCGGCGGCATGGACAGGAAGAGCCGCGAGCTGCTGTGGGCGTTCGTCGACTGAGTGGTGATGCGAGCACCGGCCGCCGTCGTCGTGAGACCCGTGCGCTGGGGCGTGCTCGGCGCGGCCAATATCGCCGTGAAGACCGTGATTCCCGCGATGCAGGGGAGTCCGCTCACGCCCGTTCTCGCCGTCGCCTCGCGCACGCTGGAGAAAGCCGCGGCTGTGGCCCGACAGCTGGACATTGCGCGTGCGTACGGATCGTACGAGGAACTGCTGGCCGATCCGGACATTGACGCGATCTACAATCCTCTGCCGAACCATCTGCACGTGCCGTGGTCCGTCAAAGCGGCCGATGCCGGGAAGCACGTTCTCTGCGAGAAGCCGATCGCCCTGTCCGCGGCTCAAGCCCGCGAGCTGCTGGCGGCACGCGACCGCAACGGCGTGGTGATAGGAGAAGCGTTCATGGTGCGGGCACATCCCCGCTGGCATCGCGTGAAGGCCCTGGTCGACAGCGGCCGCATTGGCGAGCTGCGCCTCATCCTCGGTCACTTCAGCTATTACCGGCGCGACCCGGACGACGTGCGCAGCCACGTGGAGTGGGGTGGCGGTGTGTTGCTCGACATCGGGTGTTATCCCATCACGCTGTCGCGATGGCTCTTTGACGCCGAGCCTCACGAGGTCATCGGCGTGATCGAGCGCGATCCCGACATGACAATCGACCGCCTCACCTCAGGCCTTCTCACGTTCGCCTCCGGTCAGGCCAGCTTCACCTGCGGGGGACAGCTCGTCCTGCATCAGCGGATGGAGATCCTGGGCACACGCGGACGCATCGACGTCGACATCCCGTTCAACGCACCGGTCGACCGTCCCACGCGCATCCGAATCGACGATGGTCGTGACCTCACTGGAGGTGGCATCGAGACGATCGATGTCCCTCCGGCGAATCAGTACACGCTGCAGGGCGAGCAGTTTGCGCGCGCCGTCCGCGGACTGGGCGACGTGCCGGTGACGGTGGAAGATGCGATCGGGAACATGGCCGTCATCGATGCGCTGTTTCGTTCGGCGGAGACGGGGCGATGGGAGAGGCCGTTGGGCGCGATGGGTCGGATCGATGAGAACGAGAATGGAGAATAGAGAATAGAGCTCTATCCTCGATCCTCCGGCTATCGAATCCTCAATCCGACACGATGCGCTCCCCCCTCGCGGAGCTGCTCCCAGGCATAGTCCAGGGCAAACCGATCGAGCGCGAACCCGAGTCCAGCGGTCAGCGGACGTTGCGCCTTGAGCTCGGCGCGGCGTACGCCGGTGCGAAGAGCAAACGAGACACCCTCGATCGGCACGTAGGTCAGTTCGCCGCCGACGGATCCGGAAACAAATCCATCACGACGGACGGCGACTCCGCCGGAAGCGCCGAGGTCCAACCAGGCGTTGAGAGGGAAGAAGGCTCCGGAGAGTCCCACGGCGAGTCGGGTCGGCAGGTCGATGTCGGAGGCGGGGCCGAAACTCAACGATGGCCCGATATTCTGCAACGCCACACCTAACGTCATGTTCGCGAAGACGGCGTCCTTCGACGCACCGACGTTGAGGGCCGCCACACTCGCCCGCTCGGCCTCGATGCGCTCCTCGAGGTACGTCGCCGCCGCGCCCCAGCGAAGCCCCTTGAACGCGGTGGACAGGGAGAAGGCCCCGGCCAGCGACGCTGCGGTCCCGGCGCCTGGCCGCCACAGCACGTCATCGCTGAGACGGGACTGCCCGATCCCGCTGAAGGTCGGGGCATAGTCGAGATACGACACGGCGAAACCCACGCCGATCACGCCGACTGCCGTGCTCACGCCGATCACCCCACCGTTCGCGCCATCGTGGTAGTTCACCAGCGAAAGGCCGGTTCCGGTAAAGCTGCCGGCGAGCGCGGGGTTGCCTAACGCTGCCTCCGGATCGCGGCTGGCCGCGGTCATGCCCCCCAGGGAGACGGCCCGGGCGCCAGTCGGGAGCTGCGCCGACAGCGGCGCATAGGTCGTCCGTTGCGCGCGCATCGGCGTGGTGGCACCGAGCGCGAGCGCCAGGAGTACGAATCGCGACCTCATCGGCTCTGCCCCGGGCCCGCGCCCGGCGCGTTCACGAAGAACTCGGGGCGCATCCTCGAGAATCCGATATTGTCCAGCAGGACGGTTCCCGCGTCGGTCCGGTCGAACACCCACCGGATGCTGGTGACGCGGGATGGATCGAATCCCGACGCCCCGGCGCGCGCAAAGTCCCCGAACGGAATCGTGTACGTTTGCAGCACGACTTCGTACACGTTTGCAAAGCGCAGTTTGTCTCGCCCGGCGCGGCGATAGACATACGATTCCAGGGGCCGGCGGACTGGCCCAAAGTTGGACAGCGCGACACGGGCCGTGCGCCCGTCGGCGTCGACCGCGACCACGCTCAGATCCATCGGAATCGTGTCGGGCGCCGCCTTCTTTGGCGGCGGCTTCTTCGCCGCAGGCTTCTTCGCAGTGGAGTCGGCCTTCCTGGTCGTGTCCTTCGCCGGCTGTCGTGGTCCCGGTTTGGCTTCCAGCGGGGCCATCGAGAACACCAGGGCCGACTGCCCGTCCAGCGACATCGACCGGCGCACGGAGTCCCCTAACGAGACCGCGAACGATGCCGGCGTCCCTCGTTTCGTGGTGTCGTCACCGGCGATCCGGTTGTTCCACGCCAGGGTGACCGCATTGTGCTGCATGTTCCCCCCACGGAACCGGAAGGGAACGGCACTTTCCTTCCAGGTGGAGAGCGAATCGCCGGTGAGCGTCACGCCGGCCGCACCAGTCGTCACGTCGACGTCGTCCTCGAAGTCCGCGACGGACGAGAATCCGCTCTCCTGGAACCGTGTGATGTACATCGTCTTCGGGAGCCACTTGCCGGCGACCCGGTGATCGCGGAAGAGTGGCAGGTATTCCTTCTTGCCCTTGAGCGTCGCCTCCATGAAGGCAGTGATGACCACTTCGGCGAAGCGGCGCTGCTCGGCCTTGGTGATGAAACCGCGCGTATCGAGGGCACGTGCGCTGCGCGGTCCGCCATCGAGACTCCCCCAGACCGTGTTCCACTGCCCGTGGTTCGCGCGATACACAAAGAAGACCGATTTGAAGTAGTCGCCCTTGCCCGTGTACTTGATGCGCTCGTACTGCGTGAGGCCCGAGAAGTTCGATACGTCGCCGTCGTGCGACCCGTGCATCAGCAGGTAGTTGTAGTCGGAGAGCGGCGTCCCCTTCTCCATCGGGCGATACTGCCCATCCACCGGTGCGATCGCAACCAGCGACTTGATGCCGAAGCCGAAGTCGAACGTCACGTTGGCATCGTCGGGATAGTGCGTCAGGCGATTGAATGCGCCGGCGACGGCGACCGCCTCACCACCCCTCGAGTGCCCCATCAGCGCGATGTTGTTCATGTCCACCTTACCCTGCAGCGGCGACCCCGTGGAATCGTTGAACGTGCGCCAGGCCTGCAGATGCTTGAGCAACATCCAGCCGCGGGCATCGTTTTCGGCCCGCATGAACCCATTGAGGAAGTTCTCGTCCACGGACGCCAGGATGAACCCGCGCGACGCCAGCAGCTCCCCTAAGTATTGGTA
>JBQTIW010000247.1:0-40148 GCA_052387735.1 Gemmatimonadaceae bacterium
GGCCGGTGACGGAGACATCGAGCGTATAGTTGTGTCCGTGCCAGTTTGGATTGTTGCACTTCCCGAAGACGCGGCGGTTTTCTTCGTCGCTCAGAGCCGGGTTGTGAACCCGATGGGCGGCGTTGAAGCGGAGGCGGCGGGTGACGGTGACGATGGGCACGGGCGGGCAGACGGACAGACGGCAGACAGTAGGATAGGAACAACTAAACTGTTCGAACGCCAGTACACACCTGGGTACGTGCCGCCCACGTGATGATCCGCTCGTCCGCCTGTCCACCCGTTCGGCCCGTCCGACAGCAAACGGGCCCCGCCGAGTGACGGGGCCCGCGAGAGTTCGGAACGAAGAGGGTTTTTTTAAGCCCGAACGATAGGATTAAGACCCTCAACCAGCCTTTCGTCTTCCCCGCACTGGGGCATGACGTCAACTAATCTGTTGGATCCCCACGCTGAGCTTGTTGGCTCAAAAAATCGGTCTCTTCGCCCCTGTCTTTCAGCCGCCCCGAATGTACGGGGCGGCTCAGCACCGGTCAATCTGACTATGGATATCGGAATACTCGCCGCGGTGGTCATGTTGTGCGTCTGGGCCTTCGCAACATTCACGACTGAAGCCCCCGGATGGATACATCTTCTCCTCACGGTTGGGGTGTTTCTGCTCATCTACCGTGTGGTCGTTCGGGGTACGAGGAAGACGGATAGACGGATCGACGGGTAGACGGAAGGAACACCCGCGAGATCCACGTCACGAATACACCGCATGTCAACTATCCGTCCATCCATCAATCTGTCCATCACTTCATGCGTCGATCTATCCGGTCGTCAGGTTACGTGACGTAACATGACTCCCCGTGGTGTATTGGCCACGGGCCTGGAGTGACGTACGTTGCAGTTCAGCATGTCACCACACCTCAGCTTCAGAGCCGAGCTGGCCAATCAGGTCCTGGTTCGGCTCAGACGATTCGACGAGCACACGTGGGGCCAAGCCGAAATCGTTGCGGAGGCGCGTTACGAGTATTTCGGACTCGCCTACTCGCTCGCGCACGATGCGGTAAGCCTGATGGTTGAAGAGTTCGGCCGTGAGCTCCACACCGTGCTTCAGGCGCGCCTCGACGATGTCGACGCGTTGATGAGCACCCTGCCCAGCTTCGAATCGCTGGAGCGACCCGCGTCGCGCTGGCGCGTTGCACGCGCTGCCGTCCTCGCGGTGTTTCTCCGCGACTCGCGTGGCTTCAACATCGGCGCGTTTCAAGAGCTCTTCGCGCCGGTCGCCGCATTCATCGACATCGGCGAACTCGAGCGTACGGCGCTCGCCTCACTCGGTGCGGATACCACGGACTATATCGTGGGCGGCAAACAATACGAGACGCCGAGTCTCGCGCCGGGGAAGAGCATCAAGAGGGCGTAAAAGGCAAGCGGAGCAGCGGGTCAGCGGCAAGTACGATCAGCGCCGCCCCGCGCACGCACGTACCGCGCTTACGCCGCTTCCCCCGCTGAGCGCGTCTCCGCTTGCGCTTTTCATATCTCCCAATTGCTGAACACCACGCCTCGTTGGGCGCGGAGCTCCTCGTAGCCACGCATCGTCATTCGCAGGTCGGTCCAGCGGACGCGTGCACCCCGCTCCATCAGACGCCGATAGACATCGCCATACTCACTCTGCACGCGGAACGCGACGCGGCGCGTGGCGGTCCGACGCGCGGCCTCGGCCAGGACCTGCGACATCGGGTCGATGCCCGCGTCGTCGCGTAGGACCATCTTGAGGACGCGCAGCTCGTCGCGTGATCGACCTTCCACCAGCGACGCGGCGTGAAAGAGGGCAAAGCCCGCCAGCGTCGTTCCTTCGTGCAGCAGCGCGACGTCGCCCAGGCCGAGATCGATCGTGAGCTGGAGCTCTCGGCTGAAGTCGTAGCCGGGAAGGGTAGCATGCGTCAGGTCGCGACAGGCCGCGAGCGCTTCGGCGCGCGCACGCGCGGGCAGCGTGCTGGCGAGCGACACTGACCGATCGCGTTCGGAGGCCTCCACGGTGAGCGTGATCGTCAGGCGACCCGGAAGAAAACCTAACGCCGAGTAGAAGCCGATGTTGTCCATCGTCCTCGGCATGGTCTCGAGGCCGATCACGGTACACCCGTTGGCCTGGAGCCAGGCGATGCCTTCCTTCACGATCGTCTTGCCCAGGCCGGTGCCCTGCCACTCCGGCCGGACGGCGAGCGGCCCCATCCAGCCTTCGACGCCGGATCGGTGCGCCACGTTGAACGCGATGACTTCCCCATGCTCGTCGCGCCACAGCATGGCGCCTTCACGCGCATCGTCGATTGCATAACGCCAGATCGCCGGATTGAGTTGCGGCACGCGCACCCCGACCATCCCGTCGCGGCGATAGCGCTCGGTGAACGCGTCGGAGAACACGCGATTCACCGCGTCGATGTCCGTCATGCGAATCGCGTGTGGACCGCTGATCGCCCGCGGCGGACGCCAGACATCAGAGGTCGTCATGCGTCGGCGCCGGCGCCTTCCAGCATCGCACCATCGAACAGTTCGGGATCTGGAAGCATGTGGGAGGTACGAACGACCGAGCTCCCCGTCTCCTCATCGTAGCCCACGGTGATGACCCGATCGAGACCCTCGCGCACGGACTCGATATGTGTGATGAGGATGACCTGCTCGAAGCGGTCCTGGAGGCGGCGCAGCAGCTCCACCACGTTGTGGCGGCGCACGTCGTCGAGGGACCCAAAGACTTCGTCGAGCACCAGCAGCGAGAACGTCTGCCCGGCACGCTCGGCGATCATCTGGGAGATCGCGAGACGCAACACCAGGTTGGCCAGGTCTTCCTCTCCACCCGAAATCACCGGTTTGGAGCGCCCATCCTCGAGCACCACGATGTTGTACTGGTCGTCGAGCTCCAACTCGGAATAACGATGATCGGTGAGCTCGGCAAGGAACGCACTCGCCAGTTCGGAGAGTTCCGGGCGAAGCGCGTGGTTGAGGTCGGTGCGAAGATCGGTGTACGCGCGATCGAGCTCCTCGTGGAGGCGCTTGTCCCGCAGCAGCACCCGCTCGGTCTCCTGCGCGCGTTGTAGCTCAGCCAGCGCATGGGTGGCCGATTCCATCGCACGCTCGGCGGCCTTGAGCTCCCCATTCGCCGATGCCAGCGACACCTCGGCGGCCCGGGCCGCGATCGACGCCTGCTCTTGCGCTTCGCGCACGGCGGAGAAGTCCTGCTCCGAGAATTTGACCGCGGCCCGAGCGTTCGACAGGTCGGCCAGGCGCGCGCGCAGCGCTGCGATGTGCCGCTCAGCTGTGGCGTGCTGCTCGAGCAGGGATGCCTCGCGCTCCAGCTGCGTCGACAGCCGGGTCGCTTTCTCGTGCAACTTTGCCACTCGATCCGTGTCACCGCGCAGCTCGTCGTGCCGCGCCTTGTCGTAGCCAGTGGGGATCGCGGTCAGCTCACGGATCCACTGCTCGTAGCGCTGCTCCTTGGTCGCGAGCTCGCGTTGGAGCTGCGACAGCTCCTGCACCTCGCTCTGCACGCGAGCCAGCTGGCGTTCCAGGTCCCCGGCCTCGCGCTGCAGCTCGCGACGTTGCTCCTCCAGCCGCTGCAGCTCGGGGGGCAACTGCTCCAGCTGAACGAGGCGGGTGCTGAAGTACCGTCCGTCGACGGTGATGGTTTCCATCTGCTCGTCGAGCTGCTCGAGCACCGTGCGATAGTTCTCGCCGAGGACCCGAGTGCAGGTTGGACATTTACCGTCTTCGCCCAGCTCCACGATCTGCTCGCGCTGTTTCTTGAGGTCGGCGTACTGCAGCCGCAGCGCCTCTCGCCTGGTCTCGGCCTCCTGCGTATCGCGCACCCAAACGGTGCGCATACCCGCGATGCTGCCTAACGCTCCTTCGACCTGGCGTCGCTTGGCCTCGAGGGCGATGGTGACCTCTTCCTCGGTCTGCGGTGCTGCGGCAATCCGGCTGCGTCGATCCCGCTTGACGGAGAGCTCGTCCGCCAGGGTACGTGACGACTCCTGCAGTGTCTGGCGTTTCCCCTCGTCACGGGCCAGTTCCTCGAGCCGCGCATACTCGGCGGCAAACCCGGCCAGGGGCGCAAGTTCCGTGGTGAGCCGCGTGAGCTCCTCGCGCGCGGCGGTCGTCGCCTGCAGCTCCGTCGTCAGGCGTTCGTGATCGCGCTGCCGGGCCGCGAGCTCGCTCTCCGCCACGCGGAGCTCCCCGGAAAGCTCGAGGTGACGGTCGCGCGCCTGCTGGGCCTCGGCCCAGGTGGGTCCCAGCTCGGCCAACGTGAGCGTGGCGGTCCGCAGGGCGTCGTCGGCACGGGCGAGCGTTCGTTCGGCTTCGGTGCGTCGCGCCGAGGAGTCGTTGAGGCTGCGCTGGACCGCCTCCGCATCGGGCATGGTATTGCGCACGCCGGTGAGCTCGGCCGAGAGCAAGCGACGCTGATCGCGCACCGCTTCCTGCGCCACGCGGAGCTTTTCGTACCCCAGCACACGTGACAGGAAATGGGCCCGCTCCGAGGGGCCCATCGACGACATGACGTTGAGCTCCTTCTGACCCGTGAAGTAGGTGTGAAAGAACTCGGGGCGTGTCATGCCGAGGCGGCGCTGCAGCAACTCGCTGACCCCGGAGATCGAATTCGCGATCGGCTCGGTGCCGCCGTCCAGATACAGTTCCGCGTTTGTCAGACCGCGGGCGACGCGATAGCGGTGGCCGCCGAGCTCGAAGTCCAGCTCGACGCGAACGCTGGCGCGGGGCGCCGCACGGACGAACCGGATCGTGTCCTTGCTGCCGCGGGCCGCCGGCTGGCCGTACAACGCCCAGGCGATCGCTTCGAGGATCGTGCTCTTGCCGGCGCCGTTCGGCCCGATGACACCGGTGAGTCCGGTGTCGAACTCCAGATGGGAGTCGGCGTGCTGGCGGAAGTTCGTCAGTGTGAGGGAGTTGAGTCTCATTCTCCCTCCGCCGTGGCGGTGGAGAGTCCCGCCGCCGTTTCACGCGTCTCGGCTTCCCTGAGGTAGCGGAGTCCGAGCTCGACGAGCGCCTCGCGCTCGATGTCGGGCGTCAGCGGGCGACTCCACAGGCGTTCCTGCACCAACTCAACCAGCGAGGGCCGCCGGCCGCCATTCCCGCCGACCGGCGCCGAGCGCAGGAGCTCCGGGCGCCGCGTATCGAGGTGGTATTGGAGGGCGCGACGGCGGAGATCCCGCAGCGCCTTGTGGTCCAGCTCCCGCGCGATGTGTCGCGGGATGTCGCGAATCACCTGTCGCACGATCTTGTCGTCGAGGTTGCCCTTGATCGACTTCGCATTCGCGGCGATGGCCGCGTCGACGTCGGCCGCGGTCAGGCCGCGGGCGTCGATGCGGTGCAGATCAATCAACGGGCGGGCGGGTTCGACCTTGTGGATCGTACGTTTCTTCCGCTCCAGGTCATACTCGATGAACACCTTGCTCTTCAGCCCCGACTCATTCTGCTCACGCCATTCGCCCCAGATGTTCACGCTGGTGTACTCGAGCGAGCCCGAGTAGTAGGCGTTAGGCGCGAGCTGATGGAACACATGGTGATGCCCGAGCGCGACGTAGGACCACCGGGTGAAACCGATCTCCTCCGGCGCAAGCTGCAGCGCGGCGGGCTCGGTGTAGCCGAAGGTGTCGGGGAGGCTCCCCGGCATGTCCCCATGCGCGACGAACACATTGTACGTCGCGGTCGGATCCGTGTCGTACGACAGGTTCAACCCGGGGACGTCCGGAACGGCGAAGATCGAGAGACCACGGTCCGGAAAGCTCAGCCGACGGGGCTCGCCGTCCACGACGTGTACGCCGAGCGGGACAAACAATCGCAGGATGCAGCCCGTCTCCACGGCGCGCGGCGTGTCATGATTCCCCGCCACCATCACGATGATCGTCTCCGGGAGCGCACGCACGAGCCTGGACAGCTGGTGGAAGGCGTGCAGGATCGCCGGGTTCGGGGGTCGCACGTTGTGGAACACGTCTCCGGCAATCACCACCACGTCCGGCGCGAGCTGGATGATGCGCTCCACCGTCTTCTGAAATACTCCGGCAACGTCGGCTTCCCGCTGGTTCATGCCAGCGGGAGTCTGTCGTTGAAATTGGCGAATGCCGAGGTGCAGATCCGACAGATGAATCAGACGCATGAACGCAAGATAGCGGGCGATTGGCGATAGGCGATTGGCGAGACATGCGCCGGGAGCTGGGGTCCTGAACCGCCCACGATCGTCGATCGCCCCTCACCTATCGCCTCAGAGAACCCGCATCCACTGGGTAATCTTCACCCGCACGCGTGTCGCAGCGGCCTCCTTCCCCGCGGCGCTGACCAGGGACCGCAACGTGACCACGGAGCGCGCGTCGGCGATCCACCCGCGACGCAGGTCGATCAGGATCTTTCCCGTCACGTCACCCGCCGTCTGGACGAATGCGCCGCGCGCGCCGCCGGGCAGGGGGCCGGACCGAACCAACCGTCCCTTCACGGAGAGATGCGCGTATTCGCCCGACTGGGACAGGGAATCGAACCGGAAGGTGGCGTTGAGTGTGGCCGTGCCCCGGCCGTCGGGAGTCGCGGCGAGGGGAAGCTCCACGGTTCGAACCCACGACGCGCCCACGAGCAGCTTCTCGCGGGGGAGGGTCGCCGGCAGCTGGGAAAAGAGGGTTCCCAATCCGGGGTCGCCCAGCGCGTCCGAGCCGGCGAGCATGGTGCCACCATCGGGCTGGACGCGAAAGCGGAACCGCTGGCCCTGCAGGGCGCGCGCGGCCTGCAGCGTGGGCGACAGTCGAAACGTCTCCGAGCTCGTGATGCGCACCGAATCGGTCAGCGCCATGACCATCGACCCGTGGAGGTCGGCCGATTCCACCGCGATGCGCGCCAGCATAACGAGGGATGCGGCGTCTCCCGGTTCGTCGTCGTCATCGGTGGGCTTGTTCGTGCGGGAGATCTCGATTGTCTGATCGAGGCGGACCCGCAGCGTGTCGCCGGCGCGGGGTCGAAGCTGGAGCTGCACGCCTTGCGCCGCAGCCGAAACCGCCGCCGCCAGGCATGCCAGCACCAGGAGCCCGACGAACCGTCGCATCAAAACGCGTAGGGGTCGTCGGCGGGAGTGCTGCGCAGCGCCGTCCGAGCGTCCGTCCGGGGTTCCGTTGGCGGGATCTTCCGCCCGAACTGTTCGAGGAAGAACGCCTTCACCATCCGTGGGCGGGTGCGCAGCGTGGCGTCCCTGGCTCGCAGGATCTCCGTCTCGTCGTACAAGGCAAACACCGACTCGATGGCGGCCAGGGTCAGCGCCGGATCGAGTTGACGGAGGGATCGCAGGATTCCGTCGGCGAACGGCACGTCGGCAGCCGGCGGGAATCGGCGCGCCCCTTCCCTGCCCGTCATCACGGCGGGACGCGGGAAGCGCACAAAGATCGGTTGCGCGAAATGCGGATGCCGAACCATCAGCTGACCCTTTTCCAGTGTAGCGAGCTTGATCTTCGTCGCGGGGCTGAGCACGGAGTACCCCGGTGTCGCGAGTTCGTCGCCATCCATCCGCCCGTAGACCGCGGTCGCCGAGTTCCCCACCACACGACGGTGCACCTGCGATCGGAACTGCTGTGCGCTGAACAGGACCAGCCCGAGGTAGCGGCCTCGCTCGGCGATGTCGAGCAGCATTTTGCGAACGTACGTGTCCGGCCCGTCGCCAGGCGCGTACTTGTTCAGCTCATCGACGAACACCACGACGTGGTCGACACCCAGACTCCGGCGCTCGAGGTGCTCCCGCAGCTTGGAGACGATCCGAGCGAAGACAAGGTCCTGCGCGTCGTCCTCGAGGTTCGCCACATCGATGACGTACACCGTCCGGTCCGCGAAGCTCCCGAACGGCAGATCGCTGGCGCCCCCATCGTTGGTGACCAGGCCCTGGCAGCGCGTGGCGATGTTGACGAGCCGGTTGCGCACCTTCCGGATGGTGGCGATGTGATGGGTGCGCCACGACTCGTGGTTCCGGGATTCCATGGCGCTGATCACGTCCTTGAACCATCGATCGAGGTCGGCGAAACTCTGGACCCGGTACTGCTGCGTCCCCAGCGCCTCGTCGCTGAACTGCATGCCCACGACCCGGCTGGAGATGAAGTCGATCAGGGCGTCGGCCTTGGCGTCCACGTCGTCCTTGTTGAGGAGGACCTCGGCGTACTGCAGGACCTCGTTGAGGCCCCAGGTGAGGGGAAAGACATTGTGCTGCAACTGCTCGTTGGAGCGCAGCGTGTTGAGCGCCGCCCCGGACGCGGTGTAGGGCGCGAAATACTGCACACTCTGGAACGGCGCGGCGGGGACGTGCATTCGCTCATAGAGCGCGCGATCCTCGTCAGGCAGCTCGGCTGGCTGGTCGAGGAAGCAGAGGTCGGGGCCCTTCACATTGAAGCACACCGCGGACACGGTCCCCTTGCCCGCAGGGAAGTGCGCAAAGATCGACGACAGGAGCCACTCCACGGCCGACGTCTTGGTCGCCAGACCGGACACTCCGCTGATGTTCAGGTGCGCGGACTCCGGTCCCAGCAGAAACTCGGCGTCGAGATACACCGGCGATTCCGTACCGCCACCGCGATAGACGCCGACAGGGATTCCCGTGTTGGTGCCCGTGTCGAGGTAGCTGTCCATGCGCAGCGCCGTCTGGACGTCGGCGTCGTTGGTCAGGTACACGGCCCCCATCGGCACGGGCTGCAGCGGTTCGTCAGGCACCTGTCGCAGCACGGCCGCCGTGTAGAGCCGGATTTCGGCACGCTGAGTGTGCGCTGCGGACGCGTAGTCCGGTTTCCCGTCATAGCCCAACACATCGTGCAACGGCGACACGAGGTCACTATAGCTCTGACCCTCGGTGACGACGCCGTAGATCTGCGGGATCACCCCATTCACGGGGTCACGCCCCTCCACGCGCACGATCGTGCCGATGCCGACCAGCGAGTCCAACGCGGTCCAGAAGTGGAACTCGTGGGGTGTATTGGGGCGTTTTTCTGTCGCGACGATACGACCGAGGAGCATGGGCGAGCGGGGAGCGGGGAGCATGACAGCGGTAGCGCCACAGGAGATATTCTCCCGAGATACAATCTACCCGCTCCCCGCTTCCCGCTCGCCGCTCACAACGCCGCCCTGAGGAACTCCTCGCAGTTCCTGATCCCATACGCCATCGTGTCCCATCGGCCATCCGGGAGCGCGAGTGGGGCGCGCTCGGCATAGACCCACGCGGATCGCTCGTCCGCGGCCTCCCCACGGCCTCGCTCGAACACCCGCAGCGGTATCTCGAGGCGGACGAGCCCCCAGAACGGGTCGCGCCCACCCGTGTCACGCAGCCGCAGGTACCAGCTGGCGACCGGGGAGCGCTGCCCCCGCTCCACCGCGAACACGGAACTTCGTTCACCCGGGGCGAGCGAGAGCACCGCCGGAAGATCGGACTCTCCCACATACAGCGTCCGGTGGCTCTTGATCACGCCGACGACGCGCTCGGAGCGATGGACGTCGTCGGAGGCGGGGATCGCGCCGTCGAGATACAGCGTTCCGGCGTCGACGCGACAGAACTCGGCGGCAAGGTCGCGCTCCAGCACCTCGCGATCCTGCTTCACGGCGTTGGTGGCCTCCTCCATCCTGATGTACGGATGCCACTCGTTAGGATCGGCCGCGACGTCCACGTCGCGCGTGCGCAGGCCGTGCTCCTGGAAGAGCGCGCGATCGCGCTGCGTGAGCCTCGTCCACGGCGCGTACATCGCCGCCCCACGCCGGGCCGCTCCCCGCCAGGTCTCGAGCCGCTGGTTCACCCGCTCCCGCACCACGGCAGCCACCTGTCCGTAGACGATCGGAACCGTTCCCACCCACGCGACCTCGCGACTCTCCTGGACGCCGTCGAGGAAGGCCGTGACGATAGGCGCGCCGTCGATCGGAATCGGGTGCGCACGCAGGCTCCCTGGTTCGAGCAATCGGGCAGGTGACGTTTCCGGACGTTCAGGCCGCGCCAGCGAGATCTCGAGCGACACACGGGTGGCCTCGACCCGCCGGAGTGATGGAATCCGCGCGCGCAGGCGATCGAGGACGGGGCCGAGGGGGAGCATTTGAGAGGGCAGACGGGAAACGGAGGCGAGAGCACGGAGTCGGGAGCGTGGCCGGCTGGTGCATCGTGCCGTTCCGCGGGCCGTACTCACTTCACAGGGAATACCGGCTGACGCGCGCAACCGAGCGCTGCTCACGGGCCATCTCCCGTCTCCCGTCTCCCTACGTGATGTCCCACGCCTGCTCGAGGTCCTTCTTCGAGTACGCGCGGAATGCTGTGAGGGTCTGCGTGCGACTGATCCCGGCGACCGCGGGGAATCGCTCCGTCACGACTTCGGCAATCTGTTCGTATTGCGCCACCCGAACGATCGCCACGAGGTCCCACTCCCCTGACACCGAGTACACGGATTCCACGCCTTCGATGCCGGCGATCTCGCGCGCCGTTTCGGGGATGTGCTTGGGGTCGGCCTTGATCAGAACGATGGTGGTGATCATGTGCCTAACCTAGCCTCCCATGGCAGAAACTGCGATTGATCGGCTCGCCTGCCACAGCGACACCGCGCGCCTGACGCCCTCGACCACATCGGCTTCCGGAGCGGCATAGGAGAGTCGCACCCATTCCGGTGTCTTGAATGCCGCGCCCGGCACGACGGCGACGCCCTGTTCTTCGAGGAGGCGCGTGGCGAAGGTGGTGCCGGGGTCCGCATCGCCCGGTGCCGCGGCAGACACGTCGACATAGAAATAGAACGCCCCGTCGGGCCTAACGAGTGGGAGCTCGGGTGCGGTGGCGAACACGGCCAGCGCCGCCGCACGCCGCGTGCGGTACTCCGCCACCATCCGGGCGATCGCGGCGTCCGACTCCGTTGCCCTGGTCAGCGCCTCCAGGGCACCGTGCTGCGAGATCGACGACGGGTGAAATGTGGCATGTGACTGGAAGGCCGTCATTGCGCGGGTGACCTCGCGCGGCGCCACCGTCCAGCCAACGCGCCACCCCGTCATCGCGTACGCTTTGGCCACACCGTCCACGACGACGAGGTTGTCCCGTGACGGTGCGACCTGCAGGGCACTCACGGCGTCACCGGCATAGCAAATCCGGCGATAGATCTCGTCGGAGATCACCCACCAGCCGCGCGCGTGGGCCAGGTCGAGCAGCGCGCGCAGCTCGTCGGTGCCGTACACGGCCCCGGTCGGATTGCACGGCGAGTTCAACATCAGTCCTCGCGTGCGGGAGGTGGCCGCGCGCTCGAGGTCGTCCACGGTCACCTTGAGGTCGCGAGCGCGATCGCCATACACCTCGATGGGAGTCGCGCGCGCCAGCTGCACGATCTCGTAATACGACGTCCACGCGGGCGTGGGTACGAGCACTTCGTCCCCTTCCCCAAACAACACGAAGCATGTGTTGAATATCGACTGCTTCGAGCCATTGGACACGACCACGTCCTGCGCCGTGACGCCGGCCGCCACGGGTCCGTACCCCCGGGCCTGCGCGGCGATCGCGTCGCGGAGCGGGAGGATCCCCTCGGTGGCGGTGTAGTGCGTGGCCCCCGCATGCATCGCGCGCGCCGCCGCGTCGCGGATGAACTGCGGTGTGTCGAAGTCGGGCTCGCCGGCCCCCAGGTCGATGATCGGACGCCCCTCGGCCCGCAGCGCCCTGGCGCGTTGCGACACGGCGATGGTCGCGGATTCTTTGAGAAGCGCAATGTTGGCCGAGGGCGTGAATCGGAGCGTCATGTTCGGGGGAGCTGGGTGGTGAATGGAAGCAAACTTGGAGGAGCACGGGCGGCTTGGCTATACTTCGGCTCGTGGAGCGCGCCCACTCGGGCAGCTCCCTACCTGATTGACAAGCGAGGACACTGTGGAGCAGGACCTTCGGGACGAAGGGACGGCGCGGAGCCAGCACGTGGTGCACGTGCTCCCGTCCCATGACCAGCGCATCCCCGGCATTGCGCGCGCGCAGGTTGAGCGCCTTGCCATTGATCGTCCCGAGGACCCGGCGCTCCGGCTCCTCGTCCTCCTGCCCGCCGCCGAGGAAAGTGAGCGGCTGGCCGGTGACGTGAACGATGGACTGGACGCGGCGAGCCCCCTGCTCGTGCCCGTCGACGAAGGCATCCGCGGTGCGCGGCGTGCCACGTTAGGCGCGACGGCGATCGCCACGTCGCCTGCCCTTGCGCAGGAGTTGCTGCGCAAGTCGGCGCTCAAGGTCGACGGTATCCAGAGCATCGTCCTCGTCCATCTCGACACCCTCACCGCCCAGGGCGGTGACGCGCTCGACGAGATCCTCTCCGAGTTGCCGAAGACCGCGGACCGGATCGCGATCACCGGTGAGCTGAACGCGAACGTCGAAGCATTCCTGGAGCGTCACGCCAGACGCGCCCGGCGCATGCAATACGAATCCGTGCGCTCCTCCGAGGTCGCGCTCCAGTACGTCGTCTGCGACCCGGCTCGGCGCGTGGTCGCATTGTCGCGGCTCCTGCACGTGGTGAATCCCGAGCACGCCACCGTCATCGCCTCGGAAGATGACGCCGAAGCGGCCTGTGCCGCGCTCGCGCATCTCGGCTACGGCCCGGAGGATTCGCTCGTCAGCTTTTCCGACGGCGACGTCCCCGAGCGCGAAGAGCTCGTCGTCCTGTATTCGGCTCCCACCGACGCCGAGGCCGTCGCGTCGATCCGGGAAGCGGAACCCAAGGCGGTGATCGCCCTCGTGGCGCCTGACGAGCTCACGAGCTTCCTGCGGGTGTTCGGCCAATCCGCCACCGCTGCGCTCCCCTCCACGCCGGTGCGTCGCTCCGGTTCGCGACTCGATGCCCTGAGAGCCGCCGCGCGGGACGTGATGTCACAGCGGTCCCTGCATCACGAGCTGCTTGCACTCGCCCCGCTCTTCGAAGAGCGCGACGCGGCGGAGGTGGCCGCGGCGCTGCTCGCGCTCCTGGAGCACCAGCCCGCCGCGATCGCAGCCCCCCCCGGGCGCGCAGCACTCCCGGGAACTCCGGAGCCGCGTCCGCGCGAGCGGGTCGAGCGAGCGGTACGAGAGGAACGGCCGGAGCGGGCTGAGCGCACCACGCCGCGTACGCGTGAACGATCCGCGGCCCTCGGACAGTTCACTCCTGTCTTCATCAGCGTCGGTATGAAGGACGGCGCAAAGAAGGGTGATCTCGTCGGCGCGCTCACCAATGAGAGCGGCATCTCCTCGGACATGCTCGGCAAGATCACCATGCGCGAGATGTTCAGCGTTGTGGAGGTCGATTCCTCTGTCGCGGAGCAGGTGATCGAGGCCATCACGGGGAAGACAATTCGCGGACGCGTGGTCAATGCGCGTCCCGATCGTGGACCGACGGATCGCGGCGATCGTCGCTCCGACGATCGTCCGGCGCGCCGCCCTGGCTCGCGCGCTCCGCGTGAGGACGCTCGTCCCCCGCGAGGACGCTCCGCGCGGTCGCGAGATGACTTCGGCGCCGGGAGTAGCCGCGGTAGTCGCGATGCTGGCGGTGCGCGTGGCGGTCGTGACGCAGGACCACGCGGTCGCCGTCCGCGGGAAGACGCCGGCGGCCCTCGCACCTTCCGCGATGGCGAGCGCGGACGTGGCCCGAGGGCGATCGGTGAATCGCGCGAATGGGGTGAACGCGGTGAACGACTACGGCACTCGCGCCGCCCACGCCGGGAAAAGGACTGATGAGCTCCATGCAGCTCACCGGTGGCTGGATCGAAGTGGTCGCCGGTGTGATGTTCAGCGGAAAAACAGAAGAGTTGATGCGACGCGTGAGGCGGTCGATCATCGCGCGCAAGCGGGTGCAGGTCTTCAAGTCGCACCTGGACGACCGCTACACGGGCGTGTTCGCCGTTTCCAGCCATGACGGCCGATCGGTCGAGGCGATCCCCGTCGACTCATCGGCGCAGATCGCGGCCCGCATCGATCCGATGGCGCACGTGATCGCGATCGATGAGGCGCAGTTTCTCGATGACGGTGTGTGCGAGCTGGTGACCGCGCTGGCGGGGCGCGGACGGCGGGTGATTCTGGCGGGCACCGACACCGACTTCCGCGGCGAGCCCTTCGGCCCCATGCCACACCTCATGGCCATCGCCGAGCTGGTCGACAAACTGCACGCGATCTGCGTGCTCTGTGGCGCGCCGGCCTGTCGCAATCAGCGCTTGATCGATGGCGAGCCCGCCGAGTGGAGCTCACCGGTGATCATGGTCGGCGGCCGCGAAGCGTACGAAGCCCGCTGCCGCGCGTGTCACGTGGTGCGCCGGGCAGACGAGGGACAGGGACGGCTCTTTTGACGTGAGCGTGGAGCGGGGAGCGGAAAAGGAAACGGGTACGCGAGGAACACCACGCACCCGATCACTCTCAGGACCTTTTTCCGCTCCCCGCTCCCCGTACCCCGCTCTTACGGCGCCGACTGCAACCGTCGATAGAACTGCGCCACGCCGATCGAGTTGAACACGGCCGGGTCGAGCTCGTAGAACTCGTTGTCGAGGTATCTCCCGGTCAGCGGGAAGTACGGTGGTGAATCCACGTCGAGACATGCGTCCTTCACGCGGTTTTCTGCAAAGCCGGTGTTGGCTCCGGAGAACGTCGCGCTGATCGCGCGCAGAATCACGCCGCCGGATTGCGAGATGCAGCCGCCGGATGTCACGACGGTGTAGCCTGCCACCGGCGTGCACTGTCGCCCGGTGCTTGGTCCGGTATTGTAGTTCTCGACACCGAACGTTGCGGACGTGTTGGAGACTCCGCTCAGAGTGACGGCGTGCAGGAAGAAGTCCTGGTTGTCATCGAGGAACCTCGCGTTGGCCGCTGCGGTGCCGTCGATGTTGCGAGGCCGGTTGACTGCGTTGTCACTGATCTGGAGGTGGCTGCCCGTGATGATGCCTAACAGGTTCTGGCAGATGGGGAGCGACGCGGGATTGGTGACGTAGGTGAGGTCGTCGATGAACGTGCCCGTTCCCGAGATGTAGAGCGTGGCTCGGCCACGGAACAGGCCGGAGAGGTAGATGTCGCCGTTGACGTAGATGACACCCTTGGAGTTCAGGTTCTGCGTGCGGTGCACCGGCCAGAGGAACGGCTCTTCGATCATTTGCCGGCGGGTCGTTCCGCCCACGAATGCGCCGGCGCCCGCCCAGCCCGGCCACTGTCTCCACGTGCCCGTCTTGGTGACCTGAGTAAAGGTCGAGTCCTCTCCACCACGTTCGCTGGGGTCCGGTAGCACGTCGCGGGACTGGTCGCCCGCACCGGGGTACGCCACGTTGGCGATCCCTGGACGTTCGACCGGCATGAGCCGCGGATCGCCCGCGGGGTAGCATCGGCCCGCGGTGGTCGCTGGCGCGGTCACGTTCTTGAGCAGGGCGATCTTGTTGGCGGTGTTGTTGCGGACGTTCTGGATCCACGCCGCCGCCAGCGCTCGCGTCGCAAAACGCCCGGGGATCGTGGTATTGTCGCCGAGTGTGTCCGCCAACCAGCGGTATCGCTGGTCCTGGTCATCATGAGCCGCCAGCGGGACAAACATCGGCCTTGCCGGCAGACCCATCGTGTACCAGACGCCGCATTGATTCAGGATGGCGCTCTTCGCCACAGACGTGGCGCCATTGAGGATATTGTCCCACCGTGCCGCTGCGCCCGTGCCGGACGGCGTGCTCATTCGCGAGAACGTCGTGTCTGTCCCGCCGGTGACGTATGGACTGACGGCCGATGTATTGACGTAGGGATTACTTGTTGCTCCAGCGTACGCGTCGAACACCTTGAAGTAGCCTTCGGCGGCTCCAGTGAGCGCTCCGTCACCGTCCAGATCGACGGCGACGAACTCCATCCGGCTGCCCCCTGTCGAGCCCACCTCGGCCGCCGGGGTAAACGACAGGCTTGCACTGGCTGCATACCCCGGCATCCAGGATAGCTTGGCCACGCTCGGGAAACTGATCACCGGGTGTCCGTTGATCTTGGCGGACTGGTACTGCCCGACGCCATTGACAGTGGTCACGGCGCTGACGGTGTCCGTGTGAATGACTCCAGGCGCCGAGCTGCAGTTCTTCCACGCCTGGTTGGAGTGCGCCCGCCCGCGCAGGATTTCGCCCGTCGTGTAGCACGCAGTGGTCGCCCAGGTGTCCACGAACATCGCGTACCGTGCGAAGTTCTCGGCCTGGAGCTCGAGACGCCGCACGTGGCGTGCGCCGCCATTGTCATACGCCACGGCCACGAGCTCCACGAAGCGGCCATACTCGCCTGACGAGGCACCGCCAACGCCGGCGTAGAGGTCGACCTTGACCTTCGGGACCGGATTGCCGCTGGCATCGAGCACGGTCTGGCCGTTCATGACCTGCACGTAGAGCGAATCGGGCAGGGTGAACGCCGTGTCCACCGTGAGTCGGGCCTTGCCGATGGCGAGCGCCCACTCCGCGGCGTACCGGTAGTCGCGCTCGCGGTCGTAGAGCTTGGAGAGCATCTGCGTGCTCCCGCCCATGTAGATCGCCGAGATCGCCAGCCCGCCGAGCGCCAGCGTGAAGATCATCGTGAGCATGAGCGCCGAGCCGCGGCGCGCACGGCGACCGCGCTGATGCAGGCGGGGCGTGTGGGGATTGGTCATTGTCGTCCTCATGAGCACCTAGTGAACCACAGCAACACTGGTCCGGATCGTCGAGTTGGCGGGGGAGCAATCCTGCGCCGCCACACCATACTCGAAGTTCACGCCCGCCTGGATGTCGAAGTCCTCCCACATGTAGGGACCGCCGGACTTGCCGACGACCGCGATGGGTTCGTCCCACAGCGCGCCGACGACCCGCCGGAAGACGGCGTAGCGTTCGACGTCCTTTTCACCCGTGGTCTCGTCATTCGACTTGGTGAAGACCACCTGGACCTTGTCGGTGATCAGCGGAGCGATCACGTTAGGCACCCTCGTCGCTACCGGGGTCCCGGGATTGAGCGGCACGTCGCCGCAGGCATTCCGCTGCGACAACCCGATGTTGGCCAGGTTCGTCTGGGTGCTCACATAGCGCTCGTAGGTCTTGGCCTGGTTCCGCAGGTCGTATCCGCGGAACACGCCGCGGACACTGAGCGACACGGTGCGAATGGAATCGGCGATCTGGCTCGCTGCGTCCCACAGAATCGGCAGAGACCCCGTGGGGATGGAGTCCACGATGCCGGTTCCGAAGACGCGGCGGTACTTGAACAATGCCTGTCCCGATGGGATGCGAAGGCCACGGGCGACGACCGAGATCGGACCGTCGTTCACGCGCCGGAACATCACGTATTCGTCCGTGTAGCCCGACGTCGAATCCACCGACGCCCAGTACGACACCGTCTCGGCGGAACTGAGCATCCCCGTCGCGTCGCGATACACGTAGTCGGGGTAGAGCCTGGACGTCTGCGGCAGGGTGATCACGTTCACGGTGGACAACGCCGTCGTGAGATTGATGGGCACGTTCGGGTCGTAGTAGACCGCGTTCATGTCGACCGTGTCGTTCGCCACCAGGTTGGTGTTGAACGTGACGGCAAACGCTCCCGCCTGCACGATCCGCGGCTGGTTCCGCGGAATACCCAACGCCGTCTGCATCGGCGTGGTGGCGATGCCGATGTTGCGCAGCTCACGGTCCACCGTGTTCTGCGCGAAACGGGCCGTCTGCTGGGCATCGGAGCGTCCCAGGTTCTGCTGGAGCTGCCGCATCTGCAGCGTGAAGAACGGCACCGCCGCCGAGAAGACGGCGATCGTGAGCGTGATCGACAGCAGCAGTTCGCCGAGCGTGAAGCCGGACCGCGGCCGAACGGCGCGCGGGAAAGATCGGGAGGGGAATCGGGACATGGGCATTCCTCAGAACAGAGCGATGGCCGACGTCTTCTTCACCGGCGCCGTCATCGCGGCCCGGCTGACCGTCACCGTGATGACCTTGTAGTCGACCTGAGAGCTCAGGGTGCGCGTGATCGTCGTGGTTCGCGTGAACGTGACTCCGTTGACGGTCACCGAATGCGTCCCCGCCGTCGTGTCCATCGTCGTGTAGTTGCGTTCCGACTTGATGCGCTCGATGCGCTCGGTGGCGATGTCGAGCGCGGTGTTCTGCAGGCTGGTGCGCTGGTTCGTGCGGGCGAATTGCCTCCCGTACTCGGCCATGCCGATGAGTGACGTGCCCAGGATCGTGAGGGCGACCATCACCTCGAGCAGAGACAGTCCGGCGCGCGCCGTGTGTTTGCGTCGTCGCATCAGTTCGTCCTCCGCCACGTGGAAGTCTCAAAGCGAAATGCATCTGTGCGCCCGGACGCCTGCGTCACACGGAGCATCCGGAAGTCATCGGCGGCCCCGCGGCTCGAGGTCAGGTAGATGTCGACGTCCGTGCTGGTGGCGCCGTCGCGAAGGAACTGGATGGCCGGGAGCCCGCGCATGGTGCACAGGTTGGGGCCGTCCACGGCCACCGTCACCGGACTTCCCCCATAGCCTACCGCTGGAGTGCCGAACTTGGCGCCGTCCTCGAGTGGCCGGCTGGTCACGCGCTCGCCCGTATCGTAGACGCAGTCGTTGTCGATGTCCTCGACGATCTCCACGAAGTTCTGCGCCACATTGAAGCCAACGACCACGTTGGTCTGGCGCATGATCGCATTGCGCTGCGCGCCCTGGAGGACGCTGCGCACGCTGCGCATGGCCGCCTCGGCGCGAAACCTCTCGTAGTTGAGCTTGGGCACCGCCATGCCGGCGATGAGCCCGACCATGATCAGCACCACCACCAGCTCCAGCAGTGTGAAGCCGCGGCGGTGCCGCACGTGTGACCCTGCCTTGCGTCCTGCGATCCTGCGCGTTCGCATATGCAGCCCCCTGGCGACCGGTGCCCCCGCCGCCTGTGACGTGCAACACACAAGTCCAAGGCGTACCACAACTTCGGGGATCTCGCACCGATCCTAGGACGAGGTTGTCCGAGCGAAGTTACGGGCCTCGACCGTGCAGACCCGTTACGCTCGTGCCGCGAACCGTCACCCCGTGCTCGCACACGGGGTGGTGACGGTGAGTCGGCCCGATACGTCTTTGTTCTGCCCTTGGGCAATTCCAACGCCAGGCCCCGTCAATCCCGCATGGGACTCATCGCCGCACTCGTACCTAACCCGTCGCGCCTCTTTCGCTTACGCTCGGCGATCAGGGGCCGCCACAGCATTGAACCCTGCGCCGACTGGCAGGACGTGTTCAGGCTTTGTGAGACACGTCCCGTGCATATTGCGATACTGGACCTGTTTGTCGGCGACGACATGAGCCTCGAGCCGCTCCGGCAGCTGAAGCGGCGTTTTCCCCGGTTGGGGACCGTGGCCTACGTCGACGTCGCGGTCGAGCGCGCGCGCGATCTGTTCGATGCCGGACGCTCCGGCGTGGACGCGCTGATCATTGCCAACGTGGATGACGACGCGCTGTCGATCGGGACCATCCTCGAGCAGGCCGAGGCGCGCGGGGTGGCGGGCCTCCTGCGCGGCACGCTGGAGACGCTCCGCCCTACCGTGCGCGACGCGGTGCTGCTGGCCGTGACCCGCGCCCACGAGCACCTGACCCCCGACGAGCTCGCGCGGCGCCTGACGCTGAGCCGCCGGGTGCTGGCTAAACATCTGGAGCATGCGGCGCTTCCGTCGCCGCAGCGCCTGATCACCTGGGCTCGCCTGCTCGTCGCGGCCAATCTGCTCGAAGATCCCGAGCGCAGCGCCGACAACATCGCGCTGGCCCTGCACTTCCCCTCCGGGAGCGCCTTCCGGAATACGTGCCAGCGCTACCTGCGCGCGACTCCCTCGGAAATCCGGCGCCATGGCGGCGCGGAGTGGGTGCTGCAGCAGATGCTGTTGGATGCAGGAGAGGACGAAGCGGCGGCTTGAATCAGGCGATAGGCGACAGGGGATAGGCGGTGGCCGACGGGCGGTCACGTCAGTTTGTGCCACGCCTCATTCACTGCCGCGCGCAGCGCATCCAGCGAGCCATCGTTGTCGATCACGATGTCCGCGCGGGCGCGTTTCTCCGCCGACGACATTTGCGCACCCATCATCGCGCGGGCTTCGACCGCATCGAGTCCACGAAACGCAGTGAGTCGGGAAAGGCGGACGGCTTCGGGTGCATCAACGAGCATAACGAGATCAAAGCGGCTCTCCAGCTGCTTTTCGAAGTGCAGCGGAATGTCACACACCACGACTCCCTCGCCACGCTCGCGCCCCTTCTCGATCTCGGCCGTGCGGAGACGCTCCACCTCCGGGTGCACGATTGCATTGAGCGCATCACGCTCGGTGTCACTGCCAAACACGATCCGGCGCAACGCAGCGCGGTCGAGCGTCCCGTTCGGCAGGATCACCTGTTCGCCCCACCGGGCTCGAATCGCCCGAAGCCCCTCGGTCCCCGGAGCCACCGCTTCGCGCGCCAGCACATCGGCATCTATGAGATACGCCCCGCGCTCGCGTAGCATCTGCCCCACGGTAGACTTGCCGCTGGCAATGTTGCCAGTCAGTCCGACGAGAACCATCGTGATCGGTTGGTGGTGTTGGAACAGACAGCGACCAAGCTACGCGCACTCCCGCCCACGGCCTATCGCCAATCGCCTATCGCCTATCGCCTATCGTGTCGCCCATCTAGCCTCTCGCCTCTCACGAGCCTAGACTTCGCGCGAATTCACCGCGACGACCCAGGATCACGCCCGTGGCCAACATCCCTGACGATCTCCAGTACACTGCCGATCACGAGTACCTCAAGCCAACGCCCGATCCCAACGTGTTCATCGTTGGCATCACGGACTTCGCCCAGGATCAACTCGGCGACATCGTTTTTGTGGAGCTTCCAAAGACCGGCGCCCGCTACGGTGCGCACGACGTCTTTGGTACCATCGAGGCAGTGAAGGCGGTGTCCGAGCTGTTCTGCCCGTTGGCCGGAGAGATCGTCGACGTGAACGCCGCCCTCGACGGCGACCCGTCTGCCGTGAACCGCGATCCGTACGACGCGGGCTGGATGATCAAGATCAGGGTGGCGTCGCCGCCGACTGGGCTGATGGACGCAGCGGGATACAAGGCACACACGGGGACGTAACCCGGGACGGGAGACCAGGCGCCCATCTTTCAACTCATATACGCCTCGATCGGCGGACACGCGCATACCAGGTTCCGGTCGCCGTACGCGTTATCCACTCGGGACACGGCCGGCCAGAACTTGCGGTGGCGGGTCCACAGTGCCGGGAAGGCGGCTCGCTCGCGCGAGTAGCTGCGGTTCCATGCGTCGGAGATCACATCCTCCTGGGTATGCGGCGCGTGCTTGAGCGGGTTGTCGGCCTTGTCGAGAATCCCCGTGGCGATTTCCTCGATCTCACCGCGGATCGCGATCAGGGCATCGCAGAACCGGTCGAGCTCCGCTTTCGACTCCGATTCCGTCGGCTCGATCATCAGCGTTCCCGCGACCGGGAAGGACACCGTGGGCGCGTGGAAGCCATAGTCGATCAGGCGCTTGGCGATGTCCTCGACTTCCACGCCGCTCGCCTGCTTGAGGCCACGCGGGTCGACGATGCACTCGTGCGCGACGCGCCCATGCCGTCCCTTGTAGAGCACGGGGAAATGCTCGTCGAGCCGGTGTGCGACATAGTTGGCATTGAGGATGGCGATCTTGGTCGCGTACGCCAGCCCTTCCCCGCCCATCATCTTGATGTAGACCCACGAAATGGGCAGGATGGACGCCGACCCCCACGGCGCCGACGATACCGCGCCTAACGAAACGCGGCCCGCCTGCGGGACGACCGGATGACCAGGCAGGTGCGGCGCCAGGTGCGCGGCGACGCCGATCGGCCCCATTCCCGGGCCGCCACCGCCGTGCGGGATGCAGAACGTCTTGTGCAGGTTCAGGTGACAGACGTCGGCCCCGATGTCGCCGGGGCGCGCCACCCCGACCATCGCGTTCATGTTCGCTCCATCCATGTAGACCTGTCCGCCGTGCGCGTGGACGATCTGGCAGACGGTCCTGATCCCTTCTTCAAACACCCCGTGGGTCGAGGGGTAGGTCACCATCAGGGCCGCGAGGTTCGCCTCGTGTTGCAGCGCCTTGGCCCGCAGGTCGTCGAGATCGATGTCGCCGTTCTGGGTACTCTTCACCACGACCACCTTCATGCTCGCCATCGCCGCGCTCGCCGGGTTGGTGCCGTGCGCCGATTGGGGAATCAGGCACACGTCCCGGTACCCCTCCCCGCGCGACTCGTGGTACTTGCGGATCACCAGCAGCCCGGCGTACTCGCCCTGCGATCCGGCGTTAGGCTGGAGCGACACGGCGGCGAACCCGGTGATCTCGGCCAGGTCGTGCTCCAGTGTGCGGAACACCTCGGCGTAGCCTTCGGTCTGCGAGGCCGGCGCGAACGGATGCATCCGGCCATGCGTCGGCCAGGTGACCGGGAACATCTCGGCCGTCGCGTTGAGCTTCATGGTGCACGAGCCCAGCGCGATCATGGAGTGGCAGAGCGACAGGTCCCGCGACTCCAGCGTGCGGATGTAGCGCAGCATCTCGTGCTCGGAATGAAATCGCGAGAAGACGGGATGCGTGAGGAACGGGCTCGTCCGCGCGAAGCGTTCGTCGTACCGCGGATCGATGTCGGTGGTCAGCGCCGCGACGGTGAACGGAGGATCGGCACCGCCGTTCAGCGCCGCGAGCACGTCGTGCAGATCGCGAGGGGTGACGGTCTCGTCCAGCGCGATCACCACCGACGCGTTGCCGAGCGCACGAACGTTGATCTGTCTGGCATCGGCCGCGGCGACCACCTCCGCGCTCGTGCGTCCCGCGAGCTCCACGCGAACCGTATCAAAGAACACATCGTGCGCGACGCGATGCCCGAGCCGTTCGGCGCCGGCCGCAAGCATCGCCGCCTGGCCGTGCACGCGGCGCGCGATGCGCGTCAATCCTTCCGGCCCGTGCCAGGCGGCATACATCCCCGCGATCACCGCCAGCAACACCTGGGCGGTGCAGATGTTGCTCGTGGCCTTTTCGCGCCGGATGTGCTGCTCGCGCGTGCCGAGCGCCATGCGCAACGCCATCCGGCCCTGCGTGTCACGCGACACGCCGATCAGCCGACCCGGCATGAGGCGCTTGTACTCGTCCTTCGTGGCGAAGAAGGCCGCATGCGGGCCGCCGAAGCCCATCGGCACCCCGAACCGCTGCGAGTTGCCCACGGCCACGTCGGCACCCCACTCCGCCGGCGGCGCCAGCAACGTGAGCGCCAGCAGATCCGTGGCGGCCACCACGAGCGCGTCGGCGGCATGCGCGCGATCCGCGACCGTCCGGAAGTCGAAGATCCCGCCGTCGGTCGCGGGATACTGCACCACCACCGCGAACACGTCGGGCCCAAACGTCGCGGAGCGCGCATCGCCGACCGCGACCGTGACGCCGGACGCCCAGGCGCGCGTCCTGATGATATCTATCGTTTGGGGATGGCACAGCTCGTCGACGAAGATCGTCTCCTTCCCCTCCTTGCCTTTCACCCCGTAGGCCAGATGCATCGCTTCCGCGGCGGCGGTGCCCTCGTCCAGCATGGACGCGTTGGCGATCTCCAGCCCCGTCAGGTCGATGACCACCGTCTGGTAGTTGAGCAGTGCCTCCAGTCGGCCCTGGGCGATCTCGGCCTGATACGGCGTGTAGGCCGTGTACCATCCGGGGTTCTCGAGAATGTTCCGCTGGATCACCGGCGGCACGAGGGTGTCGTGATACCCAAGCCCGATGTACGAGCGATAGACCCTGTTCCGGCTCGCCATCGTCTGCAGCTCGGCAAGCACCTCGTGCTCGGTCCGGGCAGGACCCGTGTCCAGTGTGCGACGGAACCGAATGCCCTCCGGCACCGTGGCATCGATGAATGCATCGAGGGTGTTGTATCCCAGCGTCTCGAGCATCGCGTCCACGTCATCCATTGACGGCCCAAGGTGCCGCCGGACGAAGGTGTCGGACTCGGTCAGGTAGTGGCGAAGGTCGGGCATGCAGAGCGAGCGGTGAGCGGGGAGCGGAGACTCCGATTGCGAGCTGGAGATGGTGGAGGAAGTTATCCGGCGTGCACAGAGCACGCGACCAACGCGAAGGGATCGCAGGTCGGCTTCGCGCGCGCGCGCCTGCGTGCCGAAATCGGCCATCGCCCATGGCGTGTCGCCTAGATTCCGCGCATGCACTGGCGCTTCCTTCACACGCCTCCGCTGTCCGGGGCGGCGAACATGGCGATCGACGACGCCCTGCTGGCGCGCGCTCGCACGGCACACGAGGGCGTGGTCCGTGTGTACAGCTGGCTCACGGCCACGCTGTCCCTTGGGCGCAACCAGACGGCGCGCGGCGCGTGGGATCCCGAGCGAGCCGCGGCGCACGGCATCGGCATCGTGCGACGACTTACCGGCGGTCGCGCCGTGCTGCACCATCGCGAGATCACCTACTCGGTGACGGCGCCGGCCTCCGACGACCGCGATCTGCAGACGGACTACGCCGCCATCAGCCAGCTGCTGCTGGCCGCGCTGCGGGGGATGGGCGTTGCCGCCGAGATTGCGTACCCTACGACCCGGATGCCGCGCCCGGGGAGCGCCCCGTGTTTCGAGCTTCCGGCCGCGGGAGAACTTGTCGTCGGCGGCGAGAAGCTGGTCGGCAGTGCGCAGGTGCGCGAAGGCGGGGCCTTTCTGCAACACGGCTCGATTCTGGTGCACGACGACCAGCATCGCTTGTGTGATGTCGCCACGGGACCGGTCCCGGTGACACCTGCGGCGTCTCTGTCGCGGGTACTGCGTCGCGACGTCGATCCAGTCGAGTTTGCAGATCGGCTCCGTTCCTGTGTCCGCGCCTCGTGGGATGCGCACGTCGAGGATCTGCCGCCGGAGTCCATCGACGTCGCGGCCGCATCGAGCATCGCGAGGTACGAAAGCCACGCGTGGACCTGGCGACGCTGAGCGGGCTCGCTCGTCAGGCGGGACGGGCGTAACTTAGCGCGCGATGGCGGCATTTCTTCTCCGGCGGATCCTGTTCGGCGTGGCCACGGTGTTTGCCGTGACGACACTGACGTTCATCCTCATCCACGCTGCCCCCGGCGAGCCGTTCATCTTCGTCACCGAGGACGCCCGATTCACGCCCGCTCAGCGCGCGGCCTTTCGGGCCCGATTCGCCCTCGATGAACCGGTGCACGTGCAATACGCGACCTACCTCTCCCGGCTGGCGCGGGGTGACCTGGGCGAGTCCTTCACCGCGCGTCGCCCCGTCTCGACGGTGCTCGCCGAGCGACTGCCTCGCACGCTGCTGCTCATGGGCACGGCGATCGTGCTCGGCTTTGCGTTAGGCATCCTCGTGGGGGCCTGGCAGGCCGGCCGCCGCGGCTCGGCGGTCGACCGCGCGGTGGAGTCGCTCAACGTCGCCGTGGGCGCGCTTCCCGATTTCTGGATCGCCATCGGCCTGCTCCTCGTCTTCGCGCTCAAGCTGAGGGTCTTTCCCGTGTCCGGCATGATCGACGCCACGATGCACGACTACATGTCGCCTGCAGGCAAAGTGCTCGATATTCTGCAGCACCTGGCGCTCCCCGCGACCTCCCTGGTGCTCCTGGTGGGCGCGGTCGTGGCGCGGTTTCAGCGCGCCGCCGTGCTCGATGTGCTTCCGGAGGACTACGTGCGCACCGCGCGCGCCAAGGGCACGCCGGCACGAGCGGTCGTCTTCCGCCACGCGTTGCGCAACGCCCTGCTGCCCACCATCACGCTGCTCGGGCTTTCGCTGCCGGCGCTGGTGGGTGGCGCCGTATTCGTCGAATCGGTGTACTCGTGGCCGGGACTGGGTACCGTCGCGATCAGCGCGATCGGCGCGCGGGACTACGCCGTGGTGCTTGGCGTGACGCTGCTGACGAGTGTGATGGTCGTGGTGGCCGGAATTCTCGCCGACGCCGCCTACGCGTGGGCCGACCCCAGGGCGCTGCGTGCCTAACACTCCGCCTGTCGCCGCCTTCGCGATCGAAGCGGAACCGTTGGGTCCCGCGGGGCCAGTCGCCTGGTTTCGCGCCATTACCGCCGACGCCGGTGGGAGAACCGCCCTCGCGTTCCTCGTGTTCCTCGCCATCGTTGCGCTCTTCGCGCCGCTCCTCGCCCCCTACGATCCGATCGAGCTGCAAGGCCCGATCGTCTACAAGTCGCAGCCCCCGTC
Organism: Gemmatimonadaceae bacterium; assembly: GCA_052387735.1. Lineage (GTDB taxonomy): Bacteria > Gemmatimonadota > Gemmatimonadetes > Gemmatimonadales > Gemmatimonadaceae > RBC101. Next base: position 26,115 of record JBQTIW010000247.1, read on the forward strand.
GCTCCGTTTCTGGTTCGGCACGGATCAGGTGAGCCGCGACGTGTTGAGCCGCATGATGTATGGCGCTACCATCTCCCTCGGGATCGCCGTGCTGGCGGCCACGCTTTCCGCGGTGGTTGGATTGGCCTGGGGCGCCACGGCCGGGTTCTTCGGTGGATGGATCGACGCGGCCCTGATGCGCACGGTGGACACCTTCCTCGCCATCCCACGCGTGCTGCTCGTGCTGACGGTCGTGGCCCTGTGGACGCGCCCGTCGGTGGCGGGATTGATCGTCGTGCTCGGGCTGACGGGCTGGTTCGGTGTCAGCCGCCTGGCACGGGCGGAGGCGCTGGTCGTGCGCAGTCGCGATTTCGTCAGCGCGGCGCGAGCACTCGGCGTCTCGCGACGCGCGATTCTCGTGAGGCACGTGATACCGCACGCGCTGGGACCCGTCCTCGTCGCCGCCACGGTCGCCATCGGCAACGTGATCGTGCTCGAGGCTGGCCTCAGTTTCTTCAACGTCGGGGTGCGCGACCCCACGGCAAGCTGGGGCACCATCATTCGCGATGGGCGGGAGTCCCTCGCATTGACCTGGTGGATGACGGTCTTCCCGGGACTCGCGCTGATCGGGACCTCCCTCGCGGTCAACAGCGTCGCAAGCCGCTTGCGCAGCGCGATCAACCCACGCCAGCTTCCCGGCCGATGACCGCGACCACCTCATCGGCGCCGCTCCTGCGCGTGGAGAATCTCCGCACCTACTTCCACACCCGTGGTGGTATCGCCCGCGCGGTCGATGGCGTGTCATTCGACGTGCTGCCAGGAGAAACGATTGGTGTCGTCGGGGAATCGGGAAGCGGCAAGTCGGTCACGGCCCTATCGCTGCTGCGGTTGATTGATCCGCCCGGCCGCATCGAGTCGGGCAGCCGGATTGTCTTCGAAGGCAAGGACCTGATCACCGCGAGCGAGGAAGAGGTGCGCCGCCTTCGCGGGAACCGGATCTCGATGGTTTTTCAGGAACCGATGACCGCGCTGAATCCCGTGTTCACGGTCGGGGACCAGATCGCCGAGGTTGCGCGCGTGCACGACCGCGCCTCGCGCAAGGCCGCGTGGGAACGCGCCATCGAGATGCTGTCACTGGTTGGTATCCCCTCGCCCCGGGAGCGGGCGTCGCAGTATCCGCATGAAATGTCCGGCGGCATGCGACAGCGGGTCCTCATCGCCATGGCGCTGGTCATGAATCCGGCACTGCTCATCGCCGATGAGCCGACCACGGCCCTCGACGTCACGATCCAGGCACAGATCCTGGAACTCCTGGCCGGGCTGCAGCAGCGCTTTGGCACCGCGATCATTCTCATCACGCACGACCTCGGCGTCGTCGCCGAGGTCGCGACGCAGGCGCTGGTGATGTACGGCGGGCAGATCGTGGAGCGCGCGCCGGTGCGTGAGCTTTTTGCGCGCCCGGCGCATCCGTACACGCAGGGATTGATGCGCGCGATGCCTCGTGTGGGCCAGGGACTCGACCGATTGGTCACCATCCCGGGGACCGTGCCGGCGCCCACGGCCTGGCCCTCGGGATGCCGATTCCGCGACCGGTGTCCGTTCGTGTTCGACCGGTGCGAGCGCGAGGCCCCCGAGCTTCGCGGTGGCTCGCACGCCGGCCGCTGCCATCTCGTGTCGGCCACCGGTGAGTTCGTGGCTGTCGGAGCCGGCGCGTGAACCGGTCCGCGGCTCCACTGCTGACGGTCCGCAACTTGACGATGCACTTCCCGGTGAGGTCCGGATTGTTTGGCCGCACCACCAGCGTCGTCCGTGCCGTGGACGGCGTGTCGTTGGAGGTGCGTCAGGGAGAAACGTTAGGCATCGTCGGTGAGTCCGGCTGCGGCAAGACCACGCTGGGGCGGGCGATCCTGCGATTGATCGAACCCACCGCCGGCACCATCGAGTTCGACGGCGTGGACTTCCGCGCACTCTCGGGCAAGCCGCTGCGATCCATGCGCCGGCACCTGCAGATCATCTTCCAGGATCCGTTTTCCTCCCTCAACCCTCGCCTGACCGTCGGGACGACGATCAAGGAAGGGCTGCTCGTGCACAAACTGGCGGAAGGTGCAGCCGCCGAGAAACGCGTCGCCCAGCTCCTCGACGAGGTCGGCATGCAGGCCGGCTACGCGTCGCGCTATCCCCATGAATTCTCCGGCGGGCAACGGCAACGCATCGGCATCGCACGCGCGCTCGCGGTCGAGCCCAAGCTGATCGTCTGCGACGAACCCGTCTCGGCGCTCGACGTGTCGGTGCAGGCGCAGGTCATCAACCTGCTCAAGGATCTGCAGAAGGCTCGCGGCCTGGCCTACCTTTTCATTGCGCACGACCTGTCGGTGGTCGAACACATGGCCGACCGGGTGTCGGTGATGTACCTCGGCCGGTTCATGGAGTCCGGGTCCTCCGCCGACATCTACCGCGAGCCGCTGATGCCCTACACGCAGGCGCTCCTTTCGGCCGTCCCCGTGCCCGATCCGGACCGCAAACGGCTCCGCATCGTCCTGAGCGGCGACCCGCCATCACCGGCCAATCCCCCCAGTGGCTGTGTGTTCCATCCGCGCTGCCACCATCCCGCCAGGGATGCCGCCTGCGCGATCATCGCCCCGCCACTCGAGGAAAAGGCCGCCGACCACTGGTGTGCGTGCATCAAACAGCCGCCAACGGTGGTCCCATGGGCCGAGCAGGTTCGCGTCGGCGCCACCAACGAGCCGCAGCGCCACATGCCCAAGCAGGCCCTCCACCACAGGCGCGAAGCCTAACGGGACGCTCACCCCGCTCACCTGTCTGCCCGTGACCCCCTTACCCCTCCCATGACCTCTCCGTCAACGGATCGCCGGTTCTTCGGCCATCCCCGCGGCCTCTCCACACTGTTCTTCACGGAAATGTGGGAGCGGTTCTCCTACTACGGGATCCGGCCGCTGCTCGTGCTGTTCATGACGGCCGCGCTGTTCGATGGAGGGTTCGGCTTCGAGCGTCCACAGGCATCGGCCATCGTCGGGATCTACGCCGCGTCGGTGTACCTCGCCTCGCTCCCCGGTGGCTGGATCGCGGACCGATGGCTGGGTCTCCGCCGCTCCGTCTGGTATGGCGGCGTTTTCATCGCACTCGGACATCTGTCGATCGCCCTCTCGGCACTGCTGGCCCGGCCGGCGTTTTTCGTCGGCCTGGTGTTCATTGTCATCGGCACGGGCCTCCTCAAGCCCAACGTGTCGGCGATGGTCGGCGATCTCTACCCCGAGGGTGGGTCCCGACTCGACGCAGGCTTTTCGATCTTCTACATGGGAATCAACCTGGGTGCCCTGATCGCGCCGATCATCACGGGTTACCTCGGTGAGCGCGCCGGCTGGCACTATGGCTTCGGCGCCGCGGGGTTGGGGATGGCGATCGGACTCCTGATCTTTCGCCTGCGCGCCGCATCGACGTTAGGTGCGATCGGCCTGCCACACACGGCGAACCCCGCCGAACAGCGGCGCGTCCGGACGATCGCGCTCTCGGCCCTGGGCGTGATTGCGGTCATCATCGTCCTCACGATGCTGGGGATCATCCGCATCAACCCGGTCCGGGTGGCGGAGAGCATGACGGCGATCATGCTCACGATGTCGGCGTCGTACTTCGCCTACCTCTTCTTCTTCGCCAGACTCACGGTCGACGAGAAGAAACGCGTGGCGGTGATCCTCGTCCTGTTTGTCTTCTCCATGATCTTCTGGGCAGCGTTCGAGCAACAACCCACGTCGCTCAACCTGTTCGCCCGTGACTTCACCGACCGCACGCTGCTGGGGTGGGAAGTGCCAACGACCTGGCTGCAGTCAGCCGAGCCCTTCTTCGTCGTCACCCTCGCACCAGTGCTCGCCGCGGTGTGGATCGCGCTCGGCAAGCGTGGCCTGAACCCGTCGAGTCCCACCAAGTTTGCCATCAGCCTGTTCCTCTGCGCGCTCGCCTTCCTGCTGATGGTGATCGCGTCGCGGGAAGTCGTCGCCAGCGGGGGAAGCCTGAAAGTGTCGGTGTTATGGCTGGTCCTCTGCTACTTCCTTCAGGCGGTTGGGGAGCTGGCGTTGAGTCCTGTTGGACTGAGCTCGATGACCACGCTCACTCCCAAGCGATTCGCCGGTCAGATCATGGGCGTCTGGTTCACGGCGATCGCGCTTGGCAACCTCTTCGCCGGCCTCGTGGGCGGCGGTGTCGACCCGACGAAGCTCGAGTTGATGCCACAGCTCTTTCAGCGCACGGCCTTGTCGCTACTCGTCGCCGCGGCCCTGCTCACAGTACTGGTCGTGCCGATTCGCAGGATGATGGCGGGTCGGACGGGCTAGCCCTTGCTGCCTGTGCGCCTGTGCACCGGTCCGACCGTCCGGCCTGTCCGCTGTCCCCTGTCCCCTGTCCCCTGTCCCCTGTCCCCTGTCCGCCCCCTACGGCCACCTGAAAATCGACTGCGGCAAGACCCGTTCGCGGGCCGAGCGGATGTCGTTCGGGACGCGCCAGAAGTTCTGGGTGCGGTCCTCGCTCGTCAGGCGGACCTCGAACCCCGCGCCGCCACCCTTGCGGACCGGCACGGCGAAATCCACGCGCCACATGCGCTGCGATCGGGGTGGCACGGCCACGATCAGCGAGGTGCCGATCGACTGACGTGGACCACTCGAGGTGCCGAGCGGTACGTCGCCGGCCGACACGGCGCCGACTTCGCCGAACGCGGCCACGGCAACGTTGGCGCTTCCGCCCAGCGAGGCGATGCGCCAACGCTCCTCGAGCCGGCCCACGACCCGGCGGGCACCGGCGAACCAGGTGTCCTCGAAACCGCGCAACCCGCCACGACGATCGCCTAACGAGAGCTGCACCGGCACGCGGGAACTGCGCACGGTGGCCCAGGAGAGGTCGGCGGTGATCAAGTGACGTGGATGCGGCTTCAGATACCACGCCACGCGTCCGTTGGACAGGACGTCATTCCAGTCCCCCTGCTGGCGGCGACGTCCCTCCATCGCGGCTTCCACCGCAGCGAACGACACCGGGTTGCCCAGCCCGAGATACACGTCGCCACCCGCATACGTCTCATCCCGCGCACTGCCCCGCGACGTGGGGAGACTGCCCCCCAGCGTGGATCCGACTTGAATCCCCGTCCGCAGGTCCTGCGATCCGGCTAACGCGTCAAAGCCGGAGACGCGCAGGAAGCGCACCCGCCGGAAGCCCAGCAACGCGTTCAGCCGGACGCTGCGGGACAACGTGTAGCGGTTGATGAGTGCCGAGGTGGTGTCGGGCAGCAGTCCATTGCGGCCGATCACGACCGGCATGGCGTCGGGTTCCATGTCTTCCACCGCGAACTGCGCGCCGATCAGTCCCACGCGGTCCGCCGGACCGAAACGCGCGACGGCCCCGGCGTCCAGATACTCGCGGGCCACGCGAAGAGAGGCCGGCTGCTTCCCTTCGCGCAGAAAACGTGCGTAGTGGGAGCTCTGCCCCGCCGTCAGCCGCCAGGCCACGCGCTGCAGGCTGGTGAGAAACGGATAGCTCACCTGTCCGATCCAGTCGCTTCCCAGGTCGCGCCGCGCCCAGCGAATGTCGAGCTGGTACGGTCGCGTAAACAACTGGTAGTTTGTGTAACGTCCCGCGAATACGTCGCGGTAGAAGCTGACCTGTCGCCACTGCGCGGACGCGTACACGCCGTTTCCCATCAGGTTGGCGTTGCCCAGCGTCAGGCGCGACAGGTATGGGAAGTCGTTCTTCACGCCGAGATTCGCCACCATCGAAGGCTCGTCGACCGTGACAACCTCGATGCGTACCCCCTGGCCATCCTGATACGCCGTCACTGACGCATCGGCGATGAACGGCATCGAGCGCAGCAGTCGCTCGCTTTCCGACCGCCGCAGCGGGCTGCACCGATCGCCCGCCGCGAGCAGCATGAAATTGCGGATGACCTCCGGCGCCGTCGGCGTGTGCAGATGCGACAGCACTCCGCCTAACGTGGCCGACCGCTCGAACGCCGCGCCGTACGACGGGCCTTCCGATCGGACGACGACCTCCGTCACGATCTGACCCGCACATCGTACCTGCGTTCGTCCACCCTGCGACCGGGCCACCGCAGGGAGTGCGGCCACGGTGGCGACGGCGACGGCAGCGAGGCGCAGCTACAGCCCCATGCGGCGCTTGAGCTCCGCGAGGCGCGCGTCCGCCTCGGCTTCGCTCGCCGCTTTGCGCTGCTGGCGGTCCAGGGAGCGAAGGTTCCGATCCAGGTCCGCGTCGCGGGTCGTCGGGTCCAACTCGTCATCGACCGCCCCGGACCGCAGCCCCGAACCCACACCGGCCAGTGCTGCCTTGTACTGCACGGTCATCTCCTCCACCTCCCGCTCCACCATCGCCAGCTCGCCCTGCGCAACGTCGAGCTTCTTCTCCAGCCACGTCACGCGCTCCAGCTGTTGCGCCTCGAAGCGAATCGCCACAGCCACGGTCTCCGCATCGCCGCGCGACTCGGCAAGGCCCTTTCGCCGGCGTACCGTTTCCAGCTCGGCGCGTTCACGGGCGAGCTTCTTCTCGTTGGCATCGACGCCCACGCGAAGATCATCCATTGCCAGCTTGGCCCGAACGAGCGTGTCGCGCATCTCCTGCAGTAGCTCCCGGCGATCACCCGGAGCGACGTTTCCGTTGAGGAGGTCCTCGAAGGCGCGGCGAATGTCTTCGAACATGAAGGGCAAACGGGTAAGAAAGATGACGAGATAATCGGGTGAACGCTTGTGCAAAAGGCAAGGCGACGAATGTCGCGCACCCCTACCCGATCTTCCCGTCTACCCGTTTACCCGTTCGTCGCCGTCTACCCGTTCTTACCCACTCGCGTCTCTCACCTGCCGCATCAGCTTGTCGGCGCTGTGGTGGTGCGGGAAGAGCACCCGGTCGCTCAGCCGGTTGAGCGCGACTCGCAGCCTGGAGAAGCGGCCCGCTGCGGTCTCGAACAGCCGCTCGACGCCGTGCTCCGCGGCCAGGCGATGTTGGGCGGCCATCTGATAGCCTCGCCGGCCCATCTCGTCGAAATAGTCCAAGGCGGGGCCTCCGCGGCGATGGTGCTGGGCTTCGATCCGATCTGGGAACAGGCCGGCGAGCCACAGGGCGTAGTGCCCCATGTGCGCGCGCACGAGGAACGCGCGTGTCGGGTCGCCACATTCCGCGTCCGCGGCCAGGCCCGCCAGCGTGTCGTAACGCACGTCGTCGTGCTCACGGACACGGTTGGCGCGATCCTTCAGCCCGAAGTGCAGTACGATGCTCGACACGAAATCGGCCAGGCTGCGATCGTCTTCATTCGTTTCACGCAGTGCCCGCCTGACGAGGACGTACACGAGCAGGGGCAGCGGCGACCGCGCACCGGCGGGGCGCGCGAGGAGTGCGCCGGCCAGGCGCGGATCGTCGAGCAGCACATCGATTCCGCGGTCGCGAAGGGCGGCCTCCAGGATCGCCTGCTCCGACGGCGCACCCTGCACGAGCAGGGAGAGTGCGAACTGCGCGTCGTTTCTCGTAAGGCGCTGACGAATCGTTCCGAGAATCACTCGTCCTCCGTTGCAACCGAGCCGCTCCCGCTTCCTCCTCCCGCTCCCAATTCCTCCTCTCAGTACCCCGGATTGCTCTCCTCAGTATCGGCGTTCCACCTCGAAAAATGAAACACGCGTTGCCGGTTGCCAATCTGCTCCCCAGTTTCCTCACCGATGTCCTTGCGAGTCCTGCACATCGACAGTGGTCGCGAGTGGCGTGGTGGCCAGCGTCAGGTGTTCCTGCTCACCCGCGGTCAGCGGGCGCGGGGAGACGAACCGCTCGTGGTCGGACAACCGGATGCGCCACTCGTCAGGCGCCTGCGCGGGGCCGGACAGGCGGCGAGCGTGGTCCGCATGCGCGCCGATTGGGACATGGCGGCCGCGCGACGTCTGCGGGCACACATCCGCACCTGGCGTCCCGACATTGTGCACGCACACGACGCCCGTGCCCACGCCCTGGCGATGGCCGCGCTGATTGGGATGCGTCACCTGCCGTTGATCGTGACGCGCCGCGTGATCTTCGTCCCGCGCGGACGCCTCAAGTACGGCAGGCGCGTGTCGCGCTTCATCGCCATCTCCAGCGCCGTTCGCGACGCCATGGCACGCGGCGGCGTCGACCCGTCGCGCGTGGATGTCGTCCATTCGGGGGTGCCTGCCCTGCAGGTGCCGATCCCGCGTGACTGGCGCTCGGAAATCGGCTGGCCGACGCGCACCGTCCTCTGTGGGATCGTGGGTGCGATGACCGCGGAGAAGGGTGTGAGCCTGCTCGAGGACATCGCGATGCAGCTTCCGCCGGAGGCGCGCGACCTCTGTCGCCTGGTGTTGTTAGGCGGGCGGGCGACCGGGCGGGAGACCATCGCCGGGCTGCAGGCGTATCGCGCCGGCTTCATCGACGAGGTCCACGTCGCGATGGCGGGACTCGATGTGCTCTGGCATCCGTCGAACGCCGAAGGCCTGGGCACGAGTGTCATCGACGCCATGGCCCTGGGGGTGCCCCCGGTCGCATTCGCGGTCGGAGGCCTCCCCGAGCTGATTCAGGACAAGGTCTCCGGTCTCCTGGCTGCCCCCGGGAGTGCCGCCGAGTTCGCCGCCGCAGCCGCCCACGTCGCGCTGAATCCCGAGGTCCGCGCGAGACTGGCCCAGGCCGGCCCCATCCGAGCCGCCCAGTTCGGCGTAGACCAGATGATCGACGGCACCGCAGCCGTGTACCAACGAGTGCTTGGCCTGGGGGAACGGGTGAACGGGTGAACGGCCCAAATGTCCATTCCGTCCGGGAACGGTGTATGAAGCCGCACCCCTCCCCGTCTACCTTTCGCTACCCGCTCTCCGCTCCCCGTTCCCGCGCGCCCCGTGCTATACATCTGCATCCCGGTTCACAACGAGGCACCAACCATTGGCGTCCTCCTCTGGAAGCTGAGGTCGGTCTTCCAGGACTACTCGCGTGAGTACGAGATCCTCGTCTACAACGACGGAAGCACCGATGGCACCGCCGACACGGTGCAGGGCTACGAGTCGGTCCTCCCTCTCACGGTTCTGGGCGGACCGTCGCGAGTAGGTTACGCCGCCGCATTGGCCGACCTGTTTCAGACGGCGTCGCAGCGTACCAGGTACGCCCGACGCGACGCCGTCATCACGATGCAGGGGGACTTCACCGACCAGCCGGAGCGGATCCCCGAGTTCGTGAAACGCTTCGAAGGCGGTGCGGACATCGTGATCGGTGAAACGATGGCGGACGCGTCGTCGCACCCCAGGGCCGTGCGCCGGCTGCGCCAGATGGCGCCCTGGGCCCTTCGCGCCTTCGTCAAGACGCCCGGCATCGCCGATCCGTTCGGGTCGTTTCGGCTGTATCGGGTGTCGGTGATTCGCGACGCGCTCAAGGCGTTAGGTGATTCGCCCCTGGTCGGCTCGGCGGGCTGGGCAGCGAACGTCGACGTGCTGCTGTCGCTCGTGCCGCATGCGCGTCGCGTGGAGACGGTGCCGCTGGAACCACGGTACGACCTGCGGCCGCGCGACACACGTGTCCGGCCGCTCGCCGACGCCTGGGCGCTCTTTCGCTACGGCCAGCAAGCCAAGTCGCGATCGCTCCAGGCGCTTCCGCCCAAACCGTAGGATGCTTCCGGCTGTAGTGCGTCTCGCCATGGCGCTCGTGGCGATGAGTGCGTCACCGTCAGCGGAGGCGCAGTCGTCGTCGACCGAGGGGCCGTCCGTGCGTCCCGTGCCGTTCGAGCTCGGCGAGCTCCTGAAGTACGACGTGCGCTTCGGAAAGCTCCGGGTCGGCGAGGGGTCGATGGAGGTCATCGACACCGAAACGATACGGGGACGGGAGGCGTGGCATACGCGCTTCCGGATCCGCGGCGGCGTCCCGTTCTATCGCGTGGACGACGTGCTCGAGAGCTGGATCGACCGCGAAGCCTTCCATTCGCTTCGTTTCGTGCAGGACCTCGAGGAAGGTGGTCGGCTTCGCGAGCGTCGCTACGAGATGTTTCCGGAGCGCGCGAAGTTCCGCGAAGGCGACGGCGAGGAGGAGGAAGGTGTGGCGAGCCCGCTCGACGACGGCGCGTTCTTCTACTTCGTCCGCACGCTGCCGCTGGAAGTCGGTGCCATCTACGAGTTCAACCGCTATTTCCGTCCCGACCGCAATCCGGTGATCGTGAAGGTCCTTGCGAAGGAGACGATCAAGGTACCGGCGGGAACGTACAACACGATCGTGATCCAACCGATCATCAAGTCGAAGGGCGTGTTTTCGGAGAAGGGCGAGGCGCGAATCTGGCTGTCCGACGATCCACAGCGCATCATGGTGCAGATGAAGACGAAGACGAAGATCGGCTCCCTCAACCTGTACCTCACATCCGCCCGCCTCTCGACGACCCCACCGACCCGTTAGGCAATTCCGCGCCCGAGGCGGATCTCTCGCGCGTGCGAACGATCCCGGTGAGGCGCCGGCCGAACAAAGTGAACGCGGCGGAATTCGCGCAGCCGCCCGGCGACCAGCGGTCCTTTCAGGCGTTCCTCGCCGCCCTCCCCGACATCCTGGTGGCGCGCGACTTCAAGGCAGTCGTCCGCGCGATCGTGGCCGCGTCGCGCGCCCGGCGCGCGGTCATCGTGATGCTCGGCGGACACGTGGTCAAGACCGGCCTCGCCCCGGTTCTGATCGATCTGATGCGCCGGGGCGTCATCACCCATCTCGCGATGAACGGATCGGCGGCGATCCACGACTACGAGATCGCACGTTTCGGCGCGACCTCGGAAGACGTGGCGTCCGGCCTGCGCGATGGGACGTTCGGGATGGCCGACGAGACCGGACAGGGACTGAACGACGCGTTCATTCGCGGGATGCAGGAAGGCCGCGGGATGGGCGAGGCCGTGGCCCGCGCCCTCGGCGACGAGCCTTCCCTCGCGCACCCGGAATTGTCCGTGCTGCTCGCCGGGCACGCGCTGGGCGTGGTCACCAGCGTCCACGCCGCGTTAGGCGCGGAGATCATCCACCAGCACCCGGCGGCGAACGGCGCTGCCATCGGGGACACCAGCCACCGTGACTTCCGCCGCCTCGCCGCCTCGATCGCCGGCCTGCACGATGGCGGCGTCGTGCTCAACCTCGGCAGCGCGGTGATCATGCCCGAGGTGTTCCTCAAAGCCCTCACCATCGCCCGCAACCTGAACGACGGCCGTCCGACCGGATTCACGACCTGCGACCTGGACATGAATCGCCACTACCGGCCTCGCGTGAACGTCGTGCAACGACCGACGATGGCCGGTGGTCACGGGTTCGAGATCACCGGCCACCATGAGATCATGGTGCCGTTGCTGGCGTGGGGCGTGGTTGAGGAACTGGACGGGCGATAGGGCGTCAGTCCCTACTGCGCCGCGCTCACCTTCGGCCGCGTCATCCGGTTGCCTAACGCCAGTCCCGATCGGTACATCAGGTCGCCGATGCGCGCCATCTTGGGGTAGTCGATCAGCGCCGCCTCGTCGGACGGCTTGTGATACTGGTCGTGCAGGCCCGTCGTGAAGAAGACGATGGGAATGCCTTTTCGCGCGTAGTTGTAATGATCGCTACGGAAGTAGATCCGCTCGGGGTGCGTGGTCGTGTCCCACTCACGGTTGAAGACGAACGGCTTGGCGCCCGCCGTGTTCACCGAGTCCACCATGGTTCCCAGCACGGCGCTCTGCCCGTTAGGCGCGGCACCGGGACCCACGATGTACAGCGAATCGGGGTTGTTCCGGCCGATCATGTCCGCGTTGAGCTGTGCCACGATCGAGTCCGCGGGAACGGTGGGTTTGTCGGTGAACGCTTCCGAGCCGAACAGGCCCTTCTCTTCGCCGATGTGCCAGACGAACAGGCCGGATCGTTTGGGACGCGGGCCCTCCATCCACGAGCGGGCGATCGCCAGGAGCGTGACGCTCCCCGATCCATCGTCATCGGCGCCGTTGTTGACCGAATCGCCATGCACCGGCGTCCCGATGCCGATGTGATCGTAGTGGGCGCCGTACGCGACGTACGTGTTCCGGAGCGCAGGGTCCGAGCCTCGCGCAATCGCCACCATGTTGTAGCCGTTGAACTTCTGCGACTGCTCCTGGTAGCTCGCCGCGAGCCTGGTGCCGGACGCAACGGTCGAAGGACCGGCCGGCCACCCCGTCGGTGCCAGGGGTGATCCTTCGAGGCGCGCGACGGCGATCAAGGGTAGAAGGCGGGGCTCCTGCCCCACCGGCTGACCCTTGTCGAGCTGAATCTGCGTGCTGGAAAACTGCGACGCGGCGAGCGAGTAGACCGAGTCGGTCAGCAGGAGAACAACGGCGGCCGGCTGGCGCCCGATCGCGGCACCCAGACGATTGAAAATCGTCTGCGGATTCTCCAGCTCCTTCCGCTTGGCTTCATCGAGCCCCGGTGGGGTCGTGCCGGCAATGACAACGACTTTCCCAGCGACGCTCAGTCCCGAGTAGTCGTCGCGCTTGATCGCTGGATCAACCAGACCATAGCCGGCAAACACCACCTCGGCGTCTACCGAGTTCTTTGGCAACGGCGCCCCTGGACCGAGCGAGCTCAGAAAGGCGAGGTCGCGGCCCTGCGTCAGCGTGATCGTCCCAGCCGGAGCCGTCACCCGAATCGGTCCCGCGGTGATCGCGGTTCGCAACATCGGAACCCGATGGTAGTAGCCGCTATCTCCCCCAGGCTCGAGGCCCAGCTGCGTCAACCGCATCGCGAGCCAGCTTGCGGCCTTGTCGGCGTAAGGGGTGCCCGTCTCCCGGCCACCAAAGGAGTCTGCGGCGAATACGGCCAGATCCCGTCGCAGCTCTTCGGCGGTTGGCGCCACGCTTCGCATTGCTGGAGGCGTGGCGGCGGACGGCGGCGCGCCGGAAGCGCACGCGCTCACGCCGATCAGCAATACGATGTGGTGCGCAGTGGATGAAAGGCGCATACGAGTCGAGTCAGGAATCGGGATTGGGATTCGGGAATCAGGATCGGGGACCCGAATCGGAGATGGGACACGAACGCAAAAGGCCGACCCGTGAGGGCCGGCCCCGGAAACTAACGACGGAAACTCCGTCGCATCGCCGCGAATGCAGTCCGAAGTCTACATCGTGGTCGTACCCGACCACTTCTCGCGAAGGCGTCGCGCGGTGTCAGGACTCACGATGCGAATGACGAGATAGATGACAGCCCCTACGATCGCAACCCAGATGGCCATGCGGAGCAGCGTGAGGAGCAACGCGAAGAATACTCCGAAGACCCCAAAAAAGAGCTTCAGAAGGAACAGTCCGCCGACGGCGAACAGACCGATCATGAAGATGGTGCGAAGCATGGGAACCGTACTCCAGTACAGGGACAACCCGCTGTACGCCGAACCACGGCGACTGGTTTCAGTACGGTAATCTGGCGAACGGGCGCACGGGGGGACAGGCGGACGGGCGGGCGGGCGGACAGGGACAGGCGCACTGGCGCACTGGCGCACGGGCGCACTGGCGCACAGGCGCACTGGCGCACGGGCGCACGGGCGCACGGGCGCACAGGCGCACAGGCGGACGGGCGGACAGGGACAGGCGCACTGGCGCACTGGCGCACGGACGCACTGGCAGACAGGCAGGCCGCTCGTGACGTCGTGGGGGTTGACCTCGGAATCGGGAGGCCACAGCCTCGGGGACGAGGCGACACACTCGAGCTGTTGCCAGAGGGTTCCGCCTGTGCGCTGCGCGCCCACGCGCCCGTGCGCCCGCCTCTCATAACCGCCTATTACCTGGCCGAGCGGTTGCCTCATTCTGGTACTAATCTTACCCGCTGCTAGATTGCCGCGTTCGAACCGTATCCGGCCTCACGCCGGCCGCAGGACCTCGTCATTTCGCCCAGGACATGACTGAAGCGCTGTACCAGATCATAGGTCGCCGCAAGTCGGAGCCCCTGCCGGAGCGCAAGCCACCCTGGCTGAAGGTTCGGGCCCCTGGAGGAGCTAACTATATACGCCTCAAAGGGTTGATCCGCGAGCTCAACCTCCACACTGTTTGTGAAGAGGCCCATTGC
>JBQTIW010000248.1:0-19298 GCA_052387735.1 Gemmatimonadaceae bacterium
GCGTCATCGCCTGCGCCAGCGTGTAGCTCAGCGATACCTCCCGCAGCCGCGCAAACCTCCCCTTCTGATACGTCCATTGCCGCAGCGCGCCGGTCGACTGCGTCTGCGCCACGAAGATCGGATCGAACCGCTCCGGTTCCAGATTGGCCATGCACTGTGAGAACACCTGGCAGCGGGCGCGGTCGTTGTTGTTGAGAATCCGGTGCCCCCCTTTGAAGTCGACGAGGCCATAGAGCCGCCATCGCTGAAACGCCGTCACCGTGCTGTTGAACGACCCCTCCACCGACGGATCCGTGCGGCCGACAAAGACCCGCGGCGCATTGGGTTGGCCTAACGAGGTGAGACAGGCGACCACGCCACCCTTGTCGTCGTCGCACATCATGTTCTCGGCGCGCCTGGTCGTGGGATTGTAGGTCGCCGACCGGATCTTGAGGTCGTACCACGACATCACGGGCTTGCCGATGATGTTGCGGTTGGCGCCGACCTGGATGAACGGCACGCCGTTGGGATCCTTGGCCAACGTCGCAGGATTGCCCAGGCTGGTGACCTGGTTGCTGTTGTTCGAGATGTTGAACCCGAAATCCAGATTCAGGTTCTCCCTGCTCAGCGCATTCCAACGCGTCTGCAGCTCCAGGCCCGAACTGCGGATCCCGCCGATGTTCACCACGCGCTGGCCGGGGAAGCCGCTCGAGGGCGACACGTTCTGGAACAGGATGCCATCCTTCGTGTCGCGCCGGTACCAGGTCAGTTCGGTGCTGACCCGATCGTTGAGGAACGTGCCGTCGAATCCGAGCTCGATCTCCCCCGCGCGTTCGGGTTTGAGCAGCGGATTCCCTAACGATTGCGGTGAGACGGCCGGGTTGCCGTCTCCCCCCGTCGTCGCCGAGTAGGTGCGAAGCGCAGAGTTCACGTCCGGCTGCTGACCCGTCTGGCCGTAGGCAGCGCGCAGTTTGAGCGAGTTGATCCAGCCGAGCTTGAACCAGGGCTCCTCGTCGATCACCCAGGTGCCCGACATTTTCGGATACGTCACCCAGGAAAAGTCCTCGCCGAACGCGGAGTTGTTGTCCACGCGCAGCGCCGCGGTGACGTAGATCCGGTCGTTGAGGTTAACCAGCTCCAGCCCGTAGAACCCGACGGTCGCGTTCTCGAAGAAATCCTCGCCCCCAAAGGTCGTCGCCGCCGCGTCGACGAGCGTAATGCCCCCGGCGGGGAAGCCTTCACCGCGCGCCGCCAGAGCGTAGGTCTGACGCCGGAAGTACTGGGCCCCGAACGACGTCGACGTCTGAAACCCGAGCAGCGATTTCTTGAGCGAGCCCGCGTAATCGACGCTCGTCACGCTCAACTCGCGCCGTCGCGTCAGCTTGTTGCCGTTCTGATCGGTCGGTGATCCGAAAAACTGGCGGAAGAACGGCCCCATGCGCTGGGTCTGGTTCACATTGTCCTCGCCCGTCAGGTCATTTCCCACGACCAGTCGTTGCGTGAGCCATGTGCCGGCGCGGTGATTGAACTGCAGGCTTCCTGTCGTCCGCTTGAGTGCCTGGTATTGCTTGAACGCGCCCCAGAACGCCTCCGGTGGCGCCGAGAAATAGCCGCGACGCAGTTTCTCGGCGTCGGTCACCGGCGCCTGACCGAAATACGCACTGAACCACATCCCACCACCTGCCTCCAGCGGCACGTTCACCACTTGCTGGTTCGTGTTGAAGACCGCCTGAATGTCGAGCGCCTTGTATGGCGAGATGGAGACGTTGCCGCCGCCCGTCCAGCGCCAGAGGCGGTTGGTGGGCTCGATGCCTTTGTCGTTATCGTAGCTGCCATTCAGGTTGTAGCGGACGGCGTCATTGCCGCCGTTGAGACCCATGTTGTACGACTGGGACAGACCGGTCTGGAACAGTTCGAGACCGGCTTCACGATCGATCGCGACCGGATTCCATGATTTGATCGATCCGTCGGGCATGCGGCGATAGGTCTGGCCGATCCGTTCCTCCGCATCCTTGAACCAGTTGCCGCCCTGCCGGACGTTGACCGAGAACACGGGCCGTCCTGCTTTGCCCCGTTTGGTCAGGATCTGGATCACGCCGTTGTTCGCTTCGGTGCCGTACAACGTGGCGGCCGCCGGACCCTTGATCACCTCGATGCTTTCGATGTTCTCCGGATCGATGTCGTTGAGGCGAGAGATCACACCCGAGCTGAAGAACTGTGACCGCGGGCCGGTCGAGACGTCGTTGGCGATGCGGACGCCGTCGACGTAGATCAGCGGCTGATCGTTGAGCGACAGACTCGCCGCGCCTCGGATCCGGATGCGGGGCCCAGAACCCACGGCGCCTGATCCTCCAGTGACGACGACGCCCGCCGCCTTGCCATTGAGGATGTTCGTCACGTCAGGCGAAGGCGCGATGGCCTGCGACGCTGCCGCGTCGACCTTCGTCACCGCATTGCCGATCGCCCGTTTCTCGACAGGCTCAGCCGTTCCCGTGATCACGACCTCGCTCAGGGATGCGACCTGCTCCGCCATGGAGATCCGGAGGTCGGTCTGGCCTACGCGAGCAGTGGCAGTCGCAGGTCTGAAGCCGATGCGACGCACCTGCAACGTGACCTGCGTTCCGGTCACGCCGGTAATGCGGAAGGTGCCGGATCCGTCGGTCATGGCGCCGAGCTGCGTGCCGTCGACCTGGATCTGGGCACCATCGAGTCCGCGCAACGTGCGGGCGTCGACGACCGTTCCGCCGACGGCGCCCGTCTGCGCCGGCGCCGATGTGGCGCTGCCGATCATTGCCGCGAGGGCGACGGCGAGCCGGATGATCCCGGACCTTCGCCAGTTGTGCATCAGACAACAACAGGACATGTGGGCTCCCGCGTAGAGGTACACGAAATTGTATACAGTTCTACCTCGCAGCACGGCGTCGCGCCAGTCCCCGTATCGTTCCTAGGCGCTGATGCTCGCGCGGCGACGCCAGACGTAGTACGCCGGGGCCCCGAGCAGCACCATCCCCAGGCCGATCGCCGCCCGGCCTGGCTGCGAGTAGATCGTATTCCCCACGATCGCTGCCGCCGCCAGGACGAACAGGCTCGGCGTGACCGGGTACCCCGGAACGCGGAACGGCCGCGGGACGTCGGGTCGCTTGATGCGCAGCGAGATGACCGCCGCCGCGCCTAACGCATAGAAGATCCAGCCGACGAACACGACGTACGTGAGCAGTTGCTCGAACGTGCCGCTCGCGGCCAGGACCATCGACCAGGCACAACTGGCCACGATCGCGACCGCTGGCGTGCCGAATCGCGGATGGACCTCGGCGAGCTTGCGAAAAAACAGCCCATCGCGCGCCATCGAATAGTAGAGCCGCGGAGCGGTGATGATGGTCGAGAGCGCCGCGGAGTACATCGACACGATGATCGCCAGCGCGATCAGCCGTCCCGCGACCGGGCCGAGGACGGCCGCGGTGGCTTCCCCGGCCACACGCTCCGACGCCATCACCCGGTCCGGACCCAGCGCGGCGAGGTACGCGAAGTTCGCGGTGAGGTAGATGACCACCAGGGCCGCCGTACCTAACGCGATGGCCCGCGGCAGGGACCGCTGCGGGTCCACCGACTCTCCGTCGGCGAAGGTGACGTATTGCCACCCTTCATACGCCCACAGCACCGAAATCATGGCCAGTCCCACACCGGAGAGCGCCAGCGGGGATGTCGCCGCCGGCGGTGAGGTGCCGCCGCCGTCACCAAGCGCGAACAGCAGGGCACTCATCAACAGTATCGCGCCCACCTTGATGCCGGTCGCCAGGTTCTGGACAGACGCGCTGCCCCGTGTGCCAAGCACGTTGATCACCGCCATCAGGGCAATGGCCCCGATCGCAATGACCTTCCTGGTGAGCGGTGCGAGCTCGGTGAACTGTCCCATGTAGTTCGACGCCGCAACGGCCAGCGTCGCGATGGAGCCCGTGGCGATGACAAAGAACGACGTCCATCCGTACAGGAAAGCCGGCAACGGGCCGAAGCCGTCGCGGATGTATCCGTACAGGCCTCCCGACTCCCGGTCCATCGAGCTGAGTTCCCCGTATGAAAGCGCGCCGAGGAGCGAGAGCAGACCGCCGACCAGCCAGACCATCGTCGCGACACTCACCGATCCGCCACTCTGTCGCAACACGCTGCTGGGGACGATGAAGATTCCCGATCCGATCACGTTGCCGATGACGAGCAATGTGAGGTCCGTGGTGCCTAACGTGCGTCGGAGTGGCATGAGGTCGCGGGGCGCGGTGACCGGAAGCAGGTCGCGGAACCTACCGCGCGGTTCCGGCCAGCGCGAGAGAGCTCCGCTCCCGCTAGGCGCCGAGCTGCTCCAGGTCCGACGGCGTGTCGACGTCGCGCGGCGCGTCCGCTTGCACCGGCACATGCACCACGCGTTCACCCATGCTGATGAGCAGGTCTCGGGCACCGGCGTCGCCGGTGAGCTCACGCAATCGCCGCCGCATCGTGGCGTCGAAGAACACCGGATTCCCCCGCTCGTCGTTGCGATACACCGGTACCACCGCGGCGGCGTTGCTCGTTTCCCATGTGTCACGCAAGCGACGGATCAACTCCGGATCGATGAATGGCTGATCGCCCAGGGCCACCACGAATCCGGTACACTCGTCGGGGAGCGCATCAATCCCCGCACGCAGTGACGCGCTCAACCCCTGGCCCGCGAGCGGGACCAGGACGACCTCGGCCGGAGTTCCGGAAAGCGCCTCTCGGATGTCCGCGACTTCCTCACCAGCCGTGACGACGATGCGGTCGATACCCGCGGCAGCTACCCGATCGACGACGTGCCTAACGAGCTCGATCCCCCGCACCCGTGCGAGAACCTTGGGCGCCCCAAATCGGGTCGACCGGCCGGCAGCCAGGACGAGACCGACGATCACGGCGCCGGTACCTGCGTGGCACGCTGCCGATGCAGCTGCACGCCGGTGTGCAGCACCGTGAGCGGTAGACTGACGCAGCCCAGGCGTGAAGCGGGAAGTCTCGCGTCGAGGAGCCGCAGCAGCTCGTCGGTGGTCAGCGACTCCACATCGTCGAGCGGCGCGTCGCGGACCAGGTCCGTGAGAACCGATGCCGACGCCACACACACGGCGCACGCATTGGCCGTGAACCGCGCGTGCCGAATGACTTCCCCCTCCAGCAGGAGCTCCACGCGGACGCGGTCACCGCACAGGGGGTTGCTCCCCTCCTGTGACACAGTCGGGTTTTCCAGCGTTCCCTGGTTCCGGGGTCGCCGGAAATGCTCGAGGATTCTGGCGCTATACGGATGCCCCATCGCAGTTCATTCCACCTCGCCGCGCTCGCGGGCGCGACGGTATGGAGGAAAGCGGAACGCCATGTCCTTCGTCAAGAACCCACCATGCCCGAACTGCGCCAGGAGAGAGGCGTCGAGCGGAACGCCGGCAAACTCCCACGTGAGCAGCAGGTCGAACACCGTCGCCTGCGAAAACACGCCGCAGCTCGGCATTCCCACGATGGTGGTGCCAGTGCGCCGCGCCACCCAACACAGACTCCCCGGGTGCGCCGGCATGCCCCGCCGGATCATCGTGGCGCCGACATCCTCCAACGCCGAAAACACAGGATCGAGTGGATCCATCGCCCGCGACCCGACGATCACCACCAGGTTGAGCGATCGCTCGAGCATGGCGCCGAGACCCTGCCGAACACTGCCCTCGTCAGGCGCCACCACGATCGGCTCTTCGAGCTGCCCGCCGAACCACGCGATCTTCTCGGCAAACACCGACCGAAAGCGCTCCATCACCCGAGCCCGCGGTGCGTCCTGCACCAGCGCGCCCACCGTGCGAGGCTGAAATCCCCGCACCGACACGATCGGTGACGACTCCGCCGCACGCCGTTCACCTGACGCGATCGTGGATTCAGGAACCGCAAATGGGATGATCTTGGCACGGGCGACCGTCTCGCCACCCTCGACGACCTGTCCGTCGTAGAGCGTGTAGACGGACAGGTCCGGATAGGCGTTGACCCGGGCGAGGCCCTCGAGCCCCACGCGCAACACGCCGCGATGCGTGGCACGGATCGGCCATTGTCCGCCGGCGCACTCGCCGACCGCGACGCCGGCTCCCGCTACCGCGGTCGCAAGCCGACAGCCTGCGGCCGCCTCGTGCACGTCACTGGCGTCCAGCTCCAGCACGTGCAGGGTATCCCACGGGCACTCCAGAAGACGAGACCGGTCTTCGTCCCGCAGCACGGAGCCCTTGGCGAAGGCGAGTTGGCCCCCCGGCGCACGGACATCGCCGGCCAGCACCAGCCCCGCAAGCGGGCCGCCTAACGAAGCACGGCGCAACTGCCGCGCGATCACGCGCTGGCGCGCCGGTCGCGCATCGCTCCCCCTGCACGGCCACGCTGCACGGCGAGGGCTTCCGACAGAACGCTCAGCGCAATTTCGGCCGCGGTGCGCGCGCCAATGTCGAGGCCCACTGGAATGCGGACCCTCGCCAGACGCTCGGCGGCCACACCCTGTTCGGCCAGAAACTCCAGCATTGCCTTGCCGCGCCGCACGCTTCCCAGGCATCCAACATAGGCCGCATCGCTGTCCAGCACCGTGCGCAGGACCGGCAAATCGTACTTGTAGTCGTGAGACAGAAGCACGACCAGTGACTCGGGACCGAGCGGCAGACGGCCCGCAATCTCGGAGGGCATCCCGACGATCAATTCGTCGGCTGAAGGAAATCGTTCTCTGGTAGCGAACAGCTCACGCCCATCCACGACGACGGCGCGAAGGCCAAGCGTCTTTGCCATCTCGACGAGAGGGATCGCGACATGCGTCGCTCCAAACACCACGAGCGTCACGGGCGGAGCATGGACTTCGATGTAGAGGCGCACCTCCTCGCCGGCGCTAACGACCGAAACGCTCCCCGACTGTCCTGACGCGAGTCGCGTGATCGCCGCCGCGGCCGCGGCCGCGTCGAGCGTCGGATCCCCCAGCGTTCCGCTGCGCTGACCCGACTCGCGCACCACCAGACGCCCGCGTAGCGTGGCAAGCGAAACCACGATGGCCATCTTGCGCCCAGCCGAGACTTCCTCTTCCGCCTGTGCCAGCGTCCGCGCTACCGGGTCCACGATCGCATCCGGATCAAACGGCTCGATCAGCACTTCGACGGTGCCCGCGCACGACATGCCCAGCGCCCAGGCATCCTCGTCACCTAACGCCATGGCGATCACTCGCGACGTTCCATCGGCCAGCACCCGGCGGGACTCCTCGATCACCCGCGCGTCGACACACCCGCCGATCGTGACCGAGCCAAGTATTGATCCGGTCTCGTCGACCCACATCCGGGAGCCGGCTGCCTTCGGCGATGATCCCTCGGTCGCCACGAGTGTGGCGACCGCAGCGCGGCGCGACGGTAGAGGCAATACGTCCATGAAACTCCTGCAGGCATCAAGCGGCCGGGACATCCGCCTGAATTCTCTCTGGTCTCCCGTCTCCCGTCTACGGGTTGCTAGGCAATGAGTCGCGGCACGAGCCGTTCCAGCGACTCCAGATTGTGCGCCGGTGCAAGCAGGTCGACATGATCCAGGGCCGCCCGCATTCCCCTCGTTGCCGGTGAGTAGTCGGCCGCGCCCATCAGCGGATTGAGCCAGATGACCTTGGCCACCCGCTTGCGCAACGCGCGCATCGCCTGCTCCAGCACCTCCGGCTCGCCCACGTCCCAGCCGTCGCTCAGGATCAGCACAATCGTGCGTCGGTCGAGCAGACGATAGTGGTCGCGCACGAGCGACTCTACGGCTTGTCCGATACGCGTTCCCCCGGACCAGTCGCGAACATCCTGGCCGAGCTGCTGCAACGCGTCGCGATACGCGGCGCCGCGCAGCTGCTCCGTGATCCGTGACAGGCGCGTCGCGAAGACATACGTCTCGACCGAGGCAAAGGTGTTCTGCAATGCGTGCAGAAACTGGAGCAGAAAGCGTGAATACAGCTCCATCGATCCCGAGACATCACAGAGTGCGAGCAAACGGGTACGCCGGATCCGTCGCGATCGGCGTTGCACGCGTAGGAGCTCACCGGCAGTTCGCACCGACCACCGCATCGTTCCTCGGAGATCGACGGTCCGTCCACGCGGCGTCGCCTTCCATCGGCGGCTACGGCGCAGAGCAAGGCGGCGCGCGATCCGCGTCGCCAGACGCCGAAATGCCTGCGTATCAGCTGCGCTGTAGGTGGAGAAGTCACGCGCCGTGAGCAACTCCTCGGCCGATGGGGCCATGACCGGCAGCGGATCCTGATCTGTCCCCACGTCCTCGGGCTTCATCCAATTCTGGAGCGTGACGGGCGCGGCGCGGGGGGCGCGCCGCAGCGGGTCGTGCGGTGCGGCGACCAGGTTCCCCAGATCCGGCATCGGCGCGGTCAAACCGCCGAGTGCATCCCAGGCGATCGCAAATTCCCCGTCGAATGTTGGCAGATCCTCCGGACGCGATACGAGCACCACGCGCAGCGCGTTTCTCACCTCCTCCCGATCCAGAACGTCCACCACACTCAGCGCCTGCAGCGCATCGACCGAGCTGCCGGGCGTCACCAGCAGCCCGCGCGCGCGCAGCCGGCGGACGAGACGCACCACGACCCCGACGAGATCGTCAGCCAGCGCTCGTTCACCGTGGTCGCTCGTCATCCGACTACGCTCACCATCGCCGACAGACGGCCAGCCGCCAGCTCACCTTCGAGCCGTTGGAAGTCGCGCTCATCCTTGAGGACGCAGCCCATCGTGGCACGGATCAGATCCTCGTCGAGATGGTCGGCATGCAGCACGACGAGCGCCATGGCCCAATCAAGAGACTCGGCCACCCCCGGAGTCTTTTCCAGGCGCGTACGGCGGAGTGACTGCAGGAACGCCGTGAGTTCGCGCGCAAGTCGCTCGCTGATCCCCGGGACCCTGGCACGCACGATCTGCAGTTCCTTGTCGAAGCTGGGATAGCCGATCCACAGGTAGAGGCATCGCCGGCGTAGCGCTTCCGACAGTTCACGCGTGCGGTTCGACGTCAGCACCACGACCGGCCGCTCGGTGGCCTTGATCGTACCGAGCTCCGGAATCGTGACCTGAAAATCGGAGAGCACTTCGAGAAGGAACGCCTCGAACTCCTCGTCCGCGCGATCCACTTCGTCGATCAGCAGGACCGGCGCCTTTCCCGGATGCGTGATCGCCGCGAGCAGCGGACGCTTGAGCAGGAACGCTTCGCTGAACAAGGAGCGCTCACGCTCGGCTAAAGGAGCATTGCTGGACTCGTCGAGCTTGAGGTGAAGCAGCTGCCGCGGGTAGTTCCACTCGTAGAGGGCCGACGCCGCATCCAGGCCCTCGTAGCATTGCAGGCGAATCAGGTCGGCGCCGAGAACGGCGGCCAGCACTTTCGCGATCTCCGTTTTCCCCACCCCAGGATGCCCTTCTACCAGCAGCGGTTTCTGAAGCGCCGTGGCCAGGTAGACCGCGGTGGCGACTTCGCGATCCGTGATGTAGGACGACGCCTCCATCACCCGGTGGAACTCACGAATCCGTTCGTTCACTCGATCGTTCTCCCGGTGAGGCCGCAACTCGAGCGGCTGAACGTGGCGCACGAGCGACCTCGTGTAACGATACCGTCACGGAGGACCACAGTCGTTTGTGACAGAGTCATTTGTAACAGATTACACGCGCGTTTGTAACGGCTGACAGACCGGCGCGACATCCTGCGTACTTCCCCGATCGCTCCCCGCTCTCTCTTGCAATGAACCCGACTTGCGCGCGACTGGTCGTCCTTGGCGCGGCACTGGTCCTGGCACCTCCGCCGACCGCCGCCCAGACCCCCGCCGAGTCGCGGAAGGACTCGACCGCGGGGACGGCTCGCCAGGCATCTCGGCCGCCGCAGGCGGCGAGCCGTCCGTGGTACGAGCGGCTCAGCCTGCGCGGGTACGCGCAAATCAGATACAACCGGCTGTTCGAAAGCAACAGACTCCTGACCTGCTCCCAGTGTGACCGCTCGATCGGGAACAACGGGGGCATCTTCCTGCGTCGAGGCCGCCTCGTCATCTCCGGCGACGTCTCGAACCGCGTCTCCCTCTATATACAACCGGACTACGGCAGCGACGCAGCTGGCGCCCAGCACTTCCTCCAGCTCCGCGATGCCTATTTCGACCTCTGGCTCGACACGAAGAAGGAGCATCGGCTGCGATTCGGTCAAAGCAAGGTGCCGTTCGGTTTCGAGAATCTGCAGTCCAGTTCCAACCGCCTCCCCCTCGACCGCACCGACGCCCTGAACAGCGGCGTGCCCAACGAACGCGACTTCGGCGTGCATTATTACTGGGCCTCGACCACGGCGCGCCGCAACTTCCGGATCCTCACCGACAGTGGACTCAAAGGAACGGGCGATTACGGCATTTTCGGTGTAGGGCTGGTCAATGGGCAGACGGCCAACCGGTCGGAGGCCAACAACTCGCTGCATGCCGTGGCACGCCTCACGTATCCGTTCCGGCTCACCAACGGGCAGTTCGTGGAGGTTGGGATCTCCGGCTACTCCGGCAGGTTCGTGGTCCCGACCCGGACCACCGGCGTCGCCGCGGCGCCTGAATACGACGACGAACGACTCGCCCTTTCGTTCATCTGGTACGCCCAGCCGTTCGGGCTCGAAGGAGAATGGAACTGGGGTGAAGGGCCTGAATACGTCGCTTCGTCACGATCGATCGACTCGCGACGCCTCCGCGGTGGCTTCCTGCAGACCATGTTCCGGTGGCAAACGCATGGCCAGACGATTCAGCCGTTTGCCCGCGCGCAGTTCTACAACGGAGGAAAGAAGGTCGAACAGGACGCGCGTCGCTATGTCGTCCGCGAGTATGAAGCCGGGGTGGAGTGGCTCCCGCTCTCCGCGTTCGAGCTCACCGCGGAATACGCGCGGTCGGATCGGCTCATCCAGGACGGGACGCTACCGGGCATTGGCAGTCGACAGAGGGGCGGGTTCCTACGACTGCAGGCGCAGTTCAACTATTGAGACGGGAGAGCATTCCGGCTTCCGTCACTCATCCGACGTGACACCTCGCTCCCGGTGCGCCTGTGCCGTTGCGCGCCTCCGCATCTGTGCGCCCGTGGGTCAGCCGCTTGCCCTCGCGATCGCTCGTGTCAGCGCCCGCCTGGTGTACACACGCGCGAGGTTCGATTTGTACCCTGCGCTGCCGGTGGCGTCGTCCACAAAGGACATGCCATCCGCGGCCTTCGCGGCGGCTGCTTCGCCGCTCGCACCCGACAGCAGCGCGCTCTCGACGGCCGCCAACCGGGTCGCCTTGGGACCAAGGCCCGTCATCGCTACCCGAGCGGCGGTGACCTTGCCTCCACTCACGGTGACGTGTGCGGCGATGCCTACAATCGCATAGCCGGAGGCCGGGTCGGCGTTCTTCTCGTAGGCACTGCCTGCACCCGGCGCCGCGACCGGTATCTGCACCGCGGTGAGCATCTCTCCGGACTGCATCGCCGTCTGGAAGAGGTCCACGAAAAACTGCTCCGCCACAATGGCCCGCCGTCCTCCCTTGCTGGTGAGCACGATCGTGGCGCCGAGTGCGAGCACGACGGCCGGCAGGTCGGCGCCCGGATCGGCGTGCGACAGCGAGCCGCCAATCGTGCCCATGTTGCGCACCAGCGGATCACCGATGTGACCCGCCGCTTCGGCGAGCAACGGCGCTTTCGCCCTGACGATCGTCGAGGCGGCGACGTCGGCGTGGCGCGTGGTTGCGCCGACGGTGATCGAATCGACTCCGTCGGTGACACCCGAGAGTCCGTCAATGCGAGCGATGTCGATGAGATGGGCGGGTGCGGCGAGACGCAGCTTCATCACCGGGAGCAGCGAGTGTCCACCCGAGAGCAGCTTCGCCGAGTCGCCGAAGGAGGCAAGCAGATCGAGCGCGTGCTGCACCGACGTCGCGCGATGGTACTCGAAGGATGCCGGATACATGCTCAGTTACCTCCCTTGGCCTGCTGAATCGCGCCCCAGATCCTGCCCGGTGTCAGCGGCATGTCGAGGTGTGTGATGCCGAAGGGCGCCAGCGCATCGATCACGGCGTTGGCGGTTGCCGCTGTCGAGGCGATCGTGCCCGCCTCCCCGGCCCCCTTCACGCCTAACGGGTTGACCGGGGAGGGCGTCACCGTCCGATCCGATTCAAACATCGGCAAGGACGCGGCCTTGGGGAGCGCATACGTCATCATCGAACCGGCGACCAGCTGGCCGTTGGCGTCGTACGCCCCGTGCTCCCACAAGGCCTGGGCCACGCCCTGGGCGATGCCCCCGTGTAACTGCCCGTCGACGATCATTGGATTGATGACGTTGCCGAAGTCGTCGACCGCGACGTAGCGCTTGATCACCACCTGGCCCGTCTCGACATCGACTTCCACCACGGCGACGTGTGTGCCGAACGGAAAGACGAAGTTGCTCGGGTTGAAGAACGACGTGGCATCCAACCCGGGCTCCATGTCCGACGGAATGTTGTGCGCAAGGTACGCGGCAAGGGCGACGTCGCCGAACGTCTTGGATTTCGACGGTGATCCCTTCACGAAGTACTTGCCGTCTGCGAAGTCCACATCCTCCGGAGCCGCCTCGAGCTGGTGTGCGGCAATCTTGCGACCCTTGTCCTTGACCTTCTGCAGCGACATGTAAATCGCGGTTCCGCCGACGGCCCCCGAACGCGAGCCGTAGCTGCCCATGCCGAACGGAATGCGTCCGGTGTCGCCGTGTACGATCTCGACGTCATCCATCGAACATCCCAGCTCACTCGCAACGATCTGGGAAAATGTCGTCTCGTGACCCTGGCCATGCGAATGCGAGCCGGTGAGCACGGTGACCTTGCCCGTCGGGTGCACGCGCACGGCACCGGATTCGTACAAGCCCGCCTGTGCACCTAACGAGCCCACGACATGGGACGGGGCCAGGCCGCAGGCTTCGATGTACGAGGACAGCCCGATCCCGATGTACTTCCCCTTGGCGCGTCCGGCAGCCTGCTCGGCGCGCAGGGCCTTGTATCCCACGATGTCCAGCGCCTTGTCCAGCGCGGGGGCGTAGTTGCCGGAGTCGTACTGCAGCGCCACCGCGGTTTGATACGGAAACTTCTCCGGCGGCACGAAATTGCGCCGGCGGAGCTCGGCCGGGTCGACGCCGAGCTTTCCCGCCGCGATATCGAGCGTGCGCTCGAGTACGTAGGTCGCCTCGGGACGACCCGCGCCGCGGTAGGCGTCGACCGGCACGGTGTTGCTGTAGGCGGCGGTCACATGGACGTGTATCGCCGGAATGTCGTACTGCCCGGAGAGCAACGTGCCGTAGAGGTAGGTCGGAATCGCCGGCGCAAACAGCGAGAAGTAGCCGCCCATGTTCGCCGTGGTGACCACGCGGAGGCCGATGATCTTTCCGTTGGCGTCGAAGGCCATCTCCACGTCGGTGTCGTGATCGCGTCCGTGCGCATCGGAGAGCGACGCCTCGCTTCGCGTGGCCGTCCACTTGACCGGCTTCCCAAGCGCCCTGGAGACCCAGCAGGCCACGACTTCTTCGGGATAGACGAAAATCTTCGAGCCGAAGCCGCCGCCGACGTCAGGTGCCACCACGCGGAACCGTTGCTCGGGAATCCCCAGCACGAACGCGCCCATGATGAGCCGGTGCACGTGCGGGTTCTGCGACGTCAGATACAGCGTCATTTCATCGTTGGCGCCGTCGTACGTGGCGACGCACGCACGTGGCTCGATCGCGTTCGGGATCAGTCGCTGATTGACCAGGTGCTGCTTGACGACGGTCGTCGCGCCCTTGATCGCCGAGTCCGTTGCGGCTGCGTCGCCAAGCTGCCACTTGAAGGCCACGTTGCCCGGCGCGTTGGCGTGCAGTTGGGGCGCGCCGGGCCGGAGCGCGTCAACACAGGACGCAACCGCCGGTAACTCGTCGTAGTCCACCTGGACCGCATCGGCGGCGTCACGCGCCCCTGCCGCGGTATCGGCAATGACGACAGCCACCGCTTCGCCGGCGTAGCGCGCCGTGTCCACGGCCATCGGATGACGGTCACCGATCTGGATGCCCTCGTGGAGCCAGCCCGGCGGGATCGGGTTGACGCCGCTGCTCTTGAGATCCGCACCGGTGTATACCGCGTGCACCCCCGGCATCGTTTTCGCCGCGGCGGCATCGATGGTTCTGATGCGCGCGTGGGCAAACGGGCTGCGCACGAACGCGGCGTGCGTCTGCCCCGGGAGATTGATGTCGTCGGTGAATCGGCCCTTGCCCGTCAGGAAGCGGCCGTCTTCCTTGCGCCTGATGCTCGCGCCAAAGACAGGAGCGGTGGTCGCCATTGGCTGTCCCCCGTTAGGCAGTGGCCATCGATCGGGCGGCACGCTGCACCGCCTTGACGATGTTGTGGTAGCCGGTGCAGCGGCAGAGATTGCCCTCGAGCGCGGCCCGGATCTCGGTCTCCGAGGGACTCGAGTTGTGCGACAGCAGGTCGGCCGCGCTCATGATCATGCCCGACGTGCAAAAGCCGCATTGCAGGCCGTGTTCTTCCCTGAAGGCCGCCTGCAGCGGATGCATCGTACCATTCGCGGCGAGTCCCTCGATCGTCGTCACCTGCGATCCGTCCGCCTGGACCGCCAGCAGCGTACACGCCTTGACGCCGCGCCCGTCCAAATGGACCGTGCACGCGCCGCACTGGCTCGTATCACATCCGACATGCGTCCCGGTCAGGCCGAGGGCGTCGCGGAGAAAATGGACGAGGAGTGTACGCGGCTCCACGTCGCGCGTGTACGCGCGCCCGTTGACCGTCACCGTCACCTGTACCATGCGGCACGCTCCCTGAAAGAGATCGTGGTTCCACCGGCCGCGTGCCGGGGGGCTAGCTTGCAGCACCACGACACAGGCGTCAAGCGCGCACTCCGGCGCAGTCCGGCTGCCACCGCATGGACGGCCCCAGCGGCAGGGCACCACCACCGTCCCGCCCACCCAGCGCGAGCGTGACTCCCGGCCGGACAAGGCGCTCGGCGCCGTTCAGCCGCCTCGGGCGTTTCACGGTGACACCCTCACACGACTGGCCATTTTCCCGTGGCCCGGGACGGGGGCCAGTATCACGCCGGGAGCATGCGGCACAACACGGGGCGATGCGGACCTGTTACGTCGTCGCGTCGCTCTCCACATCGGTCGGGAGGCGACGCCCCGACAGGCGCAGGGACCATCGGCGTGTGTCTCCGGGATCGATCCATACCGCGCTCTTCCAGTCGCCTAACGCCTCCACGATGGTATCCGGCGCGCCGATCGCTGGCTCCAGGGCCAGATTCAGGCAGGGATCCTGGTCACGAAACGGCGTCCATCCGCGCTTGTTGATCCAGAGGCCGACGTTGGGAATCTCCAGCGCGTCCCAGGCAAACTGCAACTCCTGCGCTCCCTCGCGCAGGCAGGCCGAACCCTCGGACACATCGAGATAGAGTTTGCACGCATAGCGGCGCGCGATCTCCCATGGGTTGGTGAAGTCGTGCGCCTTGCCACCGCCGCGCACCAGCGGCCAGCGGTGTTCCGACCGCGCTTCTCCCAGCTCGATGGCGTGTTTGGCGTACACACGAAGTCGCGCCCCTTCGGGGAGCACGATGCGTGTGTCCTGGGAGAGGGGAAACATCGCATGCGCTGACCAGAGGAAGGGCAGCCGCTCCTTGCCGTCGTTGGCCAGGCCGTATTCGAGGTGTACGACCCCCCGCGCATCGATCCGCACGGAGCGCTGGAAGCGGTACGGCAGGCGGAGCCCGGTCCAGCTGCACGTGACGCTTTGTCCCGCCGGACCGGTCCGCACATCGACGTCGGGCGTCCGCGACCACAGCTCGCCATGGTCCGGGAGCTCCACACCCCCTGCGCCTCGCACCCAACCGGGGATTCGGCACGCCCCGACCGTGGGGAAACATTCGTCGAACCCGCCGGATTCGGCCGTCTCCACGTACGACGCGCCGTCGGCCCCGGGGGTGAGCGGGATGACGGGGGAGTGCCAGAGCCATTCACGCCCGCCCAGCCACAGTTCGGCGATCTTCCCACCTAACGAGGGAACGATCACGACCCGCGCATCACCCCCTCTCAGTTCCGCGAAGGCGAAGTCACGCGCCGCCGGAAACGCGAGCCTGGCGCGACTGAGGAAGGGGAGACGCACGGGAATCGGAGGGGACGGCGGGCGGTGGGCGGTGAGCGGTGGAGTCGCGGATGGTGCACGATCGCCTATCGCCTTTCCGCGAACCTCCATTCTCCGTTCTCCAGCCTCCACCCCCGCGTCGCAAAGACGCGCGCGACCGTTTCGCCGATCTTGTTGTTTGGTGTGCTCGCGCCTGCGGTGATGCCGATGGTCACCGCACCATCACGCGGCATCCAGTCGGTCGAGTCCGCTTCCGCGTGTTTGACACCCGCCAGACGATAGTGAAGGGCGCGCGCGACGGGGTCGAGGCCGTCGGCATCCTCGACGTGGTACGTTGGCACGCGCTCGGCGCATAGCGCGGCGAGCGAGATGGTGTTGCTCGAGTTGAACCCCCCGACCACCAGCATCGCGTCCAACGGTTCCTCCAGGAGGGCGACCACGGCATCCTGCCGGTCCTGCGTTGCGGAGCAGATCGTATCGAACGTCCGGAAATTCTGCTGGAGGTAATCCGCACCGAACGCTCGAGCCATGGCCTCGCCCACGCGTTCCCCGATGGCCAGCGATTCGCGGGCTAGCATTGTCGTTTGATTGGCGACCCCGATCCGGCGCAGCTGTACGTCGGGATCGAAACCGGGCGAGACGGCGTGGGCAAACGTCGAGACGAACCGCGTGCGCAGGTCAGCGAGGTCGTGACCCGTGCCCAGCGCCTCGATGACTTGCATCACCTGTTCGGCTTCGTTCATGTCGCGAACGACGACGTACGACCCGCCGCGGTACTTGAGCACTTGCGACGCGGTGGCGCGCGTTTCCTCGTGGTAGTGCTTCCCGTGGATCAGCGACGTGAGGCCGTCCTTCGCGTACGCCTCGACCCGCTTCCAGACATTCAGGACGGACCCACACGTGGTGTCCACCACGATGCAACCGTGCGCGCGCAATGCCTGGAAGTCCGCCATGGTCACGCCGAAGGCCGGCAGGATGACGACGTCCTCCGGATTGACCGTCGAGTAATCGAAGCGCGGTTCGCCATCGCGGGATTGCGGTAGCGGTTCCATGATCTCGATCCCCATCCCCCGCAGCGTGGCGTTGACATGGGGATTGTGAATGATCTCACCCAGCAACAGGAGCCGGCGATCGGGGAACTTCCGCCGCGTCTGGTATGCGTAATCGACCGCGCGTTCCACGCCGTAGCAGAACCCGAATTCCCTGGCCAGGCGCACCGTGACGTCGCCAACTGTCAGGCGGTCGCCGTTGGCGCGCAGCTGGTCGACGATCGCGCCCGCGTACGCGGCGTCGAGTTCCTGCTGTACCGCGGCCCCGAGCCCGAAGCCTTTCCTGAAGTAGGTGTCCGAGGTGCCGCTCACGCGGGAGCTCCCCGCGCTGCGCGCGCGTCGTCCTGGGTCATGCAGTACTTCTCGATCCGCTGGAGAAAATCCCCGGGCCAGGCTCGGGCACGCATGGCCCCGCGCTCGACGCAGACGAGGACGAGGTATCCGCTGGCCCGCAGCGCGTCGCCATCCCCGAAGAAATCGAAGTTCAGCGTCAGCGACGTGGAGCCAACCCTGGAAATGTACGCGACCACTTCGAGCCTCTCGTCGAGCGTGGGCGGCGATTCGAAATCGATGTGCATCGCACGGCGGGGAATGCCGAAGTCGAAGCGATCCACGAACTCGCGATAGGAGATCCCGAGCGACCGGAAGAGCTCGGACTCCGCCAGCTCCATGAATCGCGTGTACGCGTCGTACCGGATGATGCCGGCGTAGTCCACGTCACCCCATCGCACGTACTCATGGATGACGAACGGAGCTCTGCTCATACGGGGCGAGGCATTGGTGACTCGTACAGCATCGCGCTCAGGAGTGGCGCGAACGCGTAGGCGACGATGGTCTCGTAGGCGCGCTGTCGATCGATCAGTCCACCCGTCAAGATACCCACGGCGCCTACTCCGCGTTTCGTGTCCGATCCGCCGGACACGGCATCCATCGCCACACCGAGCTCCGAGCCGTCGCGCACGAGCGCCGCGACCTGTGCCGGCAGCGGCATGGAGAGCGAGCCGCCGATGAACGTCCGGCCGTCAGGCAGGGCGATGGCTGCCCAGGCGCATGTCCGGAGCTCGCCTTCGACGTCGACGACGCCACCTTCAATGCCCACGCCAAGGTCCGACTGCAGTCGCTCCCGCGCTGCCAGCGCACGGGCGCGAGCCCCGCGAATCGTCTCGCCGTCGCCCCACGGTTGGTCAGGGACTCCCGAGGCGACAACAACACCATGCACGACCGCCGCCCGATTCCAGTGCCTAACGATAGACTCGACCGCCCGCAGTTTCACCGGATTGGCGGACCCCACGGCCACGCGCGGGACGCGGGAAGCAGTTGGCCAGGACATGACGGAGGATGGGGAGCGGGGAGTGTGACACAATCTAGCACTCGCGGCCGTTCGCCTTGCTCCATCCCGTGTCGGCGGATAAGCTAGGACCGCCATGCTCGACCCCTCGCGCGACCGGCTCACCGAGCGAACGCTTCGCCGTTTCACCCATATCGGCGAGCGGCTCTGGCTCGACTTCGTCAACACGGACGAGATCCGTCGCGGGGCAAGGTCCGACCTGCTGCGCGACTTTGACGCACTCGTGCACTTTCTCGAGGAAACGGGGACGCTCGACCACGAACGGTGCGCCGGCATGCGCCGGCGCGCCCAGCAACAGCCCGCGGGCGCGGCAGCAGCGCTGGTCGAGGCGCGCCGCACGCGGGCCGCGCTGCGCGCGCTGGCCGAACGAGGGGCACAGTCCGACAAGGCTCGTTGGGATGCCCTGAGCGAGATCAATCGCGTGCTGGGCCGCTCCGCGGGCACCCGGCGGCTCGAGCCGCGGTCCGACGGGTCGTTCATGCGCAGCTTCGTGCCCGTGGGGGACGCGTTCGCGGGGCTGATCATCCCCGTGGTCGAATCGGCCGCGGACTCCCTCATCGGTGGCGAACTGGGGCGGGTCC
Source organism: Gemmatimonadaceae bacterium (assembly GCA_052387735.1). Lineage (GTDB taxonomy): Bacteria > Gemmatimonadota > Gemmatimonadetes > Gemmatimonadales > Gemmatimonadaceae > RBC101. The sequence continues at coordinate 19,084 of JBQTIW010000248.1, forward strand.
GGCGCTGTTGCGATGCGCGCTGCACGCGAGTGTTCCTCGATCACACGCGCAATGGCCGGCGGCGGTGGTGCGAGATGGCCACCTGTGGTAACCGGGCCAAGGCGGCTCGGTTCCGCGAACGCCACCACGACCCTCCCGTCGCCCGCGCCTAACGCGGGGGTTTGCTTCAGGGCGCCGCGGCGGCCGTGCGGGCGTCGGCGGGAGCCAGCGCCGGC
>JBQTIW010000249.1:0-3688 GCA_052387735.1 Gemmatimonadaceae bacterium
TGAGGAGGTCGGCCGCGCATATCACTCTCCCCCGTCGGAGCCACGTACTGCATCTTCCAGCCGCGGTGTACCTCGATCGACAGCGTCTCCGGTTTCCGACAACTCGTCGCAGCGCTATCCCCCAACCGCCGCGGTCCCATGCGCAAAAAGCAACGGCTGGTTCTGTGCCTCGACGGCACGTGGAACAACAAGGACGACAGCACCAACGTGTTGCACCACTTCGCTCTGGCACTCAACGCGTTGGTGCCGTCGGACGACAGCACCGTCACCCAGCAGACGTACTACGATGAAGGCGTCGGCACGGGGGTGGTGGACGGCATCACCGGTGGCGCCTTTGGCTTCGGTCTCGAGGAGAATGTCCGCCAGGCCTACGACTGGCTCGTCGAGAACTTTCACGACGACGCGTGGGAGCCCGACGACATCTACGTGTTTGGCTTCAGTCGCGGCGCGTTCACCGCGCGGTCGCTCGTCGGCTTCATCTCGACCTTCGGCTTGTTGCGGAGAGGAGCGCCGATATCGGTAGACCAGCTCTGGGAGGAATACTGCATTCTCGGCCGCGCCCGGGAACGTGGCGCAGGCGTCTGGGAAAGGATTTTTGGCCAACCGTGGACAGAGCGCCGCCGCATCAACGACCTGATTTGCGATCCGTGGAACATCGAGCCGCTCGAGAAAAAGCGTCCGCGGTCAGGGCAGGGCGCGGTCGTCCCCGGGTTGCTCGTGGATCCGGGGAGCCTCGCGCCCGCCGAGCGCCTCCTCGTGACCTGGTCGCGTCGTGTGCGCATCACCTTCCTCGGCGTCTACGACACAGTGGGGGCGCTTGGCCTGGACGCGTTGGCCATCCCGGGCCTCAAGAGCAAGATGGCGATGCATCACAACATGCGGCCGACATCCCTGATCCAGAACTGCCGTCACGCGTCCGCACTGGATGAACACCGCAGCAGCTTCGCCCCGACTCCGTTCCTGGAATTCGTTGGCCACGGCGACGAAGAGGACGACCGGCAGCTGGAGACCTTCAAGGACGAGAACCCAGCCGAGCACTGGGTCAAGTCCCACGAGAAGTGGCGCCACAGGATCACACAGCGCTGGTTCGTCGGTGCGCATTCGAATATCGGTGGCGGGTACCCCGATAACGAGTTTGCACAGCTGCCGCTCCAGTGGCTCCTCGAAGGAGCCAAGGAGGCCGGGCTGGAATGTGAGGACATCTACGCGGCACCGGAGATGGAACGGCTGCCGCTCCGCCAGGTGCTGGCGGGAACGGCAGCGCCTAACGAGAAACCGCCAGCGCCCAAGGATTCGTACACCGCGTTCGCGAAGCCGTTCTGGACGAAGATCATCCGTGGCAAACGATACTATCGCCCGATCGATCCGGTGCCGGAGGTTCGGGCGAGCACAAAGGGAATCAAGGGGAATGACGGCAAGCGGGAGACTCCGCCCGGGTTCTCGCTGTACAGCATCAATGAACAGATCGACCCCACGGTGTTCGCGTTTGCCCACGCGATTCCGAGCTACCGACCGCCGAATCTCCTCGCGTACGCCAAGCGCAAGCTCGCCGGAAACGAACCGCGCGTTCACGCTGAACCAACGCCGCGACCGAATGAAGGGGAGCTCCAGGCCGTTGCCTCGTGGCGAATGGCGCACGACTGGCTTGGTGAGAGCTCGTCGGCCCATCTGGTCCTCGTGCTCTGGGGGACGTTCGCGGCCATCGGTCTGGTCGCCATGCACTCCCTGTTCAACGCCAGCGACTGGTCGCTTTCGGTCTGGTGGTTGGGGCTCGCGGCCCTCGCTCTCGCGCTGGTCGACTGGGGCGAGAGCCGCACCAACTTTGCCATCGCGGTGGGACGGACGAGCGCGTGGCGCCAGGCGTTGCTCGATGCCATCTACTGGACACGCACGATCGGGTTTGTGCTCTTTGCGTGCGGAGCCATCACTGCGTTTGTGCACCTCTGGGCCGGCGGGTGGTACGCAGACTCTTGGTCCACCGCCTGGGATTTCGCGTGGCCGCTCATCAATCCCAACGCCGAGCCGGTGAGCGCGCGCTGGTGGGGCGTCCCCGTCCTCGCCGGCGTGGGTGTCGCGGCGGCAAACGTGTTTGACGGCGCCCCCTGGAAGCGTCACTTGTCGGGATTGAAGGGTGTGCTCGGCGGTGTTGCAGCGGCCCTCGTCGCGGTGCCGGCGGTCGTGTTTACCGGGCGGCTGCTTGGTCAGGTATTCACGCCGTTGGTGGGGCACACCCCTCCCTCGCCAGGGTCACCGGCCGCGGAGGCCACGCTAGCCGGTGAGCTGTTGTTGCTGCAGATCGCGCTCTTCTACTTCCTGAATTCGCTGGCTTGGGTCGGTGCGCCAATGTTGCGGGCCAATCTCGGCTCGATCTTCCCCCTCCAGCGTTGTGCGACGCCCGGCAAGGTGCGCACGTGTCTCGAGGACTGGCGGAAGAAGCTCGAATGCCAGTGGGGCGGCTGGGTCGAAGACCGGGCGCAGGGCCCAGCGGCGCGTGCCATGCGAGGCGCCGTTCGGCTGGCGATCTGGCGCGATCTGATAGGGTTCATGCCCGTGTACGCAGCGGTGCTCTGCTATGGCTTGTGGTTTGCGGCACGCCAGCTCCAGTGGGGGTTCCTCGAAGTGACCTTCGCCGGTATCGCCGTATGGCTGCTGCTGCCGATCGTTGCGGTCGTGGCCGACGCGGTGGAGGACGTGTGCCATTTGCGCTACCTCGCGCTCCACGAGCGCGGTGCCGAGCCGTCCGTCGCGCTCACACTCACGTCCATTGTGAGCACTGTCATTAAATTCGCCGCCTTCATTCCCGCGATGGCCCTGGTCGTCTGGGCGCTCGTAAAGGGGACGCTGCGCGTGTCGACGCTGGCCCATCTCACCGGTTGGAGAGGAACCGTTGGCCTGCTGATCTCACTGCTCGCAGCCCTGGCGACGCTCGCCTTGCTCATCAGCGTTCCCATCTATCGGTACCGCGCCTCCAAAGAGAAGCGCGCACGGTGAGGGTAGAGAACACATGGTGCGGCTCAGGTCCGATCCGACCTAACGTGCGCGGGCTTCCTTTGCGGGCGGCGTTCCCGCTCCTTCGATCAGCTCGATCGCCAGTCCGTCCGGGTCCTCGATCATGAGGGCGCGGGTCTCGCCGAACGCGTACGGCCCCTCGAGCACCTTCACCCCCGCGCGCCGCAGCCTGACGAGCAATGCATCGAGCCCGTTGACGGTGAAGGCGACGTGATCCAGCGCCTGACCACGCGAGCGCACGAGTGGCTGCTCGCGGCCGCACCGACTGGTCACGCACTGGCGCGGATACCACGACATCGACCCGTTCCCATGGCGAACGGTGCCCGACGGCTGCCGGATCGTGCCAATGCGTTCGAGTGACGGCCAGCCTGCCTCACCGTAGGGCACATCACACGGCTCCCACGGCGGGCGCGGCGACTCCGCGCCGCTCGCGGCGCGCACGGGCGGCAGTTCCATGCCGAGGTGCTGCACGTACCAGTTTGCCACGCAGAGCGGCTGCTCGTGGAAAAAATGGACGTGGGAGAAAGAGTCGCGCGTGTCAGGACCACCGGTGAACTCGAACAGGACGCCGTCCGGTGCCTCCACGTAGCTGAATCCCCCATCGCGCGGTTGTGCCGGCTGGGCCGCCGGCAGCTGCGCGCGGGTCAGCGTCCCCGAATAGGGCGCAAGGCCGGAACGC
>JBQTIW010000250.1:0-3857 GCA_052387735.1 Gemmatimonadaceae bacterium
CGGCGAGGAGGCAGTGCAGCGGTGGAAGGCGACGCTGTAGGGATGAGGGATCGCGCTGCACAATCGGGAAGGTGGCACTGCAGCCGGTGAACGCGACGATGCGTGCGTCCGGCGACATCGACACCGCCGTGCCACGAGACGGTGCTGCTGTCCCGCGAAACAGCGCAGTCGTGCGACGAATCGATGCTGCGACGCACGCGAGGCGCTGCGTTGGTTTGAGAAGACGCAGGTCGGACCGAACGATGACACTGCAACCATCGCAGGCAGCACTGCGGCCGGCCAAACAGGCGCTGCTAGCGCGAGGTGTGGCATCGCGGGAGTCAAAGCCCCTGTGCCGTCGTGGAATGCGGCGCTGCAACCGCGCGAAGCCGCTGGTACGAACGTGAGCTTCGCTGAGCGACGATTGAACGACGCGATCCAGCCTCACGATGCGGCGCTGCGAACGTTGCAGGGAGCAGTGTCGGCGTGGAAAGGCGCAGAGCGGTCATCGAAGGCGCGAGCGCAGTCGTGACAAGCGGCATAGCAGGCATCGGGTCTCGCCGCTGCGGCCATTGAACGCTGCGCTGCGCGCGCCGGGGGAAATCGACGGGGCAACGCGCTGAACCCACAGAACGCGCGGCGAGGAGGCAGTGCAGCGGTGGAAGGCGACGCTGCGGAGTCGCGAGGCGGGAGTGCAGAGCGGCAGCGGACCTGTGCGGCGGTGTGACGCGGTCGTGCGAACTGGAGATGCGATGACGTGCAACGACTTCGAGCCAGGGTGGCGGACGCACATCCTGGCGTGCGGTACCTACGCGTCCAATCACGTTCCAGAGGAGGCAGTGCCTATGTTGAGCAATGAGAAGCAGGCCCTGACGGTGTTCCGGCATGTCCGGGACTTCCTGACGGAGAGCGCGCCGCCGGTGGGGTTCGGCAGCGTGGCGAAGCTGGTGGAGCAGCTCAAGGCAGTGATCGACAAGCTGGAGGCGTATGCGCGCGAGCAGGACGCGAGATCGCGCCAGGCGCTAGCAGGGACGCGCACGTCGCAGGCGCTGTCGGCCACGATCAGACGAGAGTATCTGCGGCCGATCGCGTCGGCGGCCAAGGTGCTCTTTCCGGCGGACGAACCGCTGCTTGCGGCGTTGTCGATGCCGCAGGTGCGGGACTACGAAGGGATGATGGCGGCCGTGGAGGGAATGGCGCAAAGCGCGAGCGCGCATCGCCAACGGTTCGTGGAGGTCGGATTCCCCGAGGACTTCGTGGAGCGGATGCAGAAGGCCGCCGGGGATCTTCGCGACGCGATCAACGCGCGGGCTGTGGAATTCGGACGTCGTGCCGCGTCGACGGCGGGATTGCGACGCGAGTATGCGCGCGGGCGCGATCTGGTACGCGTGCTGAACGCGATGGTGGACCCGCGTCTTGCGGCGACACCGGATCGTTTGGCCGAGTGGCGGACGATCTCTCGGTTCGAACGCCAGAACATTCCGGTGGAGCAGCCGGGCACGCCGGCTGGTGATGGGGATGTGCCAGTGAATTCTGGCAGGAACGGGAGCGCGATGTCGGAAGGCGACTTGCAGCTCGTGTAGCGTCGCTGTGGAATCGGGACGGGCGGGCCGAAGCTGGCCCGCCCGTTCTCGCGCTGGTACCGGTCGGCGTCGCGTCTGGCGCCGCAACGTCACCGGGAGAGGCACAATGCCGCGCGGGCGGACGATTGATAACTCAGGACCCCAGCTGCCGGTCGAGGAGCCATTCGCGCGCAATCTCCCGTCGTTCCAGAAAGTCGATGCGCCGAGCGGTGGTCCGCTGCCGTCTCGCGTAGAGTTCCAGGTCCTGTCGGAACTCGAGGTAGTCCGAGACCAATTCTGATTCGGCGGGGATCTCGTGCGCGTGGCCCACCTGCGCGCGCAGCCACTTGCGCACCTGTCGCACGGCGTGGTCCGCCCGATTGTGGTGCGCGCGGATGTCCCGGCCAGAAAGGTCAGAGCAGAAGACATCGTAGCGATGCGGATCACGATCGAGGATCAGGCAGCTCTTCCGCTGGTGGCGACCCGCGCCAAACCGCTCCGCGCCAAGGAACACGCCGAGCTCCAGCGGCATATTGAACCGTGGCAAGCGGTGCAGGCGATCCAGCGTGGTGCGCGACAGATCGTGTATGCCGTACCGGCATCCGCCGATCAGGTCGAAGATTCTCTCGAGGCGGCCCTGGGTAGCCGAGTCGCGCTCGAGGGCGCACCGCGCCTCCATGCCGCACGCGTGAACCGTGAAGACGAGCGCGTCGAGGAGCTTCGCAAACTGATCGTCGAACGGGACATTGAGGAAGACCTGCCGTTCGTCGCTCGCCACTCGTCAGGCGGCGGCTTTCTTCCTTTTGGTGCGCGCGCCGCCGGTAGCATGCGACGAATCGCCGAAATGCCCGAGATATCTCTCGTAGGCGGGCTCGCCCTTGCGTGGCGTTTTCCGCAACGTTCCGCGCGCTTCACGCCGCTCCCTCATCTCCTTGACCACCTTACGGACCTTCGCCTTTGACGGTCGCGGATCCGACCCCTGTGCGGCCCCCTTTCGCATGCGCGTTCCCTTTGTTTTTCTGGCGGTCACGGCGAAACTCGATGAGGCTAATCTGTTGCGGCCGAGTGAGATACGCAACCGGTCCCGTCCGTCCGGCTCCGGTCGCGATGCTACCGAGTGGACGATTCAGTACCCCGGGACGCAAGGATGTTTCGCGGAGCCGGGCGCGATCGAGCCTGGCATCACCAACGCACTGCATCAAGCCTGGCGAATGGAGCACGGAGAGGTGGTGCGCTGCCGTCACGGCCCGGTCAGACGTCGAGTGCCAGAGAGACAAAGCCCGCTTCACTTGGCGCTTTTCTGTTTCTGCCTCCGTGGTGTTGGACGCCCGCCGGGTGATGCTCTATTGCGTGTTCGATGGTGTCGCCGGCGTCAATCAATCCCACTCGACACCGTTCTCCGTCAGTCCTCGCTGTCGAGCGAATATCCCTTCGCGGGGCGCCTCTTCTTGACCTTGCGCAGCACACGTTCGAAGGCGGCGCGGGTGCCCCGCGATGCTCGGGCCGCGAGGTACTCCTCTGCCTGCAGCGCCGCCCGTTTCTCTGCCAGCGCCGTCGTGATCAGCTGGTTGATGGAGACGGCGTCGTGGGCTGCCATCTCGCGAGGCCGTTCATGGAGCGAGTCCGGCAACCGCAGGCTAATCCTGCTCATGGAACCCTCCAAGCTCGGCCACGAGGGCCGGCGGCGTTTAGAATCTGGAGCCCGAACAAACTCGGCTCCGACACAGTCTTTCGCGTTGAACGTGACAAGGGCATCGCAGCGAGCAACTCGACGCTGGTCGAGAATGGGAACGCGGATACGTCGGATCGGGGCGGATCAAAACGGATGGGGCGACTCGGTGCCGCCCTGATCTGGATGGAGGACATCGCTCCGATCGTCGCCGGCTGTCGAACCGGTCGCTGCCAGGAGCGGCGAGCGTCGGCTTGTGGAGCCTGGCGTTCGGCTCTGGAGCGAAGGCATTCCACTCGAGAGCCTGCGATTCGCGGGAGCCAACCGTCTCCTGGTGGAGTTCTCGTACCACGGCAAGTCGAGGCTTGTCGAGCCGTACTCTCTTCGAAGGGCGGGAACGGGCAACCTTCTGCTTTACGCGTACGAGCTTTCGTCGCAGCAGGTCAAGGCCTTCAAGGTTCCAGAGATCGTGGGAATGCGAGTCACGGAATCGTCGTTCACTCCGCGCTACACCATCGAACTCGGCCTCATCAGCGCAGTTTCGGAAAGCCCTACGAGTCCACGCCTGCGTCGCCCTCGAGCCTCCGCGATCCGACGAAGCTCGTATCGTGCCGGTCCCGTATACCAGATCGCCTGCCCGGTTTGCG
>JBQTIW010000251.1:0-5092 GCA_052387735.1 Gemmatimonadaceae bacterium
GTGTGCTGCGCGGACGTCGTGGCGGGTTCCGGATCGCGTTCCCGTATTCCTACGGTGTCAGCAACCGCCGACGTACGTCTTCCCTCGATCGAAAACGTCTCATGCGATCTCTTCGTCTTACCGCGAGAGCAGGCATCCTGGGGCTGCTCGCCGCCTGCGCCACCGATGCGCCGACTGGGCCGGTGACGACCCCACCACTCCAGGCGATCATTGCAGCGACTGCGCTCGACCACATCGTGGTCCTTCACGACAGCGTTGCCAACGTCACGACGACGGCCCGTCACCTCGCCGAGTTGTCAGCGGCGACGGTCAAGGTCGAATGGCAACACGTGATCAAAGGCTTCCTCGTCGAGATCAGCCCGGCAGCCGCCGAACGACTCGGCCGTCGACCAGAAGTCCGCCTGGTCGAGCGGGATGGGCCCATCACCATCGTTGGGACCCAGGCGCCGGCCGGCGCATGGGGGCTGGATCGGATCGATCAGCGACCTCTCCCTCTCAACAACAGCTTCACCTATCCTGGCACTGCCGCAGGCGTTCATGCCTACATCCTCGACACGGGAATCAACCCGACACATGCGGAATTCACGGGCCGACTAGGGACTGGCTTCAGCGTGTTTGGTGGATTGCCCATCGATTGCAACGGTCATGGGACGCACGTGGCTGGCACGGTCGGCGGCACCACGTATGGTGTGGCAAAGGGTGTCCGGCTCCACGCCGTGCGCGTGCTCGACTGCTCGGGAGGCGGACGGTGGTCCGGTTACATCACCGGCGCCGACTGGGTCAGTCGCAACCGGATTCTCCCCGCGGTCGCGAACGCCAGCATTGGCGGTGCGTACAGTGCAGCCGCCGACCTGGCGACGATCAATCTCGCGCAGAGTGGAGTCGTGACGAGCGTCGCGTCCGGCAACTCGAGCCTCGACGCCTGTCAGGTGTCACCGGCGCGCGCGGGGTGGCGACATGGCGTCATGTCCGTGAACGCGAGTACATCCGGCGATGCGCGCGCCATCTTTTCCGACTTTGGCCGATGCACCGATATCTACGCGCCCGGTGCCGGCATCAAGAGCGCCTGGATCGGCACAGGCACTGCGACGAGGACCATCAGCGGCACCTCCATGGCCGCGCCACACGTGGCGGGAGCGGCCGCGCTGTATCTCCAGGTGCACCCTACGGCGAGCCCCGCCCAGGTCGAGGTCGCCCTCGCGTCCCAGGCCACACCCAACGTGATCACCGGCAACCCATCGGGGACGCCGAACCTCCTCCTCTACGTCGGCGCCATTGCCGGCTCGCCGCCTCCCGGGCCGCCGCCCCCGCAACCTCCGGTACCGCCGCTTCCTCCCAGGCCACCTCAAGGACCAGGAAACCGCGGCCCAAACGCCAGCTTCACATACGTCTGTGTTCCCAACGGACCTAACGCGAGTGCCGGCGTGTGCACGCTCACCAGTACGTCCAAGGACCGCGAGGATGATCGCGCAGGCCGCATCATGTGGCATGAGTGGCACAGTGACCCATACGCACCGCCGCACCCGGACATCAACGGGCCCACGGTCATCACACGGCTGTACGATGGGAATCGCGGCTGGTGGGAGGTCCTCAAGGTCACCGATTCCGGGGGCAAGTGGTCGACGAAAACGCGCTGGGTCCAGCCTTGATCCCTTTCAGGACATCCTATGAAGAAGATTGGAGGACCAACCTGGCGGGGTCCGGCCGGAAATCGCGTAGTAGACAGATGTGGTGTCCACACTGTCTCAACCGAGGGAGGTCACATGCGTGCTCCGGTCCTTCCCCTGTTGCTCGCGGAGGTAACAGCCGCGTCGAAGCTGGAGCTGCCGCCGAGAGCTCTGGCGACGGTAGAAGGGAGGCACCGGCGAGGCTTCGTCCGCGCGCTCGCGCTCCTCGCCCCTCTCGCCTGTGTCGATCCCTCCGCACCAGGATCTGGGGACTGCGGCCCTCCTCAGCGTGGCCTACGGTATCAACTCGTCAGGCTTCGTGGTCGGAGAAAGTCAGTTTGAAGCGCACCAACCGTTCCGCGCGTTTCTCTGGTCCCCTGTGACCAGACGCATGCGCGACCTTGGGACCCCGGGTCGGTTCAGCCAGGCGTTCGACATCAACGACCAGGGTGTGGTCGTGGGCCAGGATGATCTGAGCTTTCCCTACAAGTGGACAGCTACCGGCGGAACGGTGCATCTCCCGACACTGGGCGGGCACGGGGCGGCGCGGGCGATCAACAGCCACGGCAGCATCGTGGGTTGGAGCCTGACGCTGAACGGACAGACCCATGCCGTCCTCTGGCCGGCGGGAGGGGGCATCGTCGATTTGGGGACACTCGGCGGCTGGAACTCGCTGGCGTGGGACATCAGTGACGAGAACGTGATCGTCGGGTCATCGGAGAAGACCCCGTTAGGAGCGCATCACGCGTTCGTTGCGCGGCATCCCGCGCCGATGACGGAGTTGATCGGTGGGCCGGGAGATGCGCAGGGTGTGAACCGGTGCAGCCGGATCGTTGGGAGCAGCCCCAGTCCAAACGCCGATCACGCGACGCTGTGGGACAAAGCGTGTTGAGCCCGGCGTCCAGGATCGCAGGAGGGAAGCCTACGGGGAGCGACCGATGCTGAGCTGGGTAAATGGGTCTCGCATCCGGTGACGTGACAAGGAAACGCCAGGCAAACCTGAATGGCCTAGGCAAGCACCGTGTCGAGTTCGAAGGCGAGCGATTCGCCCGTGCCCTTTGGGGCCCACGTCACGCCGTCCGACAGGGTCAGCGCCTCCTCTCCCGGACGACAGATCAGGATCGTCCTCACGGTTCTATCGATGACCCAGTACTCGGGGATGCCAAACGCGGCATAGAGGTCGCGCTTGAGCCCCAGGTCGCGGCGACGCGTGCTCCCCGAGAGAATCTCGACGACGAGGATCGGCAATGGCGCCGTCTCCCACGCTCCCTCGGGATCCGGGTGCGGCCGCCGGACCATGAGGTCGGGCTCGACCTGGACGTCGGATCCGATTCTGATGACTGCCTTTGGGCGGTAAACAAGTCCCAGGTCGTGCGTCGCGACGTAGGGATCCAGAATGCGGGTCAGCCGAGCCGCGATCGTCTCGTGCGGATCGCTCGGCGGGGGCGTCACCAACAGGTCCCCGTGGACGAGCTCGTACGTGTTGCCGTCGTCGGGAAGGCTGTGGACCTCCTCGAGCGTCCAGCGTTTGGTCTCAGTGGCCATGGACATGCGAATGCGCTCCTCGGCTCGATCGGTCGCTGGGCGGGCATGGCCGAGGATAGTCTCGTGCGCCGCGACGAGCAGCATCATTCGAGCGCACGGCCCATCATTTCCCCGCTGGCCGAGCGTACGCCGAGGCGCGCCGCCGAGTCAAGGGCGGCCACACGATTTCGGGTGCGTTCGACTTGACGTCGCGCTCGCGAGGCACGACGGTTGACGCTTCCCGAACACCCCACGCCCCATGCGCCAGCGCCAAATCCTCGGCCACGCCATCACTCTGATTGGTCTCTCCGCGACTCTCCTCTCGTCCACTCTTCCGTTTCGCCAGGCAGCAGCGCAAGCCACGTCGACTACGTCGCGCGTCGTCTCCGATCCGGATGTCCTCGGCGCCGAACGGTTGTTTACGGCGTGGATCGAAGGGCAGATCGCTTACCGCGGGCTCCCCGGCATCGCGGTCGGCGTGGTCGCCGACCAGGAGCTGGTGTGGGCGAAGGGCTTCGGTTTTGCCGACCTCAAGGCAAAGACACCGATGACCCCCGCCACCAGGTTCCGCATGGCCTCGCACAGCAAGGTCTTCACGGCGACGGCGCTCATGCAGCTTCGCGAGCAGGGCAAGCTCCGGCTCGACGATCCGGTGTCGAAACACCTGCCGTGGTTCAAGGTGAAGCCGGCCGGTGACGACGACGGCCCGATCACCATCGAGCAGCTGCTGACGCACAGCTCCGGGCTCCCTCGTGAGGCGGGGGACCACTGGTCATCGAACGACTTTCCCACCGGTGAGGAGATCAGGAAGCTCATCAGCGACCGCCAGGCGGCGTTTGCGCCTGCTGTCCGCTGGAAGTACTCGAACCTCGCGTACACGATCGCCGGGATGGTCGTGGAGGAGCTGAGCGGCACGTCGTGGGCGGCATACCTGCAGGAGAACATTTTCCGCCCGTTAGGCATGGACGCGTCGAGCGTCGACCAGAACGTGCCTGGGCTGACGGTCGGCTACGGGCGGCGGATGCCCGATGGATCACGCGAGGTCATCCCGTTCATCGATGCGCGTGGGATGGGGGCGGCCACGGGGCTCACGTCGAACGTGGAGGATATGGCGAAGTTCGTGTCGGCGCAGTTCCGCAAGGGCGCTCGCGGCGGCCAGCAGATTCTTTCGACGGGATCGCTCCGAGAGATGCACCGCGTACGATCGCTGGAGAACAACTGGACCTCGGGGACCGGACTCGGCTTCGGTGTGAACCGCTTCCGCGACAAGACGTATGTGGGCCACGGGGGCGGGTACCTGGGCAATACGACCAACACGTCAATCCAGCTCGACAGCAAGGTCGGCGTGATCGTGCTGACCAACACCAACGACTCCGATCCTGGGGACATCGCGCGTCAACTGATGAACACGGTCGGGGAAGCGGTGGCCAAAGTAGCTGTGCCGCAGCCAGTCGTGGTGGCCTGGGATCCGTCGTGGACCCGCTTCGCGGGCCTGTATCGCGGGGCATGGGGGGACCAGCAGATCGTCGCGCTCAAGGACCGCCTCGTGATGATCACTCCGAACGGGGCGAGCCTCGACTTCCCCACCACGCTCGAGCCGTTAGGCGGCGGGCGGTTCAAGGTGGTTGCCCCTGTGGGAGGCGGTGCGGTGGGGGAGGTGGTGCGCTTCGCCGAGGAAAATGGGCGCGTGGTCCGCATGTACGTCGGCGACGGCTATACCGAGCGCGTCAGGGACTGAACACGCGATGGGAGCCGCCGGATCCGAGCACAGCCACGCGAACTATTCTCGTCGATTCTTGACGTAGGTACCTAGGCATAGCTATATAGGGGTTGTGCCCAGAACCAGGAACGACATCCTCCAGGGAACGCTCGCCCTGCTCGTCCTCAAGGCCATCGCCGCC
>JBQTIW010000252.1:0-11780 GCA_052387735.1 Gemmatimonadaceae bacterium
GAACCAGTCGTCTTGTCGGTGGCGTTCGGGGCTCCACGCCCCTTGGGGAGGCGCCGTGGCGTTCGCGCGGGCCGGCGAGCTGGCGACGGCGGTACCGAACGCTGCGATCCCGGCGCTGAGCCGCGTAACAAAAGAGCGACGGTCTGACATAGCCGAGGGTGTGACGTGGTAGGGCAGGAGGCGCGCGCGCAGGAACGGGCTGTTCTGTCGCCGCCGCCGCGGAAGCTACGGCGGGATCATTTCGTAGGGAATGCGGAGTTCCGTCGCGGGAATGCGAAGCTCCGTCACGGGAATGCGAAGTTCCGTCGCCGTCGCGTTTCTGCGCATCCTTCACAGGTGTTCTGTTGTCTAAGTTGAAGTTCATGAGTCCATACGACGCCACCTCCCCATCGACCGATACGCTCGCCGCCCGGCTGCAGAGCGCGCTCGGGGCGTCGTACGAGATCGATCGCGAGCTCGGTGGTGGTGGGATGTCGCGCGTGTTCGTCGCCACCGACATTGGCTTGGCGCGGCGTGTCGTGGTGAAGGTCCTTCGCGAAGACGTGCTCGAGGGGATTTCGCGAGAGCGCTTTCGTCGCGAGGTCCTCGTCTCGGCGAACTTGCAGCACCCCAATATCGTTGGGGTCATTGCCGCTGGCGAAGCGAATGGTCTTCCGTATTTCGTCATGCCGTTCGTGGATGGCGAATCGCTGCGGACGATGCTGCGACGCGAAGGCACGCTGGGCATTCCCCATGCAGTGGCGATCTTGCGCGACATCGCTCGTGCGCTCGCGTTCGCGCATGCACGCGGCATCGTGCACCGCGATATCAAGCCCGACAACGTGCTGATGGCGGGTGGCGCCGCGATGGTCGCCGACTTTGGCGTGGCCAAGGCGCTCGCCTCGGCGCGGGAGAACGACCGGCATCCCCACGGCACGCTCACCGGCGCCGGCATGTCGTTAGGTACGCCGGCCTACATGTCGCCCGAGCAGGTGGCCGGTGATCCCGATGTGGATCACCGCGCCGACATCTACGGGTTCGGAGCGACGGGTTTCGAGATACTGACCGGCCAGCCGCCGTTCGCCCGACGTACGGTCGCCGAACAGATGTCGGCGCATCTGGTGGAAGCGGCGCAGCCACTCTCGGCCCTTCGCCACAACGTACCGGTGGCGCTGGAGCAGCTCATTGCTCGCTGTCTGGAGAAGGAGCCAGTCAAGCGCCCGCAGTCGGCGACTGAGCTGCTGACCCTCCTCGACGATCCGGCGGTGGTGAGTGGCGAGGTGGCGTCGGCGTCCACGCCAAGCCTGGTGCTGTCGCGGCGTCGTCGCACGATGGGGACGAGAGCGGCCGCACTCGTGGGTGCGATGCTGGTGGCCGCGGCGGGCTGGTATGCGATCAGCGATGCTGGCAACGCCGACGAAACGCCGGCTCCGATCGTAGTGCCATCCGGCGCGGTAGGACTCGCCGTCTTCCCCCTCGTTAGCATCTCGCGCGACTCCACGGACGCCTACATCGCGGACGGAATGACTGAGGCCTTGACCAACGCATTCGCCGGCCTGCCGAGCGTGCGCGTCATCTCGCGAACGGCGGCTGCAGCCGCTCAGAAGCAGGGCGCAGCGCTCGCGGAGGTGGCCAGGAAGCTCGGACTGAACATGTACGTGGAAGGCACCGTCCAACACAGCAGCGACCGACTGCGCGTCACCGTGCGGCTCGTGAGCGCCACCGACGGGTTCACCATCTGGTCCGACGTCTACGAGAGCCCCGGCGACGACCTGCTCACTGCGCAGTCCGACATCGCCGGCGCGATCGCCGAAGCGTTCTCGCAGGGCGCGTTTGACGCGCGGGCACGCGGCAGCGACTCGACCGCGACCCGTTAGGCGGCGGCCCGATCGAGGAGCTGCTGCAGGGCGGCAAGCGGGAGCGCCCCCGATTGCCGGGCGACTTCCTTTCCATTCACGAACACAATGCTGGTCGGAATGCCGCGGATGTCGAAGGACTGACTCGTCTTCTGCGCCTGATCGGTATTGAGCTTGGCCACCAGCGCCTTGCCCTTGTTCTTTGCGGCGAGCTCGTCGACTGCGGGCGCCATCACCTTGCAGGGGCCGCACCAGTCGGCATAGAAGTCAACGAAGACCGGAATCTCCGACTCCGCCACGGTTCTGGAGAAGGAGTCTTCGAAGAGGGGGTATGGTCGGTCGATGAGGAGGAAACGGGCGCACTTTCCGCACTTTGGTCGATCGTCGGCGCGGGCGGGGTCGACGCGGTTCCAGGTATCGCAGAACTGACAGCGGAGTGTGATTTTCGCCATCGGGCGGGAGCGATTGAGTTGAGCGGGAACGGCGGGGCAGATGCCGGGTGCGGGCGGCTTGCCTAAAATACCCGGTTGACGGCCGATCGGACTGCGGTCAGCGGTACCGGGCGCCAGCGTGGCGTTGGATGACGTGCCTCTTTCGACCGGTTATCCTTAGTGCTCCCCAAAAGAGGGGCGGTAGCTCAGCTGGGAGAGCACCTGGTTTGCAACCAGGGGGTCGCCGGTTCGATCCCGGTCCGCTCCACTCGTCACCCCGTCAGGGCTTGTCGCCGCCCGGGCGCTCTGCTTGCGGAGGTCCGGGCGCGCGTGTATCCGGGAGGTCCGATGTTTCGGGCAACCCCATCCCCTGACCGATCGTCACCCGACGTGGTTGATCCTCGCCTCACCACCGCCGATGCGCTCTTCGGGCGCCTGCAGCGCGCACTCGGGACGGGGTACCGGTTCGAGCGGCGTGGCAGTGGCTGGGCGAGAACCTACTGCTCACCGGCAACTACTCCGCTTCACAGCAGGCGCTCGCGCGCGCCGAGAACCTCGACCGCGAGTCAGTGGTGATCGCGACCGTCCATGCCGTGGCACGCGCGCTCGGTGGTGACATCGAAGGCGCCGTGCAGCGGGCACGCAAGGCGCTGGATGCTGATCCATCCTAAGCCGTGACCGGTTCATGTTCGGAACCATCCTCGCCTATGGTGGCCGGTTCGACGAAGCGATCAGCGAGCTCCAGGAGGCACGTCGACTCGCGCCTGGGCTGCTACCAGTCATGGGCTCCCTTGGCTATGCGCTGGCGGGCGCTGGGCGCGAGCGCGAAGCACGTGAGCTGATGGCCCAGCTCGGTCGTGGCGATCGGCCAGGGGTCCTGCCGGCCAAGGCCAAGATTCTCACGGCACTCGGTAACCAGGACGCCGCGTTGCGGGCCTTCAACCTGGCGGTCGATGCGCAATGACGGCTACTTCTCGTCGGAGCCAATGGGTTCGCCGATGTTCGCACAGGTGCGCCGGCATCCGCGCTTTCGCGAACTGGCGCAGCGCGTGGGGTTGGCCGGCACGCCAATAGCGCCGTAACGGACGGACTGGCGCACGGGCGCGCGGACGACAGAAGGCAGGATATCCGCATGCCTCAATCGCCTGCGCTGTCCGCCCGTGCGCCTGTGCGCCCGTTCCCCGCGACGCTAGCTTTCCGCCCGCGCCAATACCGGTCCTTCCTCATGAGCACGTCAGCCTCAACCACGGCACCCCAGGCGGGCGCGATCGCGCCGGACTTCACCCTCGCGTCCACCTCGGGGCAGCCCGTCACGCTCTCATCGTTACGGGGAAAGGAGAACGTGCTGCTCGCGTTCTTCCCGTTCGCCTTCTCGTCGGTGTGCACCGCCGAGTTCTGTGAGATGCGCGACAACTTCGATCAGTTCACGTCGCACGATGTGCGTGTATTCCCGATCAGTGTGGACTCGACCTACGCGCTCAAGGAGTTCAAGGCCAAGTACGGAATGCAGGTCGACCTGCTCAGCGACTTCAAGCGCGAAGTCTCGACGAAGTACGGCACCCTGATTCCCGACAAGTTCTTTTCCAATCGCGCGTACTTTCTGATCGACAAACAGGGCGTCATCCGCTGGGCGCATCTCGAAGACAGTCCCGGATCGAAGCGTGAGAACTCGGAAGTGATGGCCGAGATCTCAAAGCTCGCCTGACACGCGATGGATCCGATCGAGCTCCTCGCTCGCGATGACAAGTGGTTCCTGGGGAGCGGAGACGGCATCATCTTCGCCCCCTCTTTTCCGGTATGGCTGAACACGCCGGGATTCTGGGACGAGGCCACGATCTACCAGTATCAGGTCGGCCCCCTGTTCACCGTCACGTGGCTCGATCACGATGGGCGCGAGCTCCCACTGCGCGTCACCGCGCGCCGATGGACCCCAGCGGAGCTCACGGTGGAGTACGACCTGGGACGAGGCATCACGGCGCGGGAGGTCCGCTCGGTACAGCCCAAGGGGATCTTCGGCTCCGAATGGACGGTACGGTCGGCGGAGCCGATGTCGCTGCACGCGGTCGCCTGGACCGCGCAGGACACGCGACAGCTCGACGTCGGCAGCGCGCGTTGGGATGGCGCGCTGGGGTTCACGCGCCAGCTCACCGATCGCCGCGACGTGACGCTCGACGTTCGTCTCGAGCTCGCCGTGCTGGGCGAGGTGTCGAGCTGGTGGGCTTCCCTGAGCGAGCGGAGCGCACTGCAGCCGCATTGGCGCTTTGCCCCGTTTGCGGAGCAGTGGGTCGGCGATCGCCTGCCGTCGAAGGTGCGATTGCAGGGCATCACGACCGACGGCTTCCTGTATGCGGGGGTGCACGCCGCGTTACCGCGCTCTGGACGTGAGGCGGCGGTGTCGTTTGCGATGCGCGTGGCCCCGGCCGACGATGCCCTGCGCGGTGGCCGATCGGCGACGCCGTTAGGCATGGCCGCCGTGAACGCACCGCGCTCGGAAACGCCCATCGGGCTGCCGGCCGTGGGCGCTGGACGTCCGCTGCCAACACAGCCGCTGGCCCGCGCCAGCCGACGTCGCTGGCGGGAGTTCTTTGCTGCGGTGCCGCATTTCACCTGCTCCGATCCCTACCTCGAGCGCTACTATTGGTATCGCTGGTATGGCCTGTTCCTCAATAGCATCCGGGGCGGCGTGGGGAACTACCGCTCGCCCACTGTGTGCGAAGGCATCGGCGTCTTTCACATGCCGATCACGTACAGCGCCCAGTGCCACGTCCGTGAGCTGCGCTGGATGCGGGACCCCGAGCATGCGCGCGGCGTCCTCCGCACGATCTTCGACCACCAGAGGCCTGACGGGGCACTACACGGCCGCGTGTACGTGAACCACCTCGAGGGCACGGACTTCTATCACGCCAATTGGGGGGATGCGTTCGAGGCGCTGGATCTGCTGCGGCCGGACGATGACTTCGCGAAGGAACGCTACCCCGGATTGGCCCGACACGCCGAGTGGCTCGTGTCCACGCGCGATCCCGATGCCACCGGGATGTTCGATGTGGTCGATCAGTACGAGACGGGCCAGGAGTACATGTCGCGCTATCAGGCCGTCGACTCGCGCGCCGATGCCTATGGCTGGGAAAACCGCATCCGGCTCAAAGGCATCGATGTGACGGTGTACGCGTATTGTCTCTTTCGCGCGCTCGAACGATTGGCCCCTCGTGTTGCGGCCGACGGTGAGGCGCGCCACTGGGCCGGCTATGCCGCGCGGACTGCGCGTGCCGTTCGCACCCAGATGTGGAACTCCGCTCGCGGGATGTTCTCCGATGTGGATCCGCGGACGATGCGCCGCACCGATGTCGCCGCCGCGGTCTGCTTCTACCCTTATTTCACCGACCTCGCGACCGAAGCGCACGTGGAAGGGCTGGAACGCAACCTGCTCAATCCTTCACGTTTCTGGACGCAGTACCCCGTGCCGTCGTCGGCGCTCGACGATCCGCTGTTCAGCGCGACCGCCGAGTGGAAGGGGAAGCGGCACGTCTGCCCGTGGAACGGCCGGGTGTGGCCGATGACCAACAGCCACCTGATCGAGGCGTTAGGCCGATGGGCGTCGCCCGACCGCCCGGCTCTGCGCAGTGCCGCCGGCCATCTGCTGCAGCGCTTCGTGCACATGATGTTCCATGATGGCGATCTCGAACGGGCCAACTGCTTCGAGCACTACAACCCGTTCACCGGTGCCGCCTCGGAGTACCGGGGCATCGACGATTATCAGCACTCCTGGGTGGCCGATCTGATCATCCGCTTCTGCGCGGGACTCCAGATTACGCGCCAGGCTATCATCGTGGATCCGTTGCCGCTCGATGTGGAGTCGTTCGAGTTACGCGGCGTGCGCGTGGACGACCGCGAGGTGAGCGTGCGCCTGGATTCCGACTTCCTCACGGTGACCGTGGACACCGAGTTGCGGATGGGCCGCCGTGGAGACCGCATCGAGATTGCGCGCTAGATGGAGTTGGTGTTGCTCGGCTGCACCCATGCAGACGCCGAGAACGTCGCCGCGGAGTCCTGGGCGCGCGAGCGAGGCTGGGATGTGCGATGCGTCGCAGCGGACGCCGCGGAGGCTGCGGCGTTGCAGACCGCGCGCCTCCTGTGGTGTCACGCGGGGAGCGACGTTCCCAAACTCGGCACAGCAGTGCAGACCGCCCTGACCAGCGCAGTGGAACGGGGGGCAGGGCTCGTGCTGTCGCTGCTCGCTACGCCGCTGGCGAACGATCTCGGTGCTCGCGGCGAGCCCCCGCGTGTGGAGGTCCCGCGACGGTGGCGTCACGCCGACGATCCGTGCTGGCCCGCCGCCTTTCACGGTTGGCCACAGTATCCGCACATTCGCGGCTTTCAGGGCTGGGGTGATCATCCGTTGTTCGACGGGCTGCAGCGCGGAACGTTCACGTGGACGGCGCGCGACGGCGACGTGTTCGCGCGTGCCGTGTTCGAGCGACCGCGCTGGCCGGACGGGGCCGTGATCGCGGTCGATCGGTCGTACGTGCATCTCGACGCGGCAACCGCCGTGGCATGGGAGTATGAGGTTGGTGCCGGTCGGGTATTATGCCTCGGGGCGAACCTGTACTTTCGAGCGACTGATCGTCTGCTCGATCTCCAGCGCGACACGCTGATCGGGAACGCGCTCCGATACGTGAGTGTGCACCGGTCAGCCGTCGAGACAGGCGCCGCGTGGCCTCGCGCGGAACGGCGCCACGCGCCCGTTGCGCCGCTGCCGAAGGTCCGAGCGATAACCGCGCCGGAGGGACGGGCGCCCTTCGCCCCGACGGTGGAGGTGGCGGCGCCGGACGAGCGTCCGATCACGCTGGGGACGCGTCATGGACTCGCCGTGGGCGGTACCGTGACCGGGATCCAGGAAGTCTGGCTCCATCCGCTCTGTGTGATGGATGGAGGGCTGCGCCTGACTGCGCGGGATGTCGTGCTGCGCCCGACCGATTGCATGGTCTCTGCCGGCCATGTCGAACGCCGGCTCGTTGACGAGCGCGGAGAGGCCTGGCGCGAAGTGATCGCTGGCGCCGTTCTCGCACCGGAGTTCTACTATGCGGTTACGCCGTTAGGCGACGTCCCCGATGCCTCGATCGCTCTGGAGCTTCGCGTCCCGCTCCGACTGCAGTGGCCCTATCCCGCTGAGGCGCTCGTGCCACTGCGCACCGAAATTCGCCATGAACGGCAGCGGGCAACCGTCGTCGTCTCGGGATGCGACGGACAGCACGCGGTCGTGCTCTTCGCCGATGGCATCGCGCACGTCGCGCTCGTTGACGACGACGCGGCCCCTCAGCTGCGCTTCCGATCGGCACCGGGACAGGCGCTGCGCGTGGCGGTTCGTGCTTCGGTGAAGGGAACTCGGGGACTTTCCCTCTCGCTGCGCGGTCTGGACGAGGCGGTACGCGAGCAGGCACGACGCTTCGATGATGTGCGCACCCGACGGGTGCGCCTGACGAGCGATCTCCCCAACCTCGATGCTGCATGGGAGTCGGGCTGTGCTCGCCTCGCCGCCTTCGTCGCCACCGCGCCGGCGACCGGTTCGGGACTGATGGCCGGGTACGCGGCGAGCCGGTCCGGGTGGAACGCGTCCAGGCCCGGCTATGCGTGGTTCTTCGGGCGCGATGCCTGTTGGTCGGTGGACGCCCTGCTGGCAGCCGGAATGTTCGAAGAGGCACGCGAGGCGATCGATCTCCTGGCACGAACGGCCGACGTGAGCGGGAAGATCGTCCATGAGCTCACGACGAGCGGCGCGGCGCACTACGATGCAGCGGACTCCACCCCTCTGTTCCTGAGAGCGGTCGCGGCATACGCCGCATGGACCGGAGATCGCGAAACACTGCAGGCCTGGTCGTCACCGCTGTTGCGGGCCTTCGACTTTGTGGAACGCTGCGACCGTGACGGTGACGGCCTGCCGGAGAACACCGGGGTCGGGCACGGGTGGATCGAGATGGGACCACTCGGCGGCGGAGCCGTTACGAGCTACGTGGCCGCGGTGTGGGTCGACGCCTTGCGAGGACTCGAGCCGCTCGCCCACGCGATCGGCGACGACATGTTCGCGGCGCGCATTCGCGAGGCGCTCCGAAGGGCGCTGGTCGGTTTGGACGGGCTCCGCCTCGACAACGGACGTCTCGCCCTGCACCGGGATGCCGCGGGCCATCTGGCGTCGGACCTGACGGCGATGGCGGCAGCGCCCATTGCGTTAGGCGTCGATGCCTCGTCGACGGCTGCCGGGCTCGCTGATCTCGGCTCGCCCCGGTTTTCTGCGCCCTGGGGGCTGCGAATGCTTCCCTCGGACCATCCTCGTTATGACCCCACGGCCTACCACGCCGGATCTGTCTGGCCGCTGTTTTCAGGGTGGGCCGCGCTCGCCGAGTGTACCCTGGGCAATCTCGATCGGGGATTGGAGCGCGCGATGACCAGTGCGGCGGCGGCGATTGCCGGAGGAACCGGGGGGTTCGCCGAAGTCCTGCATGGGGACACGGGGGTCCGCGCCGGTGTCTGTTCGGATCAGGCGTGGTCCGCGGCCATGGGCGTCATCCCGGTAGTGACGGGGCTCGCGGGTGTGCGGCCGGATGCCCTGGCCCGTCGCTGTGTCGTGGGCACCGCGCTTCCCACGGTTCTCGGTACCCTCACGCTCGACGGGCTGCGGATTGGGCAAACGCGCCTTGCGTGCCGGTGGCGGCGGGGTGCCGGAGGCGTTTCCGTTACGATCTCGCACCTGAGCGGACCAGCGATCGCGTTCGCTTCGAGTGACAGCCCGCGCGACTTCCAGCCATTGGCTCCGAATGCCTCGCTGGTCTTCCAGCCGCCTGACGAGCGCGCGATGCCGTTCGCGGGGATCGTCTGATGGCGGGGGTGAAGCTGCAGCAGCTGGTGAAGCGCTTTCCCGATGGGAGCACAGGAGTGGCGGGCCTCACGCTCGACGTGAAGGACGGGGAGTTCGTGGTCCTGGTCGGGCCGTCGGGATGCGGCAAAACCACGGTGCTCCGGATGATTGCCGGTCTCGAGTCGCCAACCTCCGGTCGCGTGCTGATCGGCGAAGAAGACGTCACCGATCTCCCGCCCGGAAGGCGCGACGTGGCGATGGTCTTTCAGAACTACGCGCTGTATCCGCACTTCACGGTCGGGCAGAACATCGCGTTTCCGCTGGAGATGCGCCGGATCGGGAAGGCGGAGCGCCGACGTCTGGTCGGGGAAGTCGCCGAGTCGTTAGGCATCGCCGAACACCTCGACCGCCGTCCTGGGGAGCTGTCGGGGGGGCAACGGCAGCGCGTGGCGCTGGCGCGGGCGCTCGTCAGGCAGCCGGCGGTCTTTCTGTTCGACGAACCGCTGTCGAACCTCGATGCGCAGGTGCGAGCGACCACGCGCGCGGAGCTCGTCAGGCTCCACCGCCAGCTCGGCGTCACCATGATCTACGTGACGCACGACCAGGTGGAGGCGATGTCGATGGCGCAACGCATGGCGGTGATGCATCAGGGCAAGCTCGAACAGTGCGCGGCCCCTCTCGAGGTGTATGGCACGCCCGCCACCCTGTTTACTGCCCGATTCGTCGGATCCCCCAGCATCAACTGCGTCGAGGGCCGGATCGAGAAGAACGGGAGCCGCCAGCAGTTCATTGGCCCCATCACGCTGGATGTGGCGGCCCCTCCCGCCACCCATGCGACCGTGGGGATCAGGCCGGAACATCTTCGACTCTCCGGCGAGGAGAGCCCGCTGCGTGCCACGGTCACGCTCGTCGAGGCGTTAGGCCCCGAATCAATCGTCCATCTGCGGATGGACACCGGGCTGGAGCTCCTCGCCCGTGTTCCGGGGGCAACCGCCGCTGTGGCCGAGGGGACCGTGTGTCTCGAGGTCGACAGGGAACAGGTGCTGGTGTTCGACGCCGCGGGCCGCTTGTCGGGGAAAGGTCGCTCATGAGGTGGGGGTCTGGTGTGGTGTTCCTCGCGCTCGCCGCGTGCGGTGGCGGCGAGGCAACCATCGTCCTGCGCATGACGTCCTGGCAGAGCCCCGCCGAGAGCGCGCTCGACCTCCCCGCGATTCGTGCGTTCGAAGTCGCGCATCCCAACGTGCGCGTCGAGAACGAACTGGTGAGCAACCAGGCGGAGTACCGGGAGAAGGTGATCACCTCGATCGTTTCCGGGTCGCCGCCTGATGTGTTCCTGATGGACAACATCGACGTGCCGGCGTTCGTCGACGCGCACGTCGTCCTCGACCTCCGACCCTTTGCATCGCGCGTCGAACTCGATCTCGCGGACTTTTACCCCAACGTGCTGGGGATCTTTTCGCGTGACGACCGGGTGTACGCGTTTCCCAAGGGATTCTCCCCGCTCGTCTACTACTACAACCGCGCGCTGTTCGACGCTGCGGGACTGGCCTACCCCGCCGACCACTGGACCTGGGACGAGTTCGTGGTCACCGCGAAGGCGTTGACGAAGGATCTCGACGAGGACGGCGTGATCGACCAGTGGGGGACCGCTGTCGTGCGCCCGTTCTATGCCTGGCAGGCGATGGTGTGGAGCGGGGGAGGCGATATCCTCACCGCCGATGGGCGTTCGGCCAGCGGCGCGCTGGATGCGCCGAGGAGTGTTGCCGCGCTCGAGTTTCTCACGTCCCTGGTGACCACCCACCGGGTCGCGCCACGACCCAACGCCTTCCGCGCAGTTACCGGCAACGAGTCACGACTCTTCTACAGCGGCAGACTGGGGCTGCTGCCCAGTGGCCACTGGCTCATCCCCAACATCCGGAGTCAACTGGCCACGGGTCGACTCAAGCTCGGCGTTGTGTCGTTCCCGCGTGCGCCGTCTTCCCGTGTCGCCACTCCGTTGTTTGCCTCGGGATGGGCCGTCCCGCGCAACACGCGCCATCGCAAGCTGGCCGTGTCGCTCGCGGCCGCGCTGTCACGCCCGGAGGCGCAACGAGTGCGCCTGGCCGCCGGGCTCGAGCTGTCGGCGATGCCGGCCGTGCAGGCGGCATTCGCCGCCGCTGATTCGTTAGGCCTGGCGAGTGCCTTTGAGCGGCAGGTGATCACGGGGCGGCCGCCCTGGGGCGCGCGGATCGGCCGATTCCGCGAGGTCGAGGCCCAACTGCCGGAGATCATCGACAAGGTGGTGATCGAGGGTCGGACCGTCGCTGACGCGGCGCGGGAGATCGCGCTGCGCATCGATCGCATCCTCGCGCGATGACGGAGTCCCTGGTCGTCGCTCGGCGCATCGGGCTCATCGCCTGCCTGCTGTGGGGTGTCCTGTCGGCGGTCGTCGTCATGCAGGTGCTGGCGCGCACGGAATACGCCCAGGCGGCGGTGGAGGCGCGCTCGGTGGCAGCGTCGATGGACTCGACGTGGCAACCCAGGCGAACGCCCGTGCGCGCCACCATCGCGGCGGGGCGGATCACCGCGGTGATACGCACGCTGCAGCGATATGTCGGTGATGCGGCGGGGCGGATCGGCGAGGACGACCGCGCACTCGTGCTCACCGGCGGCTTTGCGCGCTAT
>JBQTIW010000253.1:0-13603 GCA_052387735.1 Gemmatimonadaceae bacterium
GTTGAGGGGCGATGAAGACACCAACGCGCTACAGCGAGAACTCGCGACGGCAAAACCAGGAAACCATGTACGAGCCATACGCGTGTGGTGTTGATCTGCTCGCGCAGTGGCCCGATCGCGAATGGGAGATCCTGTACCTCAACGACGGCACCTCGGCCGAAGGACTGGTTTGTGTCGATCAGATCGGATACATGCACGAAGCGGAGAAGGCAAGATGTCTCCACGGCGCGATCATGCACGGCAAGGTCGACTCCAAGCCGGTCGCCGACGCCAATGGCAAGCGACTGATGCAGCGCCGAGAGGTCTGCACCTGATGAGCGTCTACCGTCCGACCAAGGGCAGCGACTTCGCCGTCGATCGGGAGTTTCTGATGGACGGTGTTGCTGTGCGCATCAAGGCTACGACCTCGGCAGCGAAGCGGTCCGAGGCGCTGGTGCGGGAAGCGTTACTGGTGGAGCTCCATCGGTCCGGGCGGTACGCGATGCTCCGCGCCATTAAGGATGGCGAGATCACAGTCCTGGACCTGGTGTGCGCGAAGAACGAGCGGCGACTCTACAGCGAGGACGCGCTCCGCGAGATCACCGACCGTCGAAATCTCTGGGATGTGCTCGAATCGTGCATCGATCTCGGCACCGCAGGCGAGCGGACGAAGGAGCGCTACCGACTCTCGGCCAAGAAGCTGAAAGCCACTGGCGTGCTCGGGGACACGGCGTCCATGAAGACGCTGTTCGTCGTGAACTGGTCGACGCTCCGCGGTCAGTGGGTGGGCAGCGCGTCGGACTGGAACCACATGGTTCGGATGCTCTCCCACTGCCTGACGATCTACTACGGCGACGTCTACGCGCCGCAGCGTCGGGCGATCATGACGAAGATCCCGAAGGCGAAGGAACCGCGGGGCCGTCTCGCGCTCCTCTCGCTAGCGCTCTTTCGTCAGATGGTGGCCAAGGCTCCGGTCCACGTCCGCCCCGTGTATTGGTCCCTGCTGCTGACGGCGATGCGTGGAGGCGAGGGCGGCGAGTACTTCCGCTGCGGCAAGGAAAATCTCGACGCGTCGGAGTTTCTCGTGCGCGTCCCGGGAACCAAGACGTTAGGCAGCGCGGCGACGGTGGCAGTACACGAGGATGACTGGCACTGGATTGAGGCTGGCATCCCGGCGCCGCGGCAATACCGATGGGTCCGTATGCACTGGAAGCGGGCGGCACTGTCGTGCGGTCGGCCGGAGATTCGACTGCACGACATCCGGCACCTGAGCATTCGGCTGGCGCTGGACGGCGGCGCGTCGCTCGCCGATGTGCAGGCGCATGCGCGGCACGACGACCCGACGATGACCATGGATTATGCCCGGATCGAGCAGTCGCGGCGCGCCGCGGACGCGATTCGGCGCTCGCTCAGCGAGCCCACCACCTACCCCACCACGAGGAACTGACTGATGCCTCGACCGAAGAAACTGCCCAGTGGGCCCTGCAGGGATCGAACCTGCGACCGTCGGATTATGAGTCCGCTGCTCTAACCGGCTGAGCTAAGGGCCCGCGCCCGGAAACTAGCGTCCCCGCGCGATCGGAGGAACCGCGCCGCCTATGCGGCGTCGTACGCGTCGAGGATCTCCTCGGGCGTCACCGTGGCGGCACCGAGTTTCCCCACTTCGACGCCGGCCGCAAGGTTTGCCACCACGGCCGCCTCGAGCGCGCTCGCACCAGCGGCCAGCGAGGTCGCCAGGTACGCCGTCACCGTGTCGCCGGCGCCGACCACGTCGTACACTTCGCGCGCCGCGGAGGAGATCTCATGCACGGCGCCGCCTGACGAGACGAGCGCCATGCCGCGCTCCCCAAGCGTCAACAACAAATGATCGGCACCGAGGCGGGCCAACGTCGCTGGCAAGGCACCGGCATCCTCGAGTCGCACCGCGGCGCCTAACGCCGACTCCAGCTCCCGGCGGTTCGGCTTGAAGATCGTCGCGCCGCGATACTGAAAGAAGTTCCGGAACTTGGGATCGACGACCACCGGAATCCCGCGGGCCCGCGCCACCTGAATCGCTCGCTCGATGACCGCCGGTACCAGCACACCCTTGTTGTAGTCCTCGAGCACCAGGGCATGGCTTGCAGCGACCACCCGTTCCAGTCCAGGCAGGAGGCGCCCGATGTCGTCAGCGGAGAGATCCTCGTCGTCCTCCTCGTCGAAGCGCACCACCTGCTGCGACCGCGCGACCAGGCGCGTCTTGGTCGTCGTCGGTCGCGCCACTGCCAACAGCGCCCCATCGCCCGAGCCGATCGCCCGCAGCATGTCGCGAAGACGATCCGCCGAGCCGTCGTCGCCCACGGCCGCCACGAGTGTGCCCTCGGCGAGCGACGCTGCCACGTTCTGTGCAACGTTCGCGGCTCCTCCCAGTGCGAACCTGCGGTCCCGCACCCGCACCACCGGGACCGGGGCTTCGGGAGAAATGCGTTCGATATCGCCGTGGAGGTACACGTCCAGCATGGCGTCGCCGACGATCGCGATGCGTCGTCCGCGCATGTCGCCAAGGAGCGTTTTCAGACGATCTCGCGTCAGGTGCGCGGTCGAGTTGGTCATGGGCGGGGAAGGTAAGGGCAATCAGGTGAGTGGGTAAACGGGTAAACGGGCGAACGGGCAAACCGGGTACCCTGTGGTTCGCGTCACTTGCTCACCCGCTCACGCGCTCGCCCCTGCTATCTTCCAAGCCTCCACCGGTGGCAGCCGCCAGCAGCTCCAATGCACACCTATCAACTCGACATCATCGTCAGCCGCGGGACCATGATCGAGTCGCGGCATCGGGTGCATGCGGCCGTGTGGGAAGCCACCAATGGATTGATCGGAGTGGCGCGCGACCCCTTCACGCACTCGCCATGGCGCTCGTGCGCCAAGCCATTCCAGATCATGCCGTTCATCGAAACGGGTGGCTTTGATGAGCTCGTGTGGGGCGACGAGGAACTGGCACTCGCCTGTGCCTCCCACGGCGGAGAACCTGAACACGTGGCCGTGGCGTCTCGCATGTTGCAGTCGATCGGTCTCGAGGAGGGCGATCTGGCCTGTGGTCCACACGAACCCTTGTCGAAACGCGGGGCGCGAGCCGTGCGCGACTCCGGATCCGCGCCACGTCGCTTGCATAACAACTGCTCCGGCAAGCATGCGGCCATGCTCGGTCGCGCCCACCTCTCCGGCTGGCCGACGCAAGGGTACGAACGCGCAGGACATCCGGTGCAGAGCGCGGCGCTCGATTCCGTCGCGCGCTGGACCGGAATGCCCGCCGACAAGATCGAGCTCGGCGTCGACGGATGTGGCGTCGTCGTGTTCGGCCTGCCCATCGCGAACATGTCCCGGGCCTACGCCATGCTGAGTCTCAGCGCAACGCGCGGCGATGAGATCCCCGCTCGCATTGCGCGAGCCATCCGCACGCGCCCGATGTTGTTCGGCGGATCCGATCGCTTCGATTCGTTAGTCGTGGAGGAAACGTCGGGCAACGTGATTCCCAAGATCGGTGCCGAAGGGGTGCATTCCGTCGCCGTGCTGGATCGCGGACTCGGCTGCACCGTAAAGGTGGAGGACGGCGCCACGCGCGCACAGTATCCGGCGGTGCTGCGCCTGTTGCAGCTGCTTGGTGCCCTCCCCGATCCACTGCCGACCCGTCTGCAGGACTTCGCGCGGACCCGCGTCAAGAACACCCGCGGTGAGGTCGTCGGGGATGTGCGGGCGGTCGATGCCTAGCGCGCGCAACGAAATGGTACCATCGGCGCGAATTCGATGACGCACCCCGCAACGCAAGCCCTTAACATGTCGGTGTTCGATGACGAGATGGCTGCGCTCGTGCAGCTCGCGGCCGCCGTGGCCGGAGGCGAGGAGGCGACCATGCGCGAGTACGTCCTCCGGGCGTCGGTCGCTGTGCGTCCTGAATGGGTGGAGGAAGTCATTCTGCAATCCTATCTCTTCGCGGGTTTTCCGCGTGCGCTGAATGCCGCGCGCGAATGGCGAAAGACGTCGGGGCGCGCGGCTCCCGCCCATGATGAAGGCGAGGACTACGCCAGCGCGTCTGTCTGGGCGGAACGCGGTGAGCACACGTGTGGTGTCGTGTACGGCCGGTTCTATGAGCGGCTCCGGCGCAACATCCGCTCCCTGCATCCGGCACTCGACGCGTGGATGATCGTCGATGGCTACGGCAAGGTGCTTTCCCGTCCGCAGTTGGATCTTCGCCGACGCGAGTTGTGCGTCGTGGCGGCGTGTGCCGCGGCTCGCCAGGATCGACAGCTGCATTCGCACCTTCACGGGGCATTGCACGCGGGATCGCACGCTGAGGAGCTGCGCCGCACCCTGGACGCATTGGCACCACTCATCGCGCGCGATGATCTCGATCGGTATCACAGTCTGCTCAGTCGCGTGTCAGGCTCCAATGTTCATTGATCGCGTCGTCGTTCGGGTGAAGGCCGGCACCGGCGGGTCCGGCGCCACGTCGTTTCGCCGAGAAAAATTCGTGCCCATGGGGGGGCCAGACGGCGGAGACGGCGGCCGCGGTGGAGACGTCGTCGTCGTCGGTGACCGGAACCTCACGACGCTGCTCGATTACACGTATCGCGACGCCTGGTCGGCAGAGCGCGGAGACCATGGCCAGGGGAGCAATCGGACCGGGCGCTCGGGGGAGGGTGTCGTGCTTCCGGTGCCGCCAGGCACCGTGGTGCGCGACCTGGCCGGCGGCACCTTCATCGGCGAGGTGCTGGAGCACGGACAGGAACTCGTGGTCGCGAAGGGTGGGCGCGGTGGCAAGGGCAACGCCTTCTTCGCGACCTCAACGCACCAGTCGCCGCGCGAATGGCAACCGGGTGAGGAAGGCGAGGAACGATCGCTCGAATTCGAGCTCAAGCTCATCGCCGACATCGGCCTCGTCGGGCTACCTAACGCGGGGAAGTCCACCTTGCTCTCGGTTGTGTCCGCCGCGCGCCCCAAGATCGCCGATTACCCCTTCACCACGTTGTCGCCCAACCTCGGTGTCGTGCCGCTGAGCGACCATCGCACCTTCGTCGTCGCCGACATCCCCGGGATCATCGAAGGCGCGCACGAGGGATAGGGACTGGGGTTGCAGTTCTTGCGGCACATCGAACGCACGCGCATCCTGGCGTTTCTCATCTCGATCGACGCGTTGGACTGGCAAGCGGAGTACGACCAGCTGCGCCGCGAGGTCGCCGCCTACTCCCCCGAGCTCGCGGCGAAGCCGCATTGCGTGGTCTTCACCAAACTCGACCTGCTCGGTGAAGAGTTCGTTCCGGACATCGCGGCACCGGGCACATTCGGACGGTTCGCGGTGAGCGCGGCCGCCCGTACCGGTCTCGACTCGTTGCTTGCCGCGTGGTGGTCGCAGTTGCTCGACCTGCGCAGTCGCGAAGTGCTCACCGCCGCCGACGGAGACACGCCATAGCGAGTCGCGACGTTTCCCCGACCCTCGTACTGCGATGCGCGAGGGGGACGGGCGCTGCGGGCTTTCATCGGGCAGTCGCCGAGGCCGGCGGGTACGAGCGAGCGGTGGAACGCCTCGATACCGCTGTCGCGGCGGATGCCCTTGCTCGGGCAAGGGAAGCGGCGCGTGCTGCTGATCGCCGGGGCGTGCGAATGCTGGCGATCGACGACGGTGGTTATCCGGAGTTGCTTCGGGCACTCGAGGATCCGCCCCCCGTCCTGTTCACGTTAGGCGCCGAGGAACTGTTGTCGCGGGCGTCGGTGGCGATCGTGGGAACACGCGAGGCTACCGCGTATGGAGTGCGCATTACCCGGATGCTGGCTGCGGGAGCGTCTCGGGCGGGAATCGCCGTGGTGTCGGGGCTGGCGCGGGGAGTGGATGCGCACGCCCACGCCGCCGCGCTGGACGGCGACGGCGGTACCATCGCCGTGCTCGGAACGGGAGTCGATGTGCCCTACCCGCGGGAGAACCTGGAGTTGTACCGTCGCATCGAGGAAGCAGGGCTGGTGGTGTCGGAAGCGCTGCCGGGCGCACGCGCACACCCCGGTTCGTTTCCGCGTCGCAATCGAATCATCGCGGCGCTCGCGGATCTGGTGCTGGTCACCGAGGCCGGGGTGAAGTCGGGCGCACTTATCACCGCAGGTGTCGCGGGCGCGCTCGGCCGGATGCACGCTGCGGTTCCGGGACCAGTCGACATGCCGACATCTGCCGGCTCGAACCTGTTGCTGCGTGATGGCGGTCAGGTAGTTACCTCCGTGGCTGATCTGATCGGACTCGCGGATCTCACCACGCGTGGTCGCTTGCGCTCGCGCCCCGTCGGCCAGCGGTCGGAATCGATCGCGAATGGAGCGGAGCTGTCCACGGAAGAGGGCCTCGTGTTAGCGCTGCTCCGCAGGGGGCCGCGTTTGCCTGACGAGCTGATTGCGGCGAGCGGGCTGGCGCCCGCTGCGCTGGCCGGAGCGCTCGCAACGCTCACCCTGTGGGGCCTGGCCGACGTCGATCCGGGCGGAGTGGTCCGCTCCACCGCTCCGCCGGTCTAACGACGCTGGGCTAGCTTTCATGATCGATGCGGTATCGCCACGTCTACGTCCACGTTCCCTTTTGCGCCCGTCGCTGCTCGTACTGCGATTTCTCGATCGCCGTCAGGCGCGACGTTCCGGCGGCAGCGTTCGCTGACAGCATTGCGCGCGAAGTGCGCATTCGCGAACTGGAGCAGCCAACCGTCGCGCTGGACACGCTCTACCTGGGCGGAGGAACGCCGTCGCGGCTCGGCGCCGAGGGCGTCGCTCGGCTCATGGGTGTCCTGCTCGAAGGGTTCCCGATTGCCCCTGGCGCGGAAACCACGATCGAGGCGAACCCGGAAGACGTGAACGCCGCTGCGGTTCGCGCCTGGCGGGCCGCCGGCATCAATCGGGTGTCGTTAGGTGTGCAGAGCTTCGACCCGGGTGTGCTGCAGTGGATGCATCGGGTGCACTCCGTCGAGGATGCCGTCAGGGCGGTGGAGGTCATCCGGGAGCAGGGGATCGAAGCGATCTCCCTCGATCTGATCTATGCGTTGCCAGCTGTGGTCACCCGTGACTGGGAGCGCGACCTCGAGCAGGCCATCGCGCTCGGACCGCCACACCTCTCGTGCTACGGTCTCACCATCGAGCCACGTACTCCCCTTGCGCGCTGGGAGTCGCGCGGAGAAGTCGCCGCGGCCGGTGAGGACTCGTATGAGCGGGAGTTTCTGGCGGCACATCAGCGGCTCACGGCTTGCGGTTTTCAGCACTACGAGGTCTCGAACTACGCGCTGCCAGACAGCCGAGCTGTGCACAACTCGGCGTATTGGAACGCCATGCCGTACCTCGGACTTGGTCCTTCTGCACATGGGTTCGAGGGCACACGGCGGCGGTGGAATGTGCGGGAGCTGGTGGCCTGGGAGTCGTGTCTGGCCGCTGGGCGCGACCCCGTGGAAGGGAGCGAGGAGCTCCGGCCGGATCAGCGGATGATCGAAGAGGTTTATCTGGGGCTCCGCACGGACCGCGGCGTGCCGTGGTCCGAGCGCGACGAACCGTTGGTAGGTCGTTGGTGTGAAGCGGGTTGGGCCGTGGTGGCGGACCGACGTTTGCATCTCTCACCGACTGGCTGGCTCCGGCTCGACGCCCTGGCTGCCGCCTTGACTGAGCACAGAAGTCGTTACTAGGTTTGAACTTATGGCGCTTCCAGAACTCACGGATCGAGAGCGACGAGTCCTCGAAGCGGTCATTCAACGCTACGTCGAAACGGCGGAACCAGCGGGATCGCGCACGATCTCGCGACGGTTTGGCCTTGGCGTGTCCCCGGCGACAATCCGGAACACGATGAGCGACCTCGAGGAGAAGGGGTATCTCTATCATCCCCACACTTCTGCGGGTCGCGTCCCGACGGACATCGCCTACAGACTGTACGTAGACTCGTTGATGCGTGCTCCCCGGTCGGCCAAGGCCGAGGTGGATCGACTGAGCGAGCACCTCGCGGGATCGGGAACCTCGGCGATCGAGATCATCCTGCGCCGCGCTGCGCAGAGCCTGTCGATCGTCTCACAGGAGCTGGGCGTCGCGCTGGGCCCGCGGCTGGAGAACGCCCGGCTCCAGCGCCTGGAGCTGATCCGGCTCTCCCAGGAACGGCTGCTCCTCGTGCTCACGCTGGAGGGGGGGGCAGTCCGGACGATCTTCGTCGAGGTTGCGGGTCAGATGGCGGAGTCGGCATTGGCCGAAGTGATGATGGTGCTGAACGAGCGGCTGGCGGGACTGACGCTGCGCGAGATTCGGTCTTCGTTAGGTCACCGGTTGCGCGACACGGCGGCCACGTCGGGTGCGCATGAGCTGCTCAACGTGTTCGTGCAGGAGGGTGAGACCCTGTTCGACCTGCCGGTAGGAACGGAGGACAGCGGCGTGGTGCTTGGTCAGGCGTCCGTCCTGGCGGAGCAGCCGGAGTTCACGACAGGCGATGGTATGCGCAAACTGTTGGAGTTGACCGAACGTAAGACGCACCTCGCCGAGGTGCTGCGCACGCGCAGCGCGTCTCCGGGCATCTCCATCACCATCGGCAACGAACACGGCGATCCGCGGCTGGAACCGTTTACGATCGTGACGGCGGAGTACACGGTGGGCGCGCTGTCGGGGGTGATTGGCGTGATTGGCCCGACACGCATGCCGTACGACAAGGTGATCGCACTGGTGCGTCACACGTCGGTGCTGGTCTCGGACATCCTGCAATAAGGGTTCTTTCTACATGGCTGATTTCTACAAGGTGCTGGGCGTTGCCCGCGAGGCGAGCGACGACGAGATCAAGACGGCGTATCGGAAGCTCGCCACGAAGTGGCACCCTGATCGCAATCAGGGCTCGAAGGAAGCGGAAGAGAAGTTCAAGGAGATTACCGAGGCGTACGACGTGCTGCGTGATGCGGACAAGCGCACGGTTTACAACCGGTACGGCGAAGCCGGTCTGCGGGGAAGCGGCGGTGGGTCAGGCTTCCAGCACGTGGACCTCTCCGAGGCGCTCAACATCTTCATGCGCGACTTCGGTGCGTTCGGCGGCTTCAACGACCTGTTCAGCGCGGCGGGCCGGCGCAACGGACCGCGCACCGGTCAGGACGTGAAGATCACGGTCGAGCTCACGCTCGCCGAAGTCGCGTCGGGAGCCACGAAGACCTTCACGGTCAAACTGCTGGATCCCTGTGAAAAGTGCGCCGGCAGCGGGGCCGAGCCGGGGACGAGGCCGGCGACCTGTCACACGTGCGCCGGCAATGGCGAGGTACGGCGCGCGCAGCGTTCCTTCTTCGGGCAGTTTGTCTCCGTCGTGCCGTGCCCGATGTGCTCCGGTGAGGGCGTCGTGGTCACGGCGCCGTGCAAGAAGTGTCGCGGCGAGGGACGGATGCGCGGCGAGCACACGATTCCGGTACAGATTCCCGCCGGCGTGTCGTCGGGTCAGTACATGACCCTGCGGTCGCTCGGGAACGCCGGCCCCCGCGGTGGTCCCCGCGGTGACGTGCTGATCGTCTTCGACGTCATCGACGATCCGCGGTTCGAGCGCGATGGCGAGGACCTGTATACGGAAGTGCTGGTGGCGTACCCGCAGCTCGTGCTTGGTGCCGACGTCGACGTGCCGACGCTGAGCGGCCGCCTATCGGTGCGGATTCCGGCGGGAACGCAGAGCGGGCAGGTGATCCACCTGCGCGGCCGTGGGCTTCCACAGGTGAACGCGTCCGGCATCGGCGACCTGCACGTCCGCGTCCAGTTGTGGACACCGGACCGGATCTCGAAAGAAGAGGAGGCGCTCCTGGTCGAGCTGATGGCGCATCAGCAGACACCGCCGGAGCAGGCACGCTCCAAGGGATTCTGGTCGAAGATGAAGGAGGCGTTAGGCGCGTGACGTGGGCCTCGCTCCGCGTGGAGCCGGGGGACCGCCGGGAGGCCGTGCTGGCGGCGCTGTTTGCCGCCGGCGCGCAGGGGGTCCACGAAGACGGGGTCAGCCTGGTCACGCACTTCCCGCCGGACACCGATATGCATGCGGTGGTCGCCGCCGTCCGCGTGGCGGCGCCGGCGGCGCCCTGTGACGTTGGGCAGAGCGACGACACCGACTGGAGCGTCGCGTGGCGCGATCGGTTGGCGGCTCACGACCTCGGCGCGATCACGATCGCGCCGCCGTGGCTCACCGAAGGTCTCGACCCGGCGCGAACCGTGGTGATCGATCCGGGGATGGCGTTCGGCACCGGCGACCATCCGACGACACGGAGCGCGGCTCGACTGCTGCAACGGCTCATGAGTCCCGGCCTCGTGGTCGCGGATCTGGGGTCCGGGAGCGGCGTCCTGGCGATCATCGCGGCGAAACTTGGCGCCTCACGGGTGTTTGCGCTGGAGTACGACGGCGACGCGATCGCGAACGCCGAAGCAAATGTGCGGCGCAACCAGGTGGAGGGCATCGTGCATGTGTTCGAGGGGGACGCGGGTGTCCTGCTCCCGCTCGTCGCGCCGGTCGACCTGATCGCTGCCAACATCATCTCCTCCGTGCTGGTGGAACTGCTGCCGGCCATGCACGGGGCGCTGACGCCAAACGGACTGGCGGTGCTCTCCGGCATCCTGGTGGACGAGCGTCCGTCCATGCTGGAGGCGCTGGACGCGGACGGATGGCTCGTGCGGGAAGACGACGTGGAGGACGTCTGGTGGAGCGTGACGATCGCGAAACCATAGCCTCGTTTCTGATCACCGAGGAGCCTTTGACGCCGGGGACCGCTGTCTCGTTAGGCGATGACGTGGCACGTCACGTGCGCGTGCGCCGCCTCGGTGTGGGGGCGCGGATCGCACTCCTCGACGGCCAGGGACACCGAGCGATCGGCACGCTGGTGCGTCTCACCCCGGCCGTCACCGTGGAGATCGGCAGCTTGTCGGTCACCGGACCACCGCCCGCCGTGCACTTGCTGGTCCCGATTGCCGACAAGGACCGCATGACATGGCTGGCCGAGAAAGCAACGGAACTCGGCGTGACGAGCTGGCGACCCGTGATGTACCGGCGATCACGGAGCGTGAAGCCACGTGGTGAGGGGCCCACCTTCACCGGAAGGGTCAAAGCCCGGATGACCGGAGCGCTCGAGCAGTGCGGTGGAGTGTGGCTTCCGTCGCTGTACCCGGAGTCCACGCTGCAGCGCACGGTCGCCGCGCTGCCGGCTGACGGATCGCGGATCGTGCTGGATCGGCAGGCCGCCGGGTTGATGGGCCTGGCCCTGAGGACCCCGGTGACCCTGGCCGTGGGGCCCGAGGGGGGGCTTGAAGACGAGGAGCTGGCCGCCTTCGCGCAGGCCGGGTTCGTGCGGGCCTCCCTGGGCGGCGGCATCTTACGTTTTGAGACGGCCGCGATCGCCGGCCTGGCGATCGTTCGCTCCACGCTTGCCGAGGCGACACCGCATGTCTGATACCTGTCTGTTCTGCCGCATCGTCCGCGGAGAGATTGCCGCCGACATTGTCATGAAGGACCAGCATTGCGTGGCCTTCCGCGACGTGAATCCGCAGGCGCCGACTCATGTGCTGGTCGTCCCCGCGCAGCATGTCGACACGCTCGACACGGCGTCAGATTCCGACTTGCTCGGTCGCGTGCTACTCATGGCGGCCGAGGTTGCCCGGCGTGAAGGGATCTCGGAGGCGGGGTATCGCACCGTCCTCAACACGAATGCGGGGGCGGGGCAAACGGTCTTTCACCTCCATGCGCACGTGCTGGGGGGACGATCCATGAAGTGGCCCCCCGGGTGAGGCGTGGGTCGATTCGTCCAAGGGAAGCGCCAGCAAAGCGAATGAACGCGTAAGGGCGCGTCGCGGTGATGGCGGCTTTCGGCCGGGCTGCGCTCCGGAACGTCTGCCCGTCACTCCGTTCCATGAATCACTCGCCTACCCGTTAGCCGTGTACGCGTCTCCCCGCTCCCGATCGTGAACCTCCACGCCCTTTCCGTCCTCCAGTTCGCGTCGGTGCTCGACGTGGTGGCGGAGCACGCCGCATCCTCGTTAGGTGCGGCCGCCGTACGGGATCGGCGGCCCGCCGAGGATCGCGCGGCGAGCGAGCGCGAGCTCACCCGCGTGACGGCGATGCGCGCGATGGTGGCGACGGAGCAGGGCTGGGCTCCGCAGGCCTTCAGCGACGTCCGCCCGGCGATAGCCAAGCTGCGGGTCGAAGGGACGATGCTCATGGGGACGGAGCTGCGGGACGTCAGTCAGCTCCTCCGCGCGGCACGGCTGACCAGTGAATCCCTGCGTGATGCGCGGCAGCCGCAGCTCGCCCGCACGGTGCTGGAGCCGCTACGGGTCCGCCTTCCCTCGCACCAGAACCCGGACCTGGAGATCGATCGCGCGATCGATGACGACGGCACCGTGCGTGACGACGCCTCGCCGCTGCTGCGCCGCATCCGCCGGGAGCTGCGCAGCGCGCAAGGGGAGCTCGTCTCCCTCCTCGAGCGCGTGATGCACAAGCTCGAGCCGCACCAGCGCGTGCTCGACGCCTCCGTGACCGTGCGCAACGGACGGTTTGTCATTCCCATTCGGCGTGAAGCGCGTGGCGTCGTGGGCGGACTGGTCCATGATGCGTCCGGTTCGGGAGCCACCCTGTTCGTCGAACCGCCGGCGGCCATCGAAGCCTGCAACCGCATTCGTGAGCTCGAAGGCGAGGAGCTGCGCGAAATCGATCGCATCCTGCTCGCGTTGAGCGACGCCATTCGTCCGCTCGCGGACGAGCTGCGCGCCGCTCTCGACGCGCTCGTGGAGCTCGATTCCCTCTACGCCCGCGCGCGATACGCGTTGCACTTCCAGTGCGAGGCCACCCGCCTGCGCCCGCCGGGTCAGGGGTTCCAGATCTTCGATGGGCGACACCCCCTCCTTCTCGCTCAGGGAATCGCGGTGGTTCCCTTTGACCTGGTCATGGAGCCGGGCGAGCGCACGATGCTCGTTTCTGGCCCCAACACCGGCGGCAAGACGGTTCTGCTCAAGGCACTTGCGCTGTTCTCGGTCATGTTGCAGAGCGGCATCCCCGCGCCGGCGGGTGAGTGGAGCGAGATTGCCGTTTACGATGACGTCTTCGCAGACATTGGCGACGAGCAGTCGATTGAAGCCAGCCTCTCCACGTTCAGCGCGCATCTCAAGAACCTGGGGGAGATTCTGCGGTCCGCGTCCGACGAATCCCTGGTGGTCATCGACGAGCTGGGGTCCGGCACCGACCCGCTCGAAGGTGCGGCGTTAGGCGGGGCGATCCTCGAGGCTTTGACCGCGCGGGGGGCGATGACGATCGCCACCACGCACCTCGGCGCGCTCAAGGAGCTCGCTCCCGAGGTCCCGGGGATCGTGAACGCTTCGCTGGAGTTCGACGCGGCCGCGCTCGCCCCGACCTATCGCCTGATCAAAGGAATTCCGGGGCGGTCGTACGGCCTCAGCATCGCGCGCCGATTGCGGTTGCCGGAGGAGGTCATCGCCCGCGCAGAAGAGCGGCTGCCGACGGTCGAACGCGACGTCAACGCGCTGCTCGCCGCCCTGGAAACCCGCGATCGCGACATGGCGGTGCGTGAACGCGAGGTAGCCGCGTCGCAGGACGAGGCGCAGGTGCGGACGCACCGTCTCGCCGAGCGCGAGCAGAAACTGCGGGAACGCG